>JAMCWO010000319.1 GCA_023481165.1 Planctomycetota bacterium | reverse complement strand
AGGACCTCATATACAAACGCGAGACCGCCGGTACAATCAAGCGATTGGCGCTGGAGGCGGGCATGCAGACCTTGCGGATGGATGGGGCCCGCAAGGTGCTCGCCGGCATCACCACGGTGGCCGAAGTCCTCCGGGTGACCCAGGCCGACGTACAATAAGGGGTACCGATGATCTAACTCGGATCGACGGATGTTCTTATGCCGAGATACCAATACAGCGCGATCGCGGGCAGCGGCAAGAAGGTGAAAGGGACGATCACCGCCGAAAGCCCCTTCGCGGCACGCAAGCAATTGCGGCTGCGCAGCGTGCATCCCTCGTCCATCACGGAGGTCTCTTCCGGCGTCGAAGAGCAGCGGGCGGCCCTCTCGTTCTTCCGCGGAATGAGCAAGTCGCAGCTCACCGACTTCACGAAGCAGCTTGCCACCCTGCTGAACTCCGGCATCAAGCTGACGGAGGCGCTGTCGGTCCTGACGATGCAGACGCCGAATCAGCGCTTCAAGACCGCCCTGACCGAGATTCGCGACCGCGTCGTCACCGGCGAATCGTTCACCGATGCCCTGAAGGATTACGACAAGTACTTTGACGTGATCTACGTGGCCATGGTCCGCGTCGGCGAGGTCACCGGCACGCTGGGCGAGAGCCTCAAGACCATCGCCAGCTTCATGGAGAAGCGCCAGCGGGTGGAATCGAAGGTGCTGACCGTGATGATCTACCCGGTCGTCCTGGTGGCGTTCTGTCTGCTGGCGATCCTGATTCTGACGACGAAAGTGATTCCGACGATCGGCGAGCAGATCAAGCGGGCCGGGCAGGAATTGCCGTGGATCACCCAGCAACTGATGAACTTCAGCGGCGTGCTGACGAGCTGGCGCGTGCTGATCCTCCTGGCGGCGCTCGTTCTGATCGTCATGACGTCCCGACGGTTCTTCCGCACGGAGCGGGGCGCGTACCTACGGGACCGATTCCTGCTTTCCTTGCCCGTCTTCGGGCCGCTGATCAAGCAGCGCGTGGTGGCCCGATTCGCCTCGACCCTTTCGACCCTGATCGGCTCCGGACTCTCGGTAGCCGAATCGCTCCGCGTGGTCTCTGAGACGACGGGTAACACGCTCATGCGACGCGCCATCCAACAGGCGCGGGAGCGTATTCTCGCCGGGGCCGACATTGCCACCCCGCTGCGGGACAGCGGCGTGATCGATCCGGCGATTGCCCACATGGTGGCCGTGGGGGAGAAGAGCGGCGAACTCGAAGCGATGCTCAAGAACATCAGCGAAAACCTCGAGGCCTCCTCAGATGTCGTGATCGAGCGGTTGAGTGCCGCCGTCGAACCTTTGATTATCATCTTCATGGCGGGCGTCGTCGGGTTGATCGCCTACGCGACAATCCTGCCGATCCTGCAGATTTCCGCGTCGGTGCGTTAAGGCTTGTTTGGAGTAGAAGGATTATGAAGGATAGCAGGAAAAGACACGAGAGAAGCGGCTTCACGATGGTCGAGCTCATGGCGGTGCTGATCATTCTTGGCCTCTTGGCCGCCGTCGTGGTACGGAACTTCGTGGGTCGGGTCGACGATGCGCGGGTGAAGGTGACCAAGGCCAGCCTGCGGCAATTGCACACCGCGATCAATGAGTTCCATATGGACACCGGTCGCTGGCCGACGGAGCAGGAGGGATTGACCGTTCTCGTCCAGCAGCCCGCCGACGTCACCGGTTGGCGGCCGGGTGGCTACATCGAAACCGTGGAGGTTCCCAAAGATGGTTGGGGACGCGATTTCATTTTGGAGCTCCTTCCGGAATCCGGCCGACCCTTCGCGATCAAGAGCCTGGGCGCCGATGGCCAAGAAGGGGGCGAGGGCTACAATGCGGACCTGCTCAGCACCGACGCCAACTGATCGGCTCCGCGTTTGTTACGCGGATGAGCCAAGGTCACAGCCCGGGTCGGTGGTCTTCCGACCGGGCTGTGTGCGCGTCCAGGCGCTGACGCTGGTCGAGCTTCTCGTCGTCCTGTCGTTCATCTCGCTGCTTGTTGTTATCGCCCAAGTGAACCTGTTTGACGTGTTGCGCCGCAATACGTTCAAGGCCCAGGTGCAGGATTTCGTCTCCCTGATGCAGATGGCGGCTTCGCACGCTGCCGAGAGCGGCAACCGGTACGAGATGATCATCAACCTGGCGGACCAGACCTATCTGCTGCGGGAGTTGACCGGCTCCGATCTGACGGCACCGGTTCAGGAGGAGCAGATCATCACGCAGGGCGAATTCCGGGGCAACTGCAAGGTCGCCTACGTGGAGTTCGACGACGGCACCTATGCCAACACCAGCGAAGACAAGACGCGGTTTCGCGCCGGCCATGCCGGCTGGCAGTACGGCGGGAAGGTCGTGTTCCTCGATGAGAGCGAGCACCCCTACGCCGTGATCGTCAACCGGGTGACTCCCATCGTGCAGTTGATCGAAGGCGACCCGCCCTTGATGAGACCCAAAGCCAAAGAGGAAGTCCCATTCCTGTGACGCGCTATGATCGATCGGGCAGACAAATCGCAAGTGTTTGATCCGGTGGGCCGGGGGCCTCAAACGGGGTTCACCTTGCTCGAAGTAATCGCGGCTCTCGCGATCCTTGGACTGGCCGCGTCCAGCGTGCTGGTCGTGATCGACCGCTGCGTGTCCTCGGCCTCGGATTCGGCCCTTCGCATGGAGGCCTTCGGATTGGCCCGCGAGAATCTGGAGAAGATCCTCGCCCGGGACTCCGTGGACGAGGTGGTGGAATACGGGACGAGCGAGCGGTATGCCGGTGTTTCCTGGCAGACGGTAGTCGAGGGCTTTCCCGAGCCGGTCACGGGCCAGATGTGGGTCCGCGCGGTCTGCTCGGCGGAATATGTGGACTCGACAGGCGAGACGCAGAGAATCGAGCTGACTCACTGGATCACCCAACTGAACGATCAGCAGGCCGGACAGCTTGTCGGCCAGCAGGATCTGGAGAAGCTCGCGGTGGAGCAGATCATCGAGACCGAGCAAGAAGCGGCTACGTACGCCAAGGTGGACGCGGACACCATGGCGCAGTGGCTTGAGAACGGCTTGGTGAAGACCGACGACGACAAGTTCCTCCGCCACAACCTGGATGTGTTCATCCAGGCCGAGGGCAACCCCACGCCGGAACAGAAGGCGCAACAGGTCAAATCGGTCCGGGAGTTGGCGATGAAGCTGCGAACGGAGTTGAAGGAGTCGGAACAGACCGGGGGGACCGGGCTCCCGAACAATCTGTTCGAGAAGGTCAGGGACCTTGGGGACGGGCGGCGGCAATGAGGCAGCGTGTCAGACATTGTCATCTGAGCAGGCGCCAAGCGGGGTTCTCGCTGGGCGAGCTGCTCGCGGTCGTGATCATCGGCTCGATGATCCTCGTGGCGATTCTGACGATCTACAGCCGGGCCAGCGGCGCGGCGGACGCGGTTTTGCGGAAGATTGACGCTCCCGCGTGGACCTCGGAGGTCCTGCAGTTGATGGCCGAGGACTTGGGCCGCACCCTGAGCGCGGACGACACGACCATTCAAATCAGGAACGGGTTTGACAACAAGTTCCAGCGGGCCGAGTTGGTCCTGCGGCGGACGTATCACGACAGCGAGAACAAAGAGCAGACTCTGGAGCAGATCACTTGGCGGGCGGGGTACGATTACGAGGGGCACACGCCGGGCCTGATGATCTACCGCAGTTACGAGGGTGTGGCCCAGGAGGACAAGCTTCTCGACGACAACCGCGACGAGGTGGAGAAGTTCTCCCCCTTCATCCCGATCTGTCGCGGCGTGACTTTCTTCCAGATTCAGGCCTGCAAAGGCGAGCAGTTGGTCGATCAATGGCCGGCATCGCCGCCGCCGGCCGGCGTCAGGATCACGATCTCCTTTGCCAAACCGTATGAGACGGTCCGTGGGGGCTATGACGTGGACGAGCAGGACAAGGTCAGTCGGACGGTGGCCATCGATCCGATGCGAAAGATCGCGTTTGCCATGGCCGCCAGGGCGGATGCCAACGGCGTCCCGGACCCGAACGCCGCGTCGTCCGACAAGCAATCGAACAAAGAGCCGGCCTCCAAAGGGCAATCACCCAAAGAACAACCGGCCAATCAGCGCAGGACGAATGAGCGAACGACGACACCAACACGGTCCAGGTAACCGGCGGGATCATCACGGGGTGATCCTCCTCGTCACCCTGGTCATTCTGGTGATCCTGTCCACGTTGGGGTACACCCTGTGCGTCCAGGTGGCCGCGCGCCGGCATCGGGACCAATTCATGATCGACTACAGCATCGCCCGACATGCCTGCGCTTCCAGTCTGAAGTACGCCCTGGCTGCGATGGGCAGCCTGCAATTCGATCTGGTCAGCCGGCCCAACGAGCCGGATTTCTCGGACGTCTTTGCTCTCACCGAGCCCCAATATCAGAAGCTTCTCGAACAGGCGGCGGCGGCGAAATGGGCGGCCGACAGCAATCTCGTGCAGGAAGGTCTCGCGACCCAACCGCCGGACCGGGATTCCCTGAAGGCGGCGGCACAGGAAGAGGCCGGCAGGAAGACCGCCACAACAGAGGCCGGGAAGAAGGCCGCCAAGAAGGACGCCAAGAAGAAGACGGCGAAGAAACAGCCAAAGAAGAAGGCGGCCCGGCTCGGGGACGTGAACGATGTCAACGATGCGAACGAATACGACCCGAACAATGCGTCTGGCGCCGACGCGCTGCACGCCCAGATACGAGGACCCTACGGTCCACCCTGGCCCTTGGTGACCGAACCGATGGAACTCGAGATCGGATCGGCCAAGGTGAAGATCGAGATTGAGGATGAGAATGCGAAGTACCCCCTGGGCTGGGTGATGATCGCGGATGAGAAGCTCAAGCCCGAAGTGGCGGCGGGATGGACGACGTTCTGCGAGTGGATGGGGTACTCGACCGAGGAGATCGGTCTGTTGAACGAAGGTTTCGCGAAGATCGGCAAGACGAAGCCGTTCAAGACCGAGTTCAAGCAGGAGACGGAGGCGGTTGAGCCGCCGGCGGCCCTCAAGAGCAAGATCACCCGGCCGCCGACCCCCGGCGCGCTCAGCACGATCGCCCGCCGGACCATCACGCGCAAGCCTGTCACCGTCGAGGAGCAAATGGACCGGCAGAACAAGGAATACTCCAAGCTCCTGCACAGTTCCATCATCAACAAAGACCTGCTCGCGCGTCCGAGCATCGCCAGCGACACGCGGAAGGAGTCCGCGCTGAAGTATCTCGGGCTGTGGGCGACAAGGAATGTCAATATCAACTCCGCCCCCCGGCAGGTGCTGGAGGCGGCGTTGACCTTGGGCAGTGCGGCGGACGCCCCCAAGATGGCGCAGGAGATCATTCAGCGCCGGCAGGTCAAGCCGATCACCGATGTCAACGAGTTGAAGCAGGCAGCGCCCCGGTACTCCACGGCCTTGGACGATTGCCGGACCTTCATCGCGGTCCGGAGCACCATATTTACCGTTCGCGTCACGGCAATCAGTGGTGTGGCCAAGGTGACCGCGATCGCCGCCGTGGCCAAAGAGGGCGACAAGGTGCAGCAGATCGCTGTGATTTCGGACTGATCCGGCGCGGGGAATCGGCCGATTCTTATCGGTCGGTGCTTAACGTCTAATGGGTGCAGGACTTGCGTCCTCTCGGTCCGGGCCGAGTAAATGCCGGGGCCGCTTTGGACGACAAAAGGACAAGGGCCGCTATACCGTAGGAGATGGTGAATCGTGGAATCTGGAAACCACCTGGGAATCTACTGGAGCAAGAACAAGGCGACCGTGGTCTGCCTGGCGCCCCCGGGGCGTGAGAGAAAGGTGCTCGACTGTTTTGCCGTCTCCGTGGACGGCGAGGAGCAGGGGCAGCAGGCTTTGGCGGATCGCGTTGTCCAGATGTGTCGCCAGCGCAAGGTCAAGTTCACCGACGTGGGAGTGGCCCTGGACTGCGCTTCGTTCATGCAGCACGTCGTGCACAGCGAATTCAGCGATCCCAAGCGCATCGCGGCCACCGTGCGTTTCGATACGGAAGAGGCGCTCGCGACGGACATCTCGGAGATGGCGGTTTCCTTTCGCATTGCGTCGCCCGGTGAGGAGGGGGCCAATCTCGACGTCTTTACCGCGCCGCGGGCGATACTATCGGATATTCTGCTGTCGCTGCAAAGCCACCGGATCGATCCGGTGGCCGTGGACCCCGATGTGTGTTGCCTGGCCCGGTATCTGGTCGAGTACGCCGAAATACCGGAGCCGTCCGACCAGAGTACATTGTATGCGCTGCTCTCCGATGGCCGTGGCTATCTTGTCGTGATGTCCGGCCTGCGGCAAGCCTCTGTGCTGCGGACATTCCTGCTGGGGTCTGCGCAAGAGAGGACCACGGTGCTGGCCCGCGAGACCCTGGTTACGACGGCTCTCGCCGATACGGCTCATCCCGTGGGCCGCCTCTGTGTTTTCGATGCCCAGGGCGGACTTCGCACCGAGTCCCTCCACGAGGGGACGGGACTGGCGGTGAGCGTGTGCGAGCCGGCGGCTCTGGCCCGCGTGAAGTCGAACGAGATCCGGGAGGGCGTGAACGCCGTGGACTTTGCCCTCGCCTGCGGGGCCGCGCTGTCGCCGGCGGAGAAGGTGGACAGCGTCAACCTGCGCAACGATCACATGCCCTATCTCGGCCGCAAACGTAAGCTGCAGAACCGGGTGCGGCTTCTGAGCATCTCCGTGACGATTCTCCTGCTGACGGTTGGCGTGTTCTTCCACTCCCAGTTGATTCGGGTGAACAAACAGCGCGAGAGTCTTCGGGACAAACTCGAACTGGACTACCTGGCGGTCATGCCGGGCGAAACGAAGCTTCCGGTGACGATGAAGCAGGGCGTCGATAAGTTGGGATCGACTCTCCGGCGTCTGCAGAATGACAAGACGGGCGTGATGGAGCAAGGGTCCATTGCCGCGAAACTGACGTTGGTGCTCCAGGGGATCAATGGCTGTGCCCGCCAGACGGACCTGAATATCCGCTCGATTGCGATCACGGGCACGAGCATCGTCGTCAATGGCGACACTTCCAGCCGGGAGAATACCGTAAACGTGATGGGGGCGGCGATGGAGAAAGTGGGCCTGAAGATCGACCGGCGGAGCGTGAATACCGAGGGTGGAAGGGATACGTTCAGTATCACCCTCGTGCCGCTCAACAAGGGGAAGGGGGCTTGAGCCATGCGAGAGGTCTATAAGAACCCGATGTTGTACTATCTGCTGATTCCCGTGCTGGTGGGCCTGTGGCCGCTGTTGGTCTGGGGATTCTACCTGCCGCGTGCGGAACATGACCGCGAGATCGAAGGGGGACTGTGCGTCGAAGGCCAGGCGCGTGTCATCGATATCCTGCAACTTGATCCGGATCGGCCGAACATCACGCCGGAGAAGGGCCAGATTACTGCCTCATTCGACTATGGCAATGCGGTGGCTCGGGTGGCCAACCTGTGCAAGATTCCGCCCAGCAATTGCCCGTTCACCAGCAGCGGCACGATGGTTTCCGGCGGGAAGAAACGCCAGGATGCACGGGTGGAACTCAAGAACGTCGGCATCGTTCAGGCGGCCAAGTTCCTTTGGACGATGCAATCGATGTGGGCGACTCTTCAGTGCGAGGCCATCACACTCACCAAGAACAAGGGCACGCCAGATCAGTGGAACGTGGATCTTCGTTTCATGTACCACTACTGAGCCGAGCCGGCCAACCGGCCCGGGTACGCAGCCTGCCGAGCCGTCCTTCCTTTACAATTCGGGAATCTTTGATATCACTATATATAGTAGGTTGCCTATCTTATCGCCCGGCATATAGAACGCCTTTGCTCAAGATGCAGCAGGCGGGTTCCGAGCGGCGAAAGACACGCCTATCAACATTGGCAGACCGCTTTTTTGGCCTGTCTGGAGCCATTCTGATGGTCAAAAAACATGCTTCTTCCAACTGAAACTTTTCTAAAGTTTTGGTATGCGACATGTCGATATCAATAGTGTTTCAAGCCTCAGAAGGAATTGCGAGGCATACAACATATAGTGGTATCGGGAATTGCCCAGAGGACGGGGGCACACGTATAAGGCGGGTTTTTTAGCAAGGGAAGGCGGATGCCGGATCTTGATCCAAACAGTTTTGCGAAAGGCAGTAGGCCGTGGGCCGATCCTCTGGAAACGGATCTGGCCCGCGATAGGGACCTGATCATGGAACAGATCCTGGAGAACATCCATCATACGCCCTTGGGACAGGTGCTGAAGAAGATTGCCTCTTTGCCGGAGGTTCGTCAGCAAAAGGTGCTGCGCCTGCGGCGGCAGATCACGGCCGGCAAATACGACCTGACCGAGCGGTTGGATGAGGTTCTCGACAAAGTGCTGGAAGATCTGATTACCTGATCGGCCCCTGCGGCGCGGACACCCGCAGCGCGCAGGAAGGTGTGGCTGGCCCGATGAAAAGGGGCAATGACAGCCGTGGCGGTGGCTGTTACGATTGCCGGGTCACGTCGGGGACCTCATCGTCCACATCGTCTGTCTCCACCGGCCGATAGCCGGGCTGTTTCGACCTCTCCAATTCCTCCCTGAAAGCGAGTATCAATCGATCCTGGATTCGCTTTCGGCATCTGGTGTTGATGGGGTGGGCGATGTCGGCATGAAGCTTCGCTTTGCCCCGCGGGTCCTTCTCGGCCCGATTGACGGGCAACGCGGTTCCGCAGTCGCTGCAGAACCGCGCGCCAAGATGGTTCTTCCCTCGGCACCTGGCGCAATGGTCGCTCATCTTGCGGGACGGCATCGCGACGAAATATCCATCCTCCCCCTCAATGACCTTGATGTCGCGAACGACAAACTCATCGTCCAGCGTCATCGAGCAGAATGCCTTCAACCGGTCGCCGCGATCCGGCACCAACCTGACTCGGACCTCCGTTATCTCCATGTCTCCTGCCTCGCTCAAACCCTACCATTGGTTATTCCTCACGACAGTGCTTCCACAGCCTGTCTCTCTCGTCAGGGTCTCGTGCACCGCTTCCACGCGCTCGGTATCGCCGCGCTCGAAGAGAAGGAACATGGTGGAACCGCTGCCGCTCAGGCAGACCGGGCCAATATCCAGCGCTTCGATGGCTTGCTTCCGTTCGCCGAGTTCCTTGTAAAGCTGAAAGCAGCTTCTTTGGAGCATATTAGCGCACATCCGGGCAACAGAATCAATCCTATTTGCATCCAGGAATGCGGTTATTTTGGCATGCAGTTGTTCGTAGAGGACCGGGTCGTGACGATAGTTCGCGTAGACTTCCCTGGTGGAGGAGTTTACGTCGGACAGGATCAGGACGGCCGCGAAGGGGAACTCGCCTGCCAGTTCGGTGACTTGTTCACCGCGTCCTGTGCAGTAGGCCAGGGGGCCGTGGAGGAAGAAAGCGACATCGCTGCCCAGTCGGGCGGCCATCTCCATGAGGCGGCTCCGGGACAATCCGAGGTCCAGGTACCTGTCGAGGCCCAGAAGGGTCGCCGCTGCGTCACTGCTGGCGGAGCCCAATCCGGACCCGGCGGGGATGTTTTTCACGAGGGTCAGCCGGACGCCACGGGTCGGGCCGGTTTCGCGCAGGATCAGTTCTGCCGCCCGGTACACCAGGTTGGTCTGGTCCTGCGGCGCCCACCGGGGTCCTGTGCAGAAGAACTCGATCGCCGCCGTCCGCCCCGGCTCGATCCGGATCTCATCGTACCAGTCCACTTTGGCCATAATGGTCTCGATCGCGTGGAAGCCGTCCGGCCGTTTGCCCGCGATCAGCAGACTGAGGTTAAGCTTGGCCGGAGCCCGCACCAGCAGGCGCTCGCCCGTCTGCTCGAACTGTTTTGTGTCGGTCATATCCTGCCCGCGTCTGCAACCAGAGGACGCTCTGCCTTCGTATGTTATGGCGTTCGCCGAACTTGCGTGTTGACATTGTATTGGCGGCCGACTACCTTGGGTAGTCTATGGGAACAATCATTGATTTCGTCCTCCACTTGGACAAATACCTTGGCGTGATCCTGGAGAACGTCGGCCTTTGGAGTTACCTGGTGTTTTTCGCGGTGATTTTCGCGGAAACGGGCCTGGTGGTGACGCCGTTTCTCCCGGGCGACTCCCTGGTTTTCACCTTGGGTGCGCTGGCCGCCGTTCCAGACTCTTCGTTGCACATCGGCTGGGTATTCGTGGTTCTGTCCATCGCGGCCATCCTGGGCGACAGCGCGAACTATGCTATCGGCAAGTACTTTGGCTCGATCATCTTGAAGAAGCAGGGGGCGTGGTTCCTCAAGAAGGAGCACATCGAGCGCACGCACAGGTTCTATGAGAAGTACGGCTCCAAGACCATTGTATTGGCGCGCTTCGTTCCGATTGTCCGGACGTTCGCGCCCTTCGTAGCCGGGGTCGGCCGGATGAGCTATGCTCACTTTCTGACCTACAACGTGGTCGGCGGTCTTCTCTGGATCACGCTCTTTGCCTTCGGGGGGTACTTCTTTGGCAATACCCCGATGGTCCAGAAAAACTTCGGACTCGTCATTATCGCGATTATCATCATCTCGATCTTTCCGGCGGTGATCGAAATCTGGAAGGAGAGACGACGTCCGCCGGTGGAGGAAGCGGTCGACAGCGTGCAGCAAAGCGATTCTTAGAGAGTCCTGATCCATATGAACGAAGCACAGAGGCACACACTGCTCGGGATCGCGCGGGAGACCGTCAAGGCCGTCATTACCGGCGTGCCGCTGCCGCAACCGCAGTTGGATGAGCCGGCCCTGACGGCTTGCTGCGGGTGCTTTGTTACCCTGAAGACCCGGGGCAGGCTGCGTGGGTGCATCGGCCAATTCACCTCCGATCGGCCGTTGGTTGAGTTGGTGGTGGAGATGGCGGAAGCCTCCGCCTCCAAAGACCCGCGGTTCTTCGATCACCCCCTGACCGCCTGGGACCTGCGGGACCTGGAGATCGAGATTTCCGTCCTGTCTCCGCTGGAGCGAACGGACAATCCGCTGGCTCTGCGGCTCGGGGTGGACGGCATCTACATCAAGAGAGGCTATGCCTCCGGCTGCTTCCTGCCCCAGGTCGCGACGGAGACCGGCTGGACCTCGGAAGAGTTCCTGTCTTCCTGTTGCTCCCACAAAGCGGGCCTGCCGCCCGATGCCTGGAAAGACCCCAAGACCGAAGTCTATCTGTTCACCGCTGAGGTGTTCGGCACTTCTCCGGAAAGCACCTGACCCCTGCGCGTCCCGTAATCGCCTCCTTCCCGGACGCCGGTTGGGCATGAGAGACGAAAAGTAGTACCGCTCACGGCCGAGATTTGCTATAATTTGAGATAGTTTGGAGTGTGAAGTCTGAAGTCCCAAATGAGAGATCATCGCTTCTTCAGATTTCACACTGATTCGCCATGGAGGAGGAGTATGATGCGGGAGTTCCGCGCAGCTCTCATTCTTGCCACGCTTTGCCTGGCCGGGTGCACACCCTCGTACCGTGCTCGCACTATGCCGGCGCGCGGAGATGAAGCCCGGCAGGACGGCGCAGTGCTCTTGGAGCGACTGCGCAGCGAGCATTTGCCGGCCATGGTCTCGGTGGAGCCGTGGGAGAGCAAGTACGGCCCAGGACTCAAGCTCACCACCGGGCACTACGAAATCTTCACGACCATGACGGAGCCCTTGATGCTCCGCATGGTCCCCGGATTCATCGAGTCCGCCTATAGCGGCTACAACGATCAACTCCCGCAGCCTCTCGACACCGCCAGTCCTTTCCAGATCTACCTGTTCGCCGATCGGCAGCAGTGGGAGGACTTCACGCACAGCTTCGCGGGCGAGCAGGCCGCGATTTTCTGCAAAATCAAAAGCGGCGCCTACTATCTCAACGGCGCCTGTGTCGTCTACGATATCGGCCCGAAGCGGACACTCTCGGCATTGGGCCACGAGGGCTGGCACCAGTTCAACAGCCGGCACTTCAGATATCGCCTGCCGAGTTGGCTGGATGAAGGGGTCGCCATGCAGTTTGAGACCAGCGTCAGCGAAGGGGGCCTCCTGCATTTTGACCCTGCTGCCAATACCCAGCGGCTCGGCGCGCTCAAGGACACACTCAGCAACGGCAAGCCCATCCCGCTGAAGGAACTGGTGGCCACCAGTCCCGGCGAGGCGCTCGCCACGGACCAGGATGAGGCGGTGATGGCATTCTACAGCGAATCCTACGCGCTCGTGCGTTTTCTCCGCGAGGCTGATTCCGGCCGGTGCTTGGACTCTTACCGCCGCCTGCTTGCGGACGGCCTCCTGGGCCGGTGGCCTCTCGATGAGTCCGCCGGAACCACCGCCGCGGACCGCAATCTCCCGCGCACCATTCCCTGGAACCGCCAGGTCGGCCGCCAGCTCTTCGAGCATTACATCGGACCCAACCTCGACCAGCTCGACCGGGAATACACCGCCTTCTGCCACCGCATCACCCGCGGCCTCGTAACCACGCGGATCAACGAGGGCGAACGACTCGCCCACTCGAATTGAATCTGGCTGCCGACGCATCCCTCTGACTCAGAACCCCCATCAGAATGAATGTGAATATGTCATTGCGAGAAGCGCAGCGACGAAGCACTCTGGGCTCCCAAACGCGATACATACATCGCGTTAGGGAGCCCAGATTGCTTCGCTATGCTCGCAATGACATGACCCTTCTCGGGCTTTCATTTCGGTAGAGGCTGCTTGAAGCAGTCCTCTTGTTTTGTCATTGCCTCACCGCACGTCAATCCCGCTGCATGCAATCCACGAAGGCCTTGAGATCGTTCACCCACTTCTGGGCTTCGAGCAGGTCCACCTTGTCCGCCTTGACGAGGATTGACAGGTGCTTCTCCAGGGTCAACATCTTCTCATCGGACTTGTTGCGCGTCTTGGTCTGCAACTGCGAGTAGAGCTGCT
This sequence comes from Planctomycetota bacterium, assembly GCA_023481165.1. Classification (GTDB taxonomy): domain Bacteria; phylum Planctomycetota; class Phycisphaerae; order Sedimentisphaerales; family Anaerobacaceae; genus PLanc-01. The sequence continues at coordinate 8,194 of JAMCWO010000319.1, read as the reverse complement.
CGATCTTGCCGGTGCGGATCAGGTTGGCGACGGCGTAGTTGTTGTTGAGAATCTCCATGGCCACGATGCGGCCCTGCCCATCCTTGCGCGGAACCAGCTTCTGACTGATGACATAGGCCAGGCCCAGCGACAGCTGGTTGCGGACCTCGGCCTGGCGGCCCTCCGGGAAATAATCGAGGATGCGGGTGACTGAGCCCGTGACATCCCGCGTGTGCAGGGTCGAGAAGACGAGGTGCCCGGTCTCGGCGGCCATGAGCGTCATGGCGATGGTCTCGGCGTCACGCATCTCGCCGACGAAGATCACGTCCGGGTCCTCCCGCATCATTTCCTTGAGGCCATCGTGAAAAGATTTGACATCCCGACCGACCTCGCGCTGGGAGATCATCGAGTACTTCTGCGGCAGGATGTATTCGATCGGGTCCTCGACCGTAATAATCCGGCAGGCGGTCTTCTCGCTGATGCGCCCGACCAGGGAGGCGATGGTCGTGGACTTGCCGGCCCCGGTGATCCCGGTCAGCAGGACCAGCCCCGCCTTGAGATCGACGATATCCTGCCAGATATCGTTGGGAAAGCCGATCTGCTCAATCGGGGGCACATCGAGGGCCAGGGCCCGGATCGCCGCGGCGAAACCGTCATTCTCCCGAAAGACGTTGATGCGAAACTGCAAGTTCCCTATGCGATAGGAGCCGTCCACGCTATGCTCCGTCTGGAGCTTCTGCAAGCCGTGCTCTTTCAACAGCGGGAAGATAAGCTGTTTGGCAATTTCCGGCGTGACGGCCGGGCCTTTGAGCTTCACCAGATCGCCATCAACCCGGTAGGCGGGCGGGGCACCCACCTTGATGTGCAGGTCCGAGACCCGCAGGGCCCCGTGCTCCTCGAAGTACTTCAGCATATCGAGAATACTGTACTTGCCCGCATTCTCGGTCGGATAGACCTTCGCCGAAGGGGGGTATTCCGCTGTTGTCGCTTGTGTCATGGTTTTCTCCGTAGCAGCCAGGGCCGGTGCCGTTAGGACGGACCTTTGCCGACGATTCGCCGCATTATACCCCGAAAGGCGGCCCACACATAGACGGAACAGGCGGGTTTGCACTGACTCCGGGCTGCGATGGACTGGCAATTGGGTTTGTTTCCCATGATTGCCCTTCGCTCCGTGCGGCGCGGCCGGGAATTGGCTTTGTTTCGCCGGGGCCGTTTAGCTGAACAATTCACCATAACTCTTTGCCCATAAAAGACTTGCCCTTTACGTCGCTCCTGTGCAAATTGGGTTTGTTTTGCACGATTCACTCTCCAGGCCCGCGGCCGACCGGCGGAATTGGGTTCGTTTGGCATGATTTGCTCCGGCCAATTGGCTTTGTTTGACAACCGGGCCCGGCGCAGGCCCAGAGGTCGGAGGCCGTAAGCTGACCTCTGATTCCCATGGCCCCGCCTGGCCGGGAACTGAGAACTGCCGACTGACCGCTTGAACTATATAATTTCACCATAATAAGACGCTTCTCGACACCCCCGTGTTGACGCAAAGAGCCGAAACGCGCCGAAATTCTCAGGCCAAACTGGGGGGGTGTTGGTTACCATTAGTCCAAAGTGAAAGACCCAGCGGTTGGGGGATGGAATCCCCAGCGGCACTGCGGTCCTCGGTGTCACACTCCCTTGGGGACCCCAACGCCACAGTTGGCTTTGCGTACGTGGGCCAGGAGCAGGATCAGGGCGACTGCACCGGCGGCCGCACTCAGCACTTGCGTCAGGCTCAGCACGCCGAGAAAGAGGGGGCCCTCCGTGTCGCCCCGCAGGAAATCGGTGGCGGCCCGGCCCACGCCGTAGATCGCGAGAAACCACAGTAGCTTCGTGCCCTGCCAGCGGTCGGACTTGCGTTGGGAGAACACGAGCAGGACGATCAGCATGAAGCCCACTTCGTAAAGCTGGCTCGGATGGATAGGGACACCCGGCGGGGCCGTGCGGGCGCCAGACGGGAACGTGACGGCCCACGGAAGCGAACAAGGGCGGCCATGACAGCAGCCGTTGAGGAAGCAGCCCAGCTTGGCCCCCATCCAGGGAATCGGGATCGTCAAGGCAACGAGATCCAGCGCCGCCGGCCAACGGACACCGGCCAGGAGTACAGCAAGCATAGCCAGTGCGAAATAAGCCAACAGACCGCCCCACAAGCCGCCGTCCAGCCAGTGTTTCGCCTGGAACAGAGCGGCGATATCCAATTGGCCGTGTCGGACATCCCCCTTTGTGAAAATGCATAGTCGCCCACTTGACAAATTCCTTGAGGGCCCGTATACTGCTATCTAGCGGTGAGGAAACCGCGCCAATGGCAAAGAAGTCAGGCCAAGGCCCTGTGATCTTGACTTCTCTACCGAGGAGACGCATTCCACGGATGGCATGTTCCGGATACCTGTCGGGGACACCGGATTGTGGCGGCAGCGACAGGCGATGCAGACAGAGGAAAGGGTGATGGGATGAAGGAAAGAACACTACAGTCAGCGATCGTCGTGCTTGCGGTCTTGATAACGGCCGGCAGTGTGCCCGGTGCCACGGTTCCCATGGCGTGGTACGGAACCAGCGGGCAAACTCAGATCTTCCGTGGCGATCTGGGCGGCATCGGATTGGGCGATCTGAATACAGTGCTGGTCACAGACGCGGTTCTCGGAGGCGGTTCCGCCGGCGTCTTTTCGGGATTCGATCTCGATTTCATCGTCCTGGACCAGGATGGCGACTTGGCCACGGCGGGCGACCAGATCCTGCCCTTCGAGACGCCGCAGACCTATGTTACACCCGGAACGGTTCGCCCGTCGACATCGTATCTTCCCACGCCGCTGCATCCAGGCATCCTGTTCGGTCTGAATGCCGACAACTCCATTGACTTTGCGACGGCGACCATCCGCGCCCGCGACGCCTCCTACGATGGCTTCGCCCTGGCGGTGGACACCAGCGACGGTTGGGTGACGCTGGGCGATGGCGGGATGTTGACGGCGGCGTTCCCTCAGACCACGCTTACCTCCTCGGGCATGTATCTGTTCGTCGGCGAAGTGGGCAACTACGATGAGGGCCTTCGCGCCACGATCGATGTCACGAACTTCCCGACGATTCCTGCCCCCGGTGCGATCGTGCTGGGTACCCTGGGTGCCGGCTTGGTCGGCTGGCTGCGGAGACGCAGAGTGCTGTAGCGGAGTCCCGGCGACCGTTGTCCTTCCAGGGCTGCGCAGTACCATGGCGCGGCCCTTTGTTCTTTGGGCTTGTCCGCCCCATTGGTGCAGCCGAGGGCGGCTGTGCTACAGGACGTCCCTCTCGTTCTTGCCTCTTCTTTCATTCTTTTCGGCTCTATTGGCCTCTGCTGATCGCTGCCTCCGGCGTGTCCCCTTTCTTTGGCCCCAGCAAGGCGGGAACACGGGGTTGCAGACATGGCCGCCGGCTGCTATTTTGGTGCCGGTTCGGTTGATGGCTGGAGAACGTCATTGGTCGGCGCGGCCCGTTAGGGGGCCTGTCCCAATATAAAGCCGGCGGAGATTCAGGCAATGGATGTCCCTGTGGAACACTTGGCGGTGGCACGCTCGGCGACGACGACCAAAGAGCGGCTGATGTCGCTCGATGCGCTGCGCGGCTTCGATATGTTCTGGATCATCGGCGGCGGCGAAGTGCTGGCCGCCTTGGCCAAGGTGCACCCGAACCGCTTCACCCTGACACTGCAGAGCCAGTTGCAGCACGTCCAGTGGGAGGGAGTCCATTTCGAGGATCTGATCTACCCCCTGTTTCTTTTTGTCATCGGGGTCGTCCTGCCCTTTTCTCTGGCGCGCCGCCGCGACCAGGGCCAGCGCCTGGGCTCTCTGTATCTGCACACCCTGCTGCGGTCGCTCCTGCTGGTGGTGCTGGGCTCGATTCCTGGGGGCCTGCTGCGTTTCGAGCACTGGCCTTTTATGGGTAGCGTGTTGGCGCACATCGGGCTGTGCTACTTCTTCGCCGTACCCTTTGTCCTGCACCTGCCATGGCGTACAAGGGCCGCCGTAGTGGCAGGTTTTCTCATTCTCTATTGGCTGGCCTCCCTTTTCGTTCCGGTCCCCGGGCATGGGGCCGGGGTCTTCACGGAGGAGGGAAGCCTGGCTTCCTGGATCGATGGGCAGATCATCTCCGGTCGTCTCTGGAATGAAGGCCCGGCCTCTACCGGCTCCGGGGTGTGCATCATCCTCTGGGGTTCCCTGGCGGGCGAGTGGTTACGCTCCTCGCGCTCCGGCCAGCGCAAGGCAGCCGGACTGGCTCTGCTCGGCCTGGCGGCGGTGGTGGTCGGGATACTCTGGAGTTTCTCCTTCCCCATGATCAAGCGGGTGGTCTGGTCCAGTTCCTATGTGACCTTCGCCTGCGGCTGGAGTCTCCTGCTGCTGGCCCTGTTCTACTGGGTGATCGATGTCCACGGGTTGCGGAGGTGGTCCTTCTTCTTCGTGGTGATCGGCACCAACGCCATCGCCATCTACTTCCTGCAATCGATCGTGCCTTTCGGCGAGATCGCGAAACTCTTTGTGCAAGGGATCCGGGAACACTCCGGGGTGCTGGCGCCCCTGGTGCTTCCCCTGGGGGCATTGGCCTTGAAATGGCTTTTGCTCTGGTTCCTCTACCGTCACAGGATCTTCTTGCGGCTGTGAATCGCTTCAGGCCAACAGCATGACAGCTTTGTAGGGCGGGCTGTGCCCACCAATCCCGGCACGGCAAGGGGCAAAATGGTAGGCACAGCCCACCCTACGAATTCTTATGTCCCAGCGGGACGGCCGAGAATAGCCCACCGTTTCAACGGCGGGTGCCGAAGGGCCACAGACCCCAAAGCCCCGGAGGGGCGAAAGAAAGGGGACGCGCCGCAGGGGTTCTGTCGTCCCTGCCGGGACTGATCTTGTTCTTTGCCCAAGGTCCCCAGCCATGAATGGCTGGGCTAGGGCCTGTCGCCCTTCGGGCTTGCGTGGCCGTGGTTGCCGGCCTCTTATGCTCTGCGTGCCCCTGCGGCCTCTGCGGTTAGACCCCAGTTACCGGCAGACCATCTCCTGGTCTTCTCCATTGGTGTCCGCGTTCATCTGCGTTTATCTGTGGTTCCCTGGGCGTGCTTGAGCCAGTCCTCGAGATTCTTGGCGAGGGCCTCGACGTCCTTCTTGGCGAGGATGTGTGCGGCGATGTCGTCCGGGACCTTCAGATTGACCATCGCTTTCTGCACCCTCTGCCAGAGGCGATTGCGCTTGGCATCCGTGTCGGCCAGGTAGAGTTCCCCGACCAACTCCTGGAGCTTCTGGAGCATGATCGTGTCCAGTTGGTTGTAGTATTTTGTGATGATCCGCTGCTGATGCTCGGAATAGTCGTGTTGGGCCATAAAACTTGTCCTATCCATGAAACTGATGACATCGCTTATATTCCAAGGCGGCACGGGAAGCAAGGGGCGGAGTCTGAAGTGTGAAGTTTCACGTGTGAAGCAATCTCAGTCTGCCGGGTGGGAGATTGCTTCGCTCCGCTCGCAATGACATTCCTCCAATTTGGCACTTCCAACTTCATCTGGGGCCGTTATAATCTCGGACAATCCAGGCCACGCCGGATGCAGCATGGATCTCCGAGGGGAGAAAGTGGCATTGGGGAAGGAGCCCCAATCGCGAGATTTCGCGCTTGGGAGCCCGAATCCGGGTCCAGTTGCTGAGTACGAGATGCTCGCCGGTATGCTACACAAGACGCTGATGATGAGCGCACTGCTCGTGCTGGTCGCGCTGGCCGGCCCGGGTGCCGGCGCTCAGCCAGATCGGTCCAAGACGGGGGGGCAGCAGGATACCGGCGTTACAAGCGCAAAGATTTCTCCACGGGAGGAGCCCCGTGCGGGAGCTGATCGCTGGCTGAGTCGGGACCTGCACGTAACCGCGGGCGTGCTCCTGAATCACAAGGTTGCGCCCGGTCAGCATCTGCTCCTGTGCCAAGAGGGTTTCTCGATGACGGTGGGGGGGCGGCAATTCACCAGTCGTCGCGCCCTGGTGTGGATCGCGCCGGGCAAAGCGCAGACGGACGGCCGCCCGAGCAAGGGGTACCAAGTCCAAGTCTATCTGGTCAACCGGGTCTCCAGCCGCAAGGTGGGCGAGGAGCAGAATGCTGATCTGGCGGAGATGGTGCTGGAGCGCGACAAGGCCAGCGTGGTCAAGACCAATGTCAACGGCGAAATCTTCGTCACGGCCGAGAAGAACGAAACGGGCAACCCGCGGACGTGGCCTCTGTACCAGGAGGCGATTTCCGCTTTCGAGAAGGCGGGTTTCGATCTGCCGCCGGCGCCCGAACCCCTGGCCCGACCCGCGCCTACCCCGACCGGGGCGCGCGAGCCCAACCAGCCCGCGGTCGGCTACACGATCAATTACGCGCCGCTGACGGATGTTCCACTCAAGCTCGAACGGACGCCGCAGGAGGGTGGGCAGGAGCTGATCACGATGATCGGCCGCATCTACATCTGGTGGGAACAGCCTACCGGGAAGAAGGCGGAGCCCCTGGAGCTGCGCGAGGTGGAAGCGGACAGCATCGTGGTGTGGCGTAAGGCCTCGGGCGCGACGCCGACGGGGACGGATCTGTCCGCCACGCAGTTGCAGGGGGGCAGCGAGATTTATGTCGCGGGCAACGTGGTCTTCCGGCAGGGACAGCGCACGATCTATGCGGACGATTTTTACTACGATCTGCAGCGCAAGCGCGGCACCGCCCGAAATGTTGTGCTCAAGAGCTTCGACGCGACGCGCGATATCCCCATCTACGTGCGGGCCAAGGAGCTTCGGCAAACGGGGGCCAATCAGTTCGAGGGGGACGAGGTCGTCCTGACCACGAGCGAGTTCTGGAAGCCGCAGATCTCGATGCAGGCCGCCGAAATCCGCCTCAACGACCGGACCCAGGAGGCGGGCCCGGAGTCGGTCGCCCAAGACAGCGCCTACGAGGTGGAGTTGAAGAAAGTCCGGTTCAAGTACGGCGACGTGACGCTTCTGGGTCTACCGAAGATCCGCGCCAACCGGGAAAGGCCCGACCTGCCGATCCGCAGCGTCGCCACCGGGTACGACAACACCTACGGCGCGTCGCTCGAAACCCGCTGGTTTCTGGACCGGATTCTCGGCCTGCACCAGCCGGCGGGGACGGAAAGCACGCTGGCCCTGGACTACTATAGCAAACGCGGCCCGGGCGGCGGCGTCATGGTCAACTATGAGCGGGAAGACTACTTCGGCAAGTTCCTGGGCTACGTGATTGACGATCACGGCGAGGACCGCCTGAGCCGGACGCGCCAGGGTGTCGATGTGCCGGAGGACTTGCGCGGCCGCGTCCTGCTTCAGCACCGCCAGTATCTTCCCTACGGCTGGCAGTTGACCGCCGAGGCCAGCTACCTGTCGGACCGGAACTTCCTCGAGCAGTTCTATCGCACCGAGTACAACGTCGGCAAGGAACAGGAGACGCTGCTGTATCTCAAGCGTATCCAGGACAACTGGGGCCTCGCGTTCCTTGGCAAGGTGCGCATCAACGACTTTATGGACCAGGTGGAGGAACTGCCGTCCGCCGAGTACCACCTGACGGGCCAATCGCTCTTCGACGACCATTTCACGTTCTTCAGCGACAATCAGGTAAGCCAGTTCCGCTATCGGTTCAGCCCGGAGAACCCTGTCCGGGAGCCCGATGAATTCTTCTGGTTCACGGGCACGCGCAACGAGCTGGACTTGCCGCTGGCCGTCGGCCGGTCGAAGGTCGTGCCTTTCGTAGCGGGCACCTTCGGCTATGATGATGGGGCGGGCTTCTACGCACCGCTGGACGATGAGACCGGGGCCCCCAAAGACGCGATCTGGATCGGCGAAGGGGGCGTACGCATGGCCACCCAGCCCTACTGGGCTGTCTATCCTGAGGTGGACTCCCGCCTCTTGGACCTGCACCAGATGCGGCATGTCATCGCGCCTACCGTCACGGCAGTCCACTATGAGGCCAGCGAGGCCGTCGCCGAGCAGCGGGACACCCTGGACTTGGAGATTGCCCAGAAGTGGCAGACGAAGAGAGGACTCCCCGGGAACCTGCGCACGATCGACTGGCTGGAACTGAACACCAACTTCGTGTGGGTGAGCGACTCGGATCCTGACTCCGCCGGACCTGATCGGCTCATCTGGAACTGGCCCTTCATTCCCCTGGTCGATCGGAACGCCAGGGTGATCCCGCCCCTGGACCGGCGCGCTCT
>JAMCWO010000192.1 GCA_023481165.1 Planctomycetota bacterium | reverse complement strand
CGGGTAGAGTGTGGTCGTCTTGCCGGAGCCAGTCGGTCCGGTGACCAGGACGATTCCGTGTGTTCTCGTCAGACACTTGGAGAAACCCTCCAGGGACTGTGAATTCATGCCCAGATCCTGGAGACGGATCAGCGAGGCCGACCGGTCCAGAAGCCGCAAGGCAACGTCCTCACCCCAGACGGTGGGGACCGTGGAGACACGGATGTCGATGCGGCCCTTCTTGCCCATGAACTCGATGTGCCCGTCCTGGGGGACAAACCGCTCGGCGATGTTCATGTTCGCCATGATCTTGATGCGCGAGACGATCGCCGCCTGCAAGCGCTTCGAGGAAGGGCTCTTTTCGACAAGAATGCCGTCGATGCGGTACTTGATCTTGACCTCGCGCTCGAACGGCTCGATATGAATATCGCTTGCGCGGGACTCGATGGCCTCGAAGATGATCAGGTTCACCAGGTTCACCAGCGACGGCTCGCGGGCCAGCTCGTGCAGCTTGGCGGGCGAGAATTCGCCGTCTTCGGAATCTGCCTCGCTCCCCTTCTCCGCCGGCGCCAGGTTGTCCAACATGCGCGCCACGTTGCTGCCATAGAACTTCAGCACGGCATGCTCAAGCTGGGATGGCTCGGCGTAATACCGCTCGATCAGGCAGCCGGTGACCAGCCGAAGGTCTTCCATCACCTGCGGCTGAAACGGATCGGTCATGGCCACCGCCAAGCGACCGTTCTCCCGCCGCAGGGGCAGGATATTGTACTTGCTCACGAGGTCGGCGGGCACCAGACCGATGATCTCGCCGCCGATGGACACGCTGGACAGATCCACCTTCTCGATCCCGGCCTGCACCGAAAGGGCCTCGCAAAGCTGGGCCGACGTGATGTACCCCAATTCAATGAGGATTTGGCCCAACTGCCTGTGCTTGACCTTCTGTTCGGCCAGAGCGACATTCAGAGCGGCCTCATCCAGGTACGCCCTCTCACAGAGCAGCTCGCCCAGTCTCCTGCGAACCGTACTACCGCCACCACGCGCCTCGATCCCCATCCTATACCCTCAAAAGGAAACGACTCCTGTCTGTAACTCCATACGAATCAAGAGCTTAGGTCAAAACACCTCGTCGAGAGCCGCACACGCATCCACCGTCCGTTGCTCCGATGCTCCAAGCGCGGACGGCCGGGACCAGATCAGAACTCGATCCCCTCACGCCACGCTGACGGATAGCCACCCGACACTATACACCATGCGTCGGCGCAAAGCTACTCCATGGTCCTCCGCCAGCTACAATAATCAGACGCTCGCCAATACAAGTTTGTTACACAAAAATGGGATTTCCGCCGGCGGTAGTCTCTGCCGGGCCAAGACGTCCGCGCAAGAGTGGTCTGCCGACCGCCGGGCGCGTCCACAATAGCCATGTCAGGGATTACCTTGTTCCGGGGCAGAAAAAAATCATTTGACAAATTCCAAGTGCTGTGATGACAATACGATGCAGTGCGGTGCCGTTGCCGAATCGGAACCACTATTGGCGGGTGGCATGGATGAACTGATCAAGACACGGGCTTGGGCTCTTGACCCGACCGCGCGGGTTGGGGGGCCTCTTCTCGCTGGAGGATAGGCAGGGATGCTGATATCCAGGCATGGAGTGGGTGGGGAGCTACCGGATGCCCGTTGTCTGCGGAGGAGTCTTGGGGGATCTTGCCGGGTCACAATTCCCACCAAACGCGCGAAGGCACCCTTGTCTCCAGAGAAGCAACCGCACAACCGCTCGCAGCAGTTTGGATGCTCTCATCGATGCGCACAGGAGGTGGTGTTATGAGACTGGAGAAGAGGCAACCGTCGGGGCGTGAGAAGGACGAAGCATCTATCGAGCTCTTGGCGAAGCTTCGGGACCAATTGTATGCGTCGAACATCTCGACCGTCCGGCAGAGCGCGTTTCATCTATCCTGGATGCAGGAGGACGGCTTGGACATCTTGAAAGAGGCACTGCTCGTCAGTACCTCGCGGCGTGCGAAGAGCGCCGCGGCCTACGGGCTGCGCAAGATGCGGGGGCGGATGCGCAAGCTGGCCGAGCAGACCTTGGTGGAAGGAACCGCGCACCCGGATCCCGCCACCGCCGAAATCAGCCGCAACGCCTTGACCGTGCTCAAGAAAGGAAAAGCCGCCGCCAAACGCCCCGCGCGACCGAGGCCCCGGGGGAAATTCGAGATTCGGGAGGTTCCGGGCAAGGAACGGCCCCGCCGGCCCCAGCCGCAACAGCCCAGAGGCCCCCGGCGGCCCGACGATCAAATGCCCAATCGCAGACGTTGAGTCTGGGAGTGCCTCGTAGATCCATATTTGCCTTATGAATTCGCTGACAACGCCGCGCCAAGCACTCGTCCTGATCCTCCTTACCACCGTCGCGAACCTATGGGGCGCGGAGCCGCTCCATTTCCCTCGTGAAACCCCGGTGGTCGCCGTCTACCGGCGGACCCACAACGCCGTAGTGAACATCTCCGGCGAGCAGACGATCTCACAACGTGTTTCGCCCTTCGACTGGCCGCCGGCCTTCGACTGGGGACCGCGGTTTCAGCAGCAGGTGGCCGTCCTGGGCTCGGGTTTCATCGTGCACGAAGATGGCTTCATCGTGACCAACGCCCACGTTGTCGAGGGCGTGAAACGCATCAAGGCGGTTTTCAGCGATGGACGTGAATTCCAGGCACGGGTCATCAGCGCCGATACGAGCAAGGACCTGGCTGTGCTGAGGATCGACGCCGGCGGCAAGCTGCCGTTTGTCGAATTCGGCCGCAGCGACGACCTGATGATCGGCGAAACCGTCATCGCGATCGGCAATCCGTACGGCTACGCCAACACCGTCACCAGCGGCGTCATCAGCGCCGTCGGACGCGACATCCCGGTGTCCGAGGGATTCTGGCTGCGCGGATTGATCCAGACGGATGCCCCGATCAACCCGGGCAACAGCGGCGGTCCGCTGCTGAACGTGAACGGTCAGTTGATCGGCATCACCACCGCCATCCGGGCGGAGGCCCAGAATATCGGTTTCGCGATTCCGGTGGACACGCTGGTGGACAACGTCGGTCAGATGCTCATGCCGGAGAAGCTGCGGCGGGTCCGCCTGGGCCTGACCATCGGCCGTATGACATCGGCGGGGCCATTTCGCGGGCTGGTCGTCAGCGGCGTCGGCAAGGGCAGTCCGGCGGATGAGAAGAAGCTCGCGACGGGAGACCTCATCCTGGAGATCGACGGCCACCAGCCGCACAGCATCGTCGACTTCTATATCCGGATGATCGACAAGGAGGTGGGTCAGCCCATCCGGCTGAGCTATGTCCGGCCGAGTGAGAAGAACCCGAAGAGCCGCATCGTGGACTTGGCCATGCTTCCCCGTCCCGTGCCGGATGGCCGGGCCCTGGCGAAGACCTATTTCCAGATGGACCTTTCCGAGCTGACGGCCGCCGTGGCCCGCCGGTTCAATTTTGAAAGTGCGTACCCCATCCTGATTGTGACCGGGGTGGACGCGAGCGGCGGCGCGGCCCGGGCGGGGATCAAGCCGGGCGATCTGATTCTCCAAGTCGGCAATATGACGCCGCGCGACCTGCCGGAATTCGCGATCCAGATGGAGAAAGTGTCTCCCGGAGATACCGTCGAGCTGATGATTCTGCGGATCACGATGGGGGCCTTTGGGCAGATGGAGCGCCGTTCTCTGGTGCGCCTGGAAGCCCGGCCGCGAAATGGCTCGTTGTAATGTGGAAGTGCCCTTCGCGGAAGATCACCTCGGCGATCTGAACACCCCGAACCTGACGTTCGAGTAAGCGATTCACATCGACGTAGAGCCGGGGATATTCCCAGCGGCCGCCGTAGTCTTCGACTTTGAGCGACGCCAGCATCCGGTTGATCAGCCAATCGAACTTGTCGATGAGCCGGTTCGTCATGAGCTGCAGCACCACCTGCCCCTGCTCAAACCCCGCAAACCGGACCCGCACCGGAATCGACCGCAAGATAGGCAACGGAGTAGCCACGTGGACCCGGATCTCGTCGCCATCCGTCTCCACGCCCACCACCTGCTCCGGCATATGCGCATTGGCGGCGAGAATACAAACCAGCTCATCGCCCGAGAGAACAATCTGCCCCATACGGATCCTTTACCACTATCGTTGCGAACCATCATAACAGGCTTCGGTCCGCAAAAAAACAGTCTGGGCTGTTCGCCTCGCGCGCAGGCCGATATTCCGCCCTGTTGGGCTCACTTCACTTGAAGTTTTCGCGCCGCTGGAACCGAGAAAGAAGCTAGAGCACCACGTCGCTCCTACGCACCTGGTAGCATTAGAAAGGAGTCTGCATGGAACGACGCCACCTCGGTATCACCCTGGTCCTCCTCAGTTCCTTCAGTGCGGCAACCTCGGCGGACTTCGGCGGGCTGGCCCTCGCCGGCCGAACCGGGAGTCTGGGCTTCGGCGGCGGGATGATGATGAATTTCCTGCCCGACATCAACGGCCGCTTCGGGGCGATGTACTTTCCCCTGGGGGTCAGCGGCAAGATCGGCGACGTCAACTATGACTTCGACCTGCGCGTGCTGACGTTTCCCCTCACGATGGACTGGTACCCGTTCCACCAGGGCTTTCATCTCAGCAGCGGCCTGATCTTCAACCAGACCAGGATGGACCTGGACACCGGGTCCGGTGCTGCGCTGACCATCGGCGGCACGACCTATGCGGCGGCCGACCTGGGCACCGTCCACGGCAAGGCATCCTTTCATCACATCGCCCCGTATGTCGGAATCGGCTGGGGCAATGCCTTCGGCAACGAGGGACGCTGGGGCGTCGTCGGCGACTTGGGCGTGGCCTTTCTCGGACGGCCGCACGTCTCCCTCAGGGCCACGGGTCCGATCGCCGTGGAACCCAGCGTCATGGGCGATCTGGCACAAGAGGAACAGGATGTGGAGGATGACCTGAGCGTGCTGCGGTTCTATCCGGTCTTCTCCATCAGCCTGTTCTACCGGTTCTGAGAGCCGCTGATACGAAGATCCACGGGAAGAACGTTGGTTCTTGTCATTCCCGCGCAGGCGGGAATCCATCCGCGCCCCGACTTTCCTGGACCCCTGCTTGCGCGGCGGTGACAGAGGGGCCAGGCATCCCATCTGCCGGCAGTGTTACCGCACCAGGCGGCGTCGCAGCCGGCGGATGGCCAGCCAGCCGGTCAGCGCGATGAAGACCACTGCGTAGCCCAGGCTCGCGAGCAGGCTCGGCGGATACTGGCCGATGCAGACGGCCCGCGCCAGACGCACGCAGTGCGTCAGCGGCACGATCTCCGCGATGAAGCGGACCGACGGCGGCAGGTTGCTGATCGGAAACACCACGCCGGAGAAAAAGAACATCGGCGAGATGATGCCCGTGAGATAGAAGTTGAAATGGTTGATCGTCTTGACGAACGAGGTGACCCACAGCGATAGCGTCGCGAACATCACGCCCGTGACAAAGCCGACCAGCGGCGCCAGCAGGCCCGCCGGGAGGTGAATGATCCGGAACGCCGTCAGCACGCATAGCACCGCGAACGTGAAGAACAGGCCCTTGGTCCCCGCCCAGATGATCTCGCCGACGATCAGATCGTTGACGGTGATCGGCGCCGCCAGCATGCCGTCGTAGACCTTCTCGAACTCCAGGCGGATGAAAGTGCCGAAGGTGCACTCGTAGGCCGAGGTGAACATGGCCGCCGTGACCAGCAGACCCGTCCCGAGGAACTCAAGGTAGCTGAGCCCTTCCATGCTCTGCGTGATGTACTTGCCCAGGCCCAGGCCGACGCCCAGCAGAAACAGCAGCGGCTCCAGAAAGGGCGGCAGACCGTTGCTGATGAGGTTCTTCGTGTAAACCCGCACGTGCCGGTACCACACGCTGAACAGCCTTTGGGCCAGGGAGGGATAGGCCACGGGACTACTGCTTTTCATTGAGGGCCCTCCCGGTCGCCTTGAGGAACACGTCCTCCAGAGTCGTTTGCCTCAGATAGTATTGACCGCCGGACAGCCGGTCGGCCACGGCTTTGAGTTGATCGATGTCCTGGGCATAGAGCCGCAGGGTCGCATCGGTGCGGTCCAGGCGAACCACGCTCGGCAAGTCGGACTCGCCCCAGCCCCGCATGCCGTTGGTCATGGGCACTTCCAGGACGTAGGCTTCGATGTTCTCCCGCAATAGCCGCTGGGGACTGTCTTCCAGGATCTTCCGGCCTTTGTCCATGATCAGGACCGTGTCGCAGATCTGGAACGCTTCCTCCATGTAGTGGGTGGTCAGCAGGATCGTCGTCCCTTGGGCCCGGAGCTGGCGGAGCTTGTCCCAGATCAGGTGCCGGACCTGCGGGTCCAAGCCGGTGGTAGGCTCATCGAGGATCAGGAGCTTGGGATTATTCAGCAGCGCCCGGGCGATGACCAGCCGGCGTTGCATGCCGCCGGACAGCTCCTTGATGGGCGACTCGATCTTTTCCGACAATTCGAGGAACCCCAGCAGCACTTCGATTCGCTCCCGGGCCACTTTGCCCGGCAGGCCGTAGAACTTGGAGTAGATCATGAGGTTCTGAATGACGTTGAGCTCATCATCCAGATTGTTCTCCTGCGGCACCACGCCGGAGAGATACTTGATGGCCAGCTCATCCCGGGCGGGATCGTAGCCCAGCACATCGATGACTCCCCCATCATGGTTATCGCGGCTGCTGCGGCCGTAGACCATCTTCATCATGGTCGTCTTGCCGGCCCCGTTGGGCCCCAACAGGCCGAAGCACGTACCCTCCTCGACCTCGAAGCTCAGGTCATTGACGGCACACAGCTTGCCGAAGGACTTGCTGATATTGTGAACGCGGATCACTTTCATGCCGCCAGCATACCCGACTTGGCCCAAGGATGCAAAGCGGGCCTTCCTCCACCGAGTCTGAGCCCGAAATGATTCTGACGAAAAATGCGTGTTTTGCACACTTGACTTCCGGGACAAATTCGATGCAATAGCGGGTGTGGTATCGAGGGATCGCCGTGCGGCTTGAGAAGCGTGAGAAGCCGCGGGGAGAATATGCTTCGATTGCATTCGAGAAGGGAGGCAAGCCGTGATCCATTCCAGAATCTCCGCCATTGTGCTGTTTTGCGCCGCGGCGACTGGTTTCGCCGGGGCCGCCGCCGGGCAGGCGCAAAGGCCGATCAACAGCTACATCGTCCAGGTGGCCGAGGGCTTCGAGCCGGCGCAGGTGGGCCGCGCCATCGCCCAGAGGACCGGAGGCGGCTTGGGCCACGTGTACACGCGGGCACTGCGCGGGTTCTCGATCCAACTTCCGCCGGGGTTGGCCCGGCAGGCGCTCGAGCGCGAAACCGGGGTGCTGAAGGTCGAGATCGATATTCCCGTGCACGTTGTCGCGCAGACCCTGCCGACGGGAGTCCGGCGGATCGCGGCCGATCAGAATGCCCTGGCTCACGCTACGGGCGGGGTCAACGTGAACATCGCCATTCTCGATACCGGGATCGATATCGACCATCTGGACCTGACCATCGTGGGAGGCACTCATTTCTATACGGTCGTCTTGCTCGGGATCTTTCCGGTAGGCTACCAGGATAATAACTACAATGATGACAATGGCCACGGGACACACTGCGCCGGGATCGCGGCAGCCCTGGACAACGATACCGGGGTCGTCGGAGTCGCCCCGGGCGCGCGGCTCTGGGCCGTCAAAGTTCTAGATGCCAGCGGGTCGGGGTACGTGTCCGACCTGATCGCCGGGATCGACTGGGTGGCGGCCAACCCGAGCATCAAGGTAGCCAGCATGAGTCTGGCGGCCACGGGGCGGGTCGATCAATTGCAGACGGCGATCCAGAATTGCGTCAGCAAGGGCATCGTCTTCGTGGCCGCCGCCGGCAATGAGCACAAGGATGTCTACGGCGCCGACGGCGTTTTCCCCTCTGCCGACGATACGATCCCGGCAGCTTACCCGGAGGTCGCGGCGATCTCGGCGCTGGCCGACAGCGACGGCACGCACGGTGGAACCGGCGCGGCCACCAGCTATGGGCTGGATGATTCCTTCGCCACCTTCAGCAATTACAGCCGCACGGTCGTGGCCGGCAATCCCGTGCGGTCGCCCGGTCTGGCGATCGATCTTCTAATGCCCGGCGTCAACATTCTCTCCTGCTGGCCCGGCGGCTATCAAACCGCTAGCGGCACGAGTATGGCTACCCCTCATGCGGCCGGACTGGCCGCGCTCTACATCGCCGAGCATGGGGCCGCCTCCAGCGCCAGCGGCGTCTACGCCATTCGACAGGCCCTGATCGACGGCGGCAAGGACCAGGCGAGCGGCCTGCGGTTGGCCGCGCCGGGCACGGAGGTGGACGGTGCCCCGGAGAATCTGGGCTGGGCCGGCCCCGTCCAGACCGACCCGGTGACGGACATCGCCATCACCTCGGTGAGCGCCCCCTCGATCACCGTCCAAGGCGACGCGGTCAGCATCGACGTCGTCGTCCGGAATGTGGGCAATCAGGGTGTGGGCGAATTCAGCGTGACTTTGGACGACACAACGACCGGTGCAAACATCGGCAGCAAACCGGTGGCAGCCTTGGCGGCCGGAGGCTCGCAGACCCTGACGTTCTCGTGGAACACGGCCGGCGTGAGCTTGGGCAAGCATGAGTTGACCGCGCGCCACAATTTTGACGATGGCGACAATTCCGGGAACAACTCGGCCACCACCTCAATCGAGATCAAAGCGGCGATGACCGACATCGCCATCACCAGCGTCGAGGCTCCGGCGTCCGCCGTTCTCGGCTCCGCCGTGAACATCGCCGTAACCGTCAGCAACATCGGCAATCGGGGCGTCAGCACGGATATCCTCGTAACGTTGACCGATGCAATCGGTGGCCAGACGGCCACCATCGGTGAGCGGACCATCACTGGCGGCCTGGCGGCCGGCGGCTCGACCACGCTGACCTTTGCCTGGAATACGGCGGGTGGTGCAACGGGTGGTCACACGCTCACGGCCAGCCATCACACAAGCGACGACGATGGCACAAACAACACGCGAAGCACGACGGTCCAGATCACGGAGCAGAGCACGCGGCCGGTGGTTACCGTCACTACGGATGTCGGTCCGTGGATCACGTTGCGGCGCGGCCAGTGGAAGGCGGAGGCTACCGTAGTCGTTCAGGACGCGGACGGTATGCCCGTGCTCTATACGACCATCACAGGGCGGTGGACCGGCATGTATCAGGCGACTGTGACCGGGTCTACGGACAACAGCGGCCTGGAACTGTTCGTGACCAAGGCGCTCACCGCACCCGGAACGGTGACTTTCGAAGTGACACGTATCCTCGACAGCGAGGGCCGGGAGTGTGAGCTGCGCGGGACGCTGAGCGATTCTTACACCAAGCCGTGATGCCAAGGATCCGATCCACCGGGCGTTGCCCCTGGGCCTCTCACTTGACCTCCACGGTCTGGTCGAGCGGGAGGCCCAGTTTCCGGAACCGGGTGGCGCGGCTCTTCTCGTCTCCGAGGTTGATCTCGCGGGCGAGCCGCCCGACGGCCAGCGCCTGCTGGCGCGGCACCACGATCACGCCGTCGCCATCCGCGACGATCACGTCGCCCGGAAAGACCGTTACGCCGCCGCAATTGATCGGGAAGTTGTACGACTCGGCAATCAGCCGTCCCGGGCGAACGCCCCGGGTGCTATAGGCGTTTTCACAATAAACCGGGATCCGGCGGGTCTTGATGATCTCATCGGTATCCCGTGCTCCGGCGTTGGTCACCACGCCGATGATGCCCTTCTCGGCCCAGCCGAGGCTGTTGTTCGAGCCGATGAAGCCGCACTCCTGGACGCCGCCGGCGTCGATCACCGCGACATCGCCCGGCCGCGCGACCTTGACCCACGCATCGGGCGCCCGGCCGTACTGCTCGGACTTGAACTTCTGAAAGCCCTCCAGCGTCGGGAACGAGTTCTGCCCGACCCGCACATCCGTCGGCACGTGTCGGACCGTGATGGCAAAGCCCACGAAGCGGTGCGTGAACTTGTCAGTGTCCCGCCACAACGGTCTGATCCGGTTGCCCATCAGGCCGATGTCCTGCAAACCAACGAGGTCCATTCCATCCAACACGTCCGTCAGCCGCAGGTCCTTGTAGAGATCGAGGATCTCCCGCCGGGCCTCGTCGCTGTCATCGAAGCTCTTATTCTGAAGAATGCGAACACCCTGCGGCGTGACGATCTTCGCCGAGCGCCCCTGCTCCTGCGTCCGCGTGCCCACGCTCAGCAGTGCGACCACGACCAGAATCTCCACCCCCAGTCTCCTATTCACAATCCAGTCTTTTGCCTGTTGCCCCATGCGAGTCCCCTTTCCAAACGGATGTACGTTCCAGCGTCGGCCCGCCAGCATACCCAACTTGCCCGAAGGATGCAAAACAGTCCCCCACGCAGAATTGGCTGCCCGCCATGTCATGTGCGATCAGACGTCGTGGCGTCTGCGCGCCCCACCTGTCATCCTGAGCGGCCGCGAAGGATCTGGGTCAAGCACAATGACAGGCGTTGGTTCCCTTCGTTGGCCAGATGCTTCACTTCGTTCAGCATGACAACTGGGGGAAGGCCCCTGCAAGACGTGATCGCGCTCGCCACGTCTGCCAACCATATTCCCACGCTTGCAGAAACCGGCAAATCCGCTATCATTAGCGACAGGTGAACGCGGAATCCTTGCCGCCGCTGCGGCGTGGTCATTGTCCAAAGGAACTGGGGGGTTCTGATGACCGGGATTGCCCTCGTACAAGGGTGTTATTTCTTCCTCACCGGGATCTGGCCGCTCCTGCACATCGAGTCGTTCCAGAAGGTCACCGGGCGCAAGACCGATCTCTGGCTGGTCAAGACCGTCGGCGTCCTGGTGCTCGTCATCGGACTCGGCTTGATCATCGCCGGCATTCGGCAGCATTTCGCCCCGGAATTGATCCTGCTCGCCATGGCCAGCGCCCTCGGCCTGATCGCCATCGATCTGTTCTACGCCTTCAAGCGCATCATCTCCCTCGTCTATGTGCTGGACGCCCTCGTGGAAGTGGGTTTCCTCGTGTGGTGGATCGCATCTTTGATCGGCACCGGGTAGCTTCCCCGGTCCGTCCTCTACGCCGAAGCGCGAAGCTTCTCCTGCAACCAGAGGTTGATCAGAGTCTCCGTGGACACGCCTTGTTTGCGTGCCTGCTCACGTATCTGGAGCAGCAAGTCCTTCGCGACCGGACAGTAGATCTTGCTGGAGGCCAGGTCTATCTCGACCCCGACTGGTTCCATAACCTCTTCATAGTCCGCCGTGCTGTGAGTGTCCCAGAACTCCGAGAACTCTTCCAGCGTGCGAAAATTCTCCGGCAGGACATCTTTCGATTTCTTATCTTGATCTTCCATAGCTTCGTCGCTCATCACTCCATCGTAGCCCCAGTCAGTAGGCCAGTCAACAAGTCACGGGAACCGAACAATCAATCCGGCAAGAACGGCAATCAAGTTCTCCGACCAGATCACGGTGCCCTGGTGGATGAACCAGGAAGAACGACCGCGTACGCTCTGGTTCTCCCAGGAATTCCCCGTGGCCTTGCCCACCGCTCATGCGGATGGTACTATGGGGGGATTGACAGCCAAAGGGCAGGAAGAGCTGCTCCCCGACGGTGGGCACAGCCTGAGAGGCCCGTGATAGTCCGTAGTGTCCTTGCAGAGATATATGCTGAAAGCCGAGTTGTGGTCGAAGATGTCCCAGCTTGATCCCGCATGGCGGGACATCGAGGACATCCTTACCAGTGATTTCTTTGGTGTGCTGGATTACCTGCCAAGAAGATCTTTTCTTGCCAGCTTCGTGTCTCATATTGCCTCGCTCAACCCCAATGTAAAGACCCCCGTCATAGAGGACGTTGACTGGGATTGTTCTGAGATTCTGTTTTGGCCACATCTGCATGCGCATGAAGAAATCGCAGAGCCGGATGTGGTGATTGTAACGGACAAATGGGTCTTGGTAATCGAGGTCAAACTTGAGAGCGGTCTCGGAGATCGTCAGCCCTGGCGCGAGTACATGGTTGGCAGGAAAATCGCAGAGGATCATGGCGTGCCCAGCGAGTGCGTTTACTACTTGATCCTGGCACGTACGCGTTTGGACATTGCTCCATTCTTTCGGTCAACGGAATCCGAGAAACTCGATGAACTTCGTGTGAGAACGTCGTACATTAAGTGGCATGAAGCTGTCGCGCTGGTAGGGTCCTGGCTGCCAAAGGGCTGTAACGAGCAAGCATTGCCCCCAGAGCAAACGCGTCTGCTACAAGATCTCCAAACAGCCCTACGGAAGCGTAGGTCAATTGCCTTCTCCGGCTATGCCTTTGCGAATGCGCGGAGTGTTGAGGTTGTCGCGACTCCCTTCTTCTGCCCACCGATGTTCGTGGGCTTTCTCCGGCAGACAGCCAGAACAACTCTGACTGTCGGCGCGGTCTTCTTGTCCGATCTCGCGATAGGGTTTGCTTCCAGCTCGCTCAAGGTGGACAATCCGAGTGGTTACATCTTTCTGGCAGCCGACTTTGAGGGCTTTGCAGAGGGCGGGCCAGAGGTGGCACCCCCGATTGGCGCTGTCTTCCGGCCATCGGACTTCGGAGGTTTTCTCAACGCAGTGCGACATGCACCGGATGCAACAAATTGTTTATTGGAGTGACCGCCCATGAAATCGATCGAAGAGCGTGAGCAGAATCTCTTTAACGCCACCGATACCCTGGCACAATTCTACGACGAGATTGAGAGCTTTCTCGACATCCTCTACGGTTGTATGGAACGCGCCGGCTTCGCTACCAGAACCGAGCGACTGCGATCGGGTACGTTTGCCGTGAAGAACTTGACCCGACGTCTGCTTGCAACAGTATCTGTCATGTACCTCAAAGATGCAGGCAAGCAGTCCGAGGCTGAGGAGGAGGACGAAGAAGAAATTGCTGAGACGGAGGAGAAACCAGGCAAGGATACAACCGTGACGCTCACGGCGGACACACGGATACCGCTATTGACGATTCACCTATTCACGCCGCGAACTATTCCCACGGCGCACGCTCTTTCTTCCCCGCTCTTGCTCGTGGGCGCCGTTGGAAACATACAGTTTCTGGACAAGAAGACGGATACGCCTTCAACAGCCGACTCACATACGATGGGTCTCAGCAATCTTGGGCAGATACAGTTGAAGCCTGGGAATCACGTGGGCAGTCAATTGGGTATCCGCTGTTGGAAGCCTAAGAGCATGCTGAACTACAGAGTCCAGGGCACACTCCTGGGCTTCGAGAGCATGAAGCTGCTGGAAATTAACAGCCAAGACATAGTGAAGCAGATCGCCGATAAACTCGTGGGTTATTGTGATTTAGAATATGGCAGTTCCGCGGTCAAGCGGTAGCGGGGAATTTCGGAGACGCCTTGCTTCTCTTGCGCTCGACGCCCTTGGATGACCAGACTAGCTTGAGGCCTATTTCGCCAGCCGCCTTTCGACCTCTTCCTGGGAGATCGCTCCTTCGCTCTCGGCTCTTTCAATGCCTTTGCGTATCTTCTCGATCACGTACAGATGGTACTGAACGTCTTCCAAGGTGCAATCATCGGCCAGTCTCGCAAGCAACGACTGAATCTCATCTTTTGCGGTATTCACTATAGCCTCCAATCTATGCCTGTATTGTAGAAGCAAGCCGCCGGAAAGGCAATTGGAATCAGAGGAGCAGCCGGTAGTCGGTAGGCAGTTGTCAGTTGCCGACCGCCCGCGAAGGCTCCGCGAGGCCGCCTCTTCCTCGCGCTATGCTATTGGCTTAAAGCGGAAAATGCGAACACTACGAACAAGCCCGTGCGACGGAGAGGAACCGTCTCGCATGAGGCTGCCAGAATCCCGGCACGGCCTTCGGCCGCAGCGAAGACTTATCCTCTCGCCAAGACGCGAAGAACGCCAAGAAGACAAGGCTGTGACGTTTTTGCTCCTGGCGATCTTGGCGTCTTGGCGCAAGACGTAAGCTCTACCAGACGCCGGGAATCAGCCGGTAGCGGACCCGGGCGGCGTACTTCTTGTAGCCTTCGAGCTCCGCCTGGAGGGTCCGCTCCTCCAGCACAATCCGCACGATGATGACCAGGGTGCCGACGGCCGTCGGGATTAAGGCCCAACACGACCCCAGGGCCAGCGGAATACCGGTGAACATCAGGAGTCCGCCCAGGTACAGCGGATGCCGGATGATGGCATAGGGGCCGGTGTCGATCACCTTGTGACCCCGCTCGGTCTGGATGCGTACGCTCGGTTCCGCGAACTTGTTGACCCGGTAGACCCAGATGGAAATGAGGAACCCCACGCACAACAGTACGTAGCCCAGGACGATTACCGCCAATGGAACGTTGGACCAATGGAATCGCCCGCCGTCGAGCCCTGCCGCCAGGAAGATCGCCGCGAACGACGACAAGAGAAATGCCATGAGCACCTTGTCCCAGGCTTTCGTGCCCGGATGGATCCTGCTGCGGGCCACGAAGATGTCCGGATTGGTGCGCCACAGGTAAACGCTGCTCGCGGCCGTCAGGAGGAGAAGAACCAGCAGGAACAGCCAGCCCTTGGCCCATCGAATATCGCCGGCCGGGAGGAACAGGAGGACGCCGACGACGGCGACGAACACCGCCAGCGCGAGAATGCCCCGCCAAAACAGACCCATCGTAACCCGTTGTCCATCTGTCATGTCCTTGACCCTCCCTGCTGATCTTCACGAATCCTCTTCGATGGCTTCATTATTATAGCAGTTGGTAGTCAGCCGTGGCATGGGCATCCTGCCCATGGATCATCGGCAGGATGCTGATGCCACAAACGTGTCCAACGCTCACACGCGATTGCCCTTGGATCGCGGGACGGAATCTTGACGGGGCCGGAGCTCCGGCGTAGACTCTTGGCCGTTTGCGGCCTGCGCGAAGTACGAGCGGGCCGGCAGGTAACATCTGAGGCATCCGAAAGGAAGGTGTCACGATGAGAAGAGAGACGTTGGTCCCCGGTCTGTGTCTGGCGGTGGTGGCGGTCTGGGCGCTTGGGGCGGTCGCGGTATCCCCGGTCGCGGCGGGACAGGCGGGTTTGAATCAGCCGCCGGAGGGCTTTGTCGCCCTGTTCAATGGCAAGGACCTCGCCGGCTGGAAAGGGCTCCTGAAAGGGCCTTATGACAATCCCGACAAGCGGGCGGCCCTGGACTCGGACCAGCGAGCCAAATTCCAGCAGGAGGCGGACGAGAACATGCGGGCCCATTGGAAGGTCGAGGATGGCGTTCTCGTGTTCGACGGCAAGGGCCGCAGCTTGTGCACCGCCAAGGACTACGGCGACTTCGAGATGCTCGTGGACTGGAAGATCCTCAAGGGCGGCGATAGCGGCATCTACCTCCGCGGCTCGCCCCAGGTCCAGATCTGGGATACGGGCCGGGTCCTGTCCGGCGCCCAGGTCGGCTCCGGCGGGCTCTACAATAACCAGAAGAATCCCAGCAAACCCACGAAGTGCGCGGATAAGCCCGTCGGCGAATGGAACACGTTCCGCATCATCATGGTCGGGGACAAAGTGACGGTCTACCTCAATAACGAGCTCGTCGTGGACAACGTCGTCATGGAGAACTACTGGGACCGCAAGAAGCCCATCTACCCCACGGGCCAGATCGAGTTGCAGAACCACGGCAACTTCCTCTATTTCCGCAACATCTACATCCGCGAGATTCTGCCGGCCGAGGAGAAGCTGGAAGGCTTTGTGCCGCTGTTCAACGGCCGGGATATGACCGGCTGGACGGGCAACACCAACGGCTACTACGCCAAGGACGGCCGGATGATCTGCGATCCTAAGAAGGCCGGCGGCAACGTCTATACGGCGGAGGAATACAGCGACTTCACGGTGCGGTTCGACTTCAAGCTCGCGCCGGGCGCCAACAATGGCCTTGGCATCCGCGCCCCCCTGACCGGCGACGCGGCCTACGTGGGCATGGAGATTCAGATCCTGGAAGATTCGGCTCCGCAATACAAGAACCTCCAACCCTACCAGTTCCACGGCTCCATCTATGGCGTTGTGCCGGCCAAGCGCGATTGCTTGAAGCCGATCGGTGAGTGGAACTCTGAGGAGGTCACCGCCAAGGGCCGGCAGGTCACAGTCAAGGTCAACGGCAAGACGATCGTCGATGCCGATATCGACAAGGCCAGCACGCCGCAGACGATGGACCACCGGGACCACCCGGGCCTCAAGCGGGACAAGGGCCACATCGGCTTCCTCGGCCATGGCGACTATCTCGAATTCCGCAATATCCGAATCAAGACGCTCGACCAGTAACAGCGCGAAAGGAAGGTATCACGATGAGAACCGAGACATTCCGTCCCGGCGCGGCTTTTGTCGCAGTGGCGGCTTTGCTGTTGGCAGCGGCCACGATGCAGGCGGCCCAATCACCCCTGAACCAGCCTCCGAAAGGCTTTGTCCCCCTCTTCAATGGCAAGGACCTGACCGGCTGGAAAGGGCTCCTGAAAGGGCCATACGACAATCCGGATAAGCGGGCGGCGCTCGCGGCCGAGGAGCGGGCCAAGCTCCAGCGGGAAGCCGATGAAGATATGCGGGCGCACTGGAAGGTTGTCGACGGTGTCCTCGTTTTCGACGGCAAGGGCCGCAGCCTGTGCACCGCCAAGGACTACGGCGACTTTGAGATGCTCGTGGACTGGAAGATCGAGAAAAAGGGCGACAGCGGCATCTACCTGCGCGGCTCGCCCCAGGTCCAGATCTGGGACGCCGGCGAGGGCGGCGAGGGCTACAAGATCGGCTCCGGCGGCCTGTACAACAACCAGAAGCATCCAAGCAAGCCGACGAAAGTGGCGGACAAGCCCATCGGCGAGTGGAACACGTTCCGCATCACCATGATCGGCGACCGCGTCACCGTCCTCCTCAATGATGAACTGGTGGTTGACAACGTCATCATGGAGAACTACTGGGACCGCAGTAAGCCCATCTATCCCGCGGGCCAGATCGAGCTGCAGAATCACGGCAACTTCCTCTACTTCCGCAACATCTACCTCCGCGAGATCCCGCGGGAGAAAGGGACGAACCAGCTTACCGCGGACGAACAGAAAGAGGGCTTCGTGTCGCTCTTCAACGGCAAGGACCTCACCGGCTGGACCGGCGGCGCCAAGGGCTACCTTGTCCGGGACGGCCTCCTGATCGTCGATCCGGCCAAAGCCGCGGGTAGTCCGGGCAACTTGTACACGGAAAAGGAGTATGGCGACTTTGTGCTGCGGTTCGAGTTCCGCCTGACGCCGGGGGCGAACAACGGCGTGGGGATTCGCGTGCCCAAGGGCGGCCACGCCTCGTCGGACGGCATGGAGATCCAGATCCTCGACCACGATTCGCCGCGGTACCGGGGCTGGCTGCACGACTACCAGCGGCACGGGTCGATCTACGGCGTGGTCCCTGCCAAGACCGGCTACCTCAAGCCGGTCGGCGAATGGAACTACGAGGAGATCACCGCGCAAGGCAAGCAAGTCACGGTGAAGCTCAACGGCGCCACGATTGTGGATGCCGATATCCAGAAAGCGAGCACGCCCAAGACCCTCGATGGCCAGAAGCACCCCGGCCTCCAGCGCACCAGCGGCTACGTCGGCTTCTGCGGCCACGGCGACTACCTGGAACTCCGCAATATCAGGATAAAGTCGCTCGATAAATAATCGGAACACGGGCGGCCCCGGTCGGGCGACCCCCTGTCGCCCGGCCGGGCTGCACCCCCTCCGACACGTCTATGTTCCCCAGGGTGCCATGCTTACGCTTGCGTAAGCATGTCTTGCCCGTCGAGGGGAGCATGTCTACGCAAGCGTAGACATGGCACCCGGCATCCCCTTGCCGTCCATCTGTAGGGTGCGTACCACGCACCGCCTCTCGTCGCACAACAGACAATGGTGCGTGCTACGCACCCTGCTTGGTCTGGGCGGATTTGCCGCACCGCCGACCGGCACTGAACGTAGGAACCGTATCGGCTCAGGCCGGAGGTACGGCGACAACGGATTGCGCTGTACCACACAAGTAGTTCCGGAAATCCGGGGGGTAGAACTATGGAACTCTTGTCGCTGTATGCTGCGCTGGCGGTCGGCTGGTCCGTTCTGCTGATGCCCCGGACAGCCGGCACGCCGCCCGAGGACCCGATGGATCGGCTGCTCGATGCCATCGCGGTGGTCGAAAGCCGTGACAATCCGGGGGCGGTGGGCGACCATGGCCGCGCCCTGGGGGTGTACCAGATTCATCGCTCCTATTGGGCCGAAGGGACGGGGCTGCTCGGCGTCACCTGGAAGTATGGAGACGCCCGCGATCCGCAGAAGGCCCGGCAGGTCGTGCGCGCGTACCTGTCCTATTACGGCCGCGGCAAGAGCCTGCTCGACATGGCGCGCATTCACAACGGCGGACCCAGGGGCTGCGAGAAAGCCGCCACGCTCGCCTATGCCCGCAAGATCGAGCAGGTCCTGAACAGCGGCGAGCCTGGGCCGCGGCAGGTGGGCTGAGGGCCGGGACGCGCCACCCGCGCTGTGCCCCTAGGGGAGCGCGGGTCTTGGTGGTTCGGCGCCGATCGGCTGGAGGACAGGCAGACGCGCGAGGGTCTCCTGGGCGAGGGCGAGGTACTCTACCGCGCCCTTGCTGCCGGGCGCGTAGGTCAGAATGCACTGGCCTTTGCCTGGCGCCTCGGCCAGGGTCACCGTCTTGTGAATCACGGTCGTGAAGACCAGTGGCCCGAAGAGCTGACGCAGGCCCTCTTCGATCCGTTTGCTCAACGCCGTGCGGTTCTCCATGAAGGTCAGGAGCAAACCGAGAGGCCTTACCGAGCAGGGGTAAAAACGGGTGCGGATCACGCGGATCGTGTCGAGCAGGCGTTTGAGGCCGTCGAGCGCGTAGAAGTGGGCCTGGACGGGGATGATGACCTCCGTGCCGGCAACGAGCGCATTGAGCATGAGAATGCCCAGCGAGGGCGAACAGTCGATGACGCACAAGTCGTAGCGGCCCGAGACGGTCCGTAACTGCTCGCCGAGGATCAACTCCTTGCCGCGGACGTCGCGCAGCGCGAACTCCGCGCCGGCCAGCAGGATATTGCTGGGCAGCAGGTGCAGCCGCGGGACGCGGGTCTTGACGGCGAGAGCCGCAGGTGAATGGAATCCCTCGACCATCGCGTGGTAGGCGGTCTTCTCGAAGCTGTTGGGATCATAGCCCAGCCCAAGCGTGGCGTGCCCCTGCGGGTCGAAATCGACGAGCAGAACCTGATGCCCCAGACTGGCCCAGGCCGCCGCCAGATTGATCGCGGTGGTCGTCTTGCCACAACCGCCCTTTTGGTTCGCGACCGCTATGATCTGCATGAAGGTAAAGAGACCGACCTCGGATCGATGGGATTCAATTCACCTGCCCTGACTCACGAGTTACGCACCCGGTATCCATTATACCCGGTCCGAGGCATTCCTCCAAGTCAAGACGACACGGGACGGTGCGGGGCGAGCGCCCGGCTCCAGGGAGAACAGGGTGCGGGGGGCTCACGATGGATATTATCGGCCCCGCGCTGATGATGTGCCGGCCAAGACGCCGGAAGCAGGGTCTCAGGGCTTCGCGGCCGCCAGCGCCGCGTGGGCGTCGATCATTCCCCATCCGTACTCCGCGTCCCAGCCGGCCGGGCCGAGGTCCCGCGCGGTTGTCTCCAGCGCCGTTCTGACCTGGTCGGGACTGGTGACGCCGTGCGAAACCAACAGGGCAGCCAGCCCGCTGACGTGCGGCGCCGCCATGGACGTCCCCTGGAAAAACCAGTAGGCGAAGACGTTCGGGTTGTCGTCGAACGTCTGCTGGAGAATCCCATCAGGATAGCCGTCTGCATTCTGGTCCACGGTCGTATCGCCGCCCGGCGCGACGACCGAGATATAAGACCCTTTGGTCGAATAGGGAGCCCGGGTCAGATCGTAGCGGACGGCGCCCACGGCGATACAGTAGTCGGTGTAGGCCGCCGGGTAGGAAGGCGGATTGCCATTGGCGCCGTCGTTGCCGGCCGCCGCAACGACGGTGACGCCCCGCTGGTAGGCGGTCTGCACGGCGTTTTGCAGAGTCCTGGAGGGCTGCGGGCTGCCGAAGCTCAGATTGATCACGTGGGCGCCGTGGTTGACCGCAAACAGAATGCCCTGGGAGACGGTGAAGGCATCGCTGAGACCGTCATCGTCCATCACCTTGACCGGCATGATGGAGCAGCGAAACGCCACGCCCGCCACCCCGATGAGGTTGTTGGTGCTCTCGGCAATCGTACCGGTGACGTGTGTTCCATGCCCATTGTCGTCATTCGGATGGTTGTCGTCGTTGACGAAGTCGTAACCCGGCACGAATCGGGTCTCGGCCAGGTCCGGGGCCTGCGTGTAACCGCCGTAGTTCTCGTAGGCCACCCCGGTATCCACGACGGCAACGACTACATTCGGATCGCCCTCCTCAATCGCCCAGGCCTCGTTCATCCGTATGCCGCCCGTGACGGCATTCTCGAAATTCCACTGATAGGAATACAGCTTGTCATCCGGCACAAACGCGGCGTGGACGTAGTAGTTCAGTTCCGCATACCGAACGCGCTCGTGCTGTCCGAAGAAGTCGGCCATGGCTTCCGGGGTCGTCGTGGCGGGAATGCGAACCAGATGGAAGTCGCCGAGATCCGACGTACGAGCAATCCGGCAGCCATGGTCCTGCACGATCCGGTGCCGTTCCGTGGGAAGCACGTTAGGGTCGAACTGGACAATGATCTCACCGGGCCGGTATGCGGTCAGATTCCCGTACCCTTGGCCGGATTCATAGTTGACTTGCAGCGTCTCCAGAGTCAGAGGCCCGTCTCCCTGCCCAACGTCGCCACCTCTCGCCGGCGAGAGACAGAGACTCAATGACACGGCCGTGGCCACACTCATCAATACTACGGCATTCCCTTTCATGGCATATTCCCCCTAAACGCGGACCTTCTCAGACATTCAAGGTGCGACATCGGACCCGGACACACAAGGAGCATCCAATCCCTTCGTTATGGACGATCGAAGAGGTTGACACGCGGCAGGCCTTGACCGCCCGCCGTCACCCCTGCGTATTGTCTTCGATGCACTGGATGAGCGACTCCAGGTTGACCGGCTTGGCCACGAAGGTCTGTCCGCCGCTCTCCAGGTATTGTCCCCCCGTCTCCTGGGTGCTGA
>JAMCWO010000023.1 GCA_023481165.1 Planctomycetota bacterium | reverse complement strand
CCAGGTTGCGGCGCAGCAACTCGAATTGTGGATCGAAGCGCTCTCCTAAAAGTGAGCCATCGTAGGGGTCCATGAAGATCGGATTGTGGCCGCGCAGAAAGCTCCGCCAGACCCAGCCATGATTGCCGCCGACGCCCCAGATGTGATCGGTATCCAGCAAACTGACTTTGCGGCCCTCCCATACCGGCGCGGGGTCGCGGTAGCCGTCCGCGCTGCCGGGCGAAATCCAATCCGCCGGGCTCGCCAGCATGGTGGCGATTCTCTCGCCGCCATGGCCCGTGATGCCGACCGGGTGCTGCTTCGGTTTCGTGCGCTCGTAGTCTTTGATCGTCTGGGCCACCCACCAGTTCCACTGCTGGTTGCCGCCCTCGTTGATGACCTCATAGAGCACGTTGTCCAAGTCATTGACCGTGTCCACGACCTTATGAATGTAGGCCGCTTGCAGGGCCGTGATGGCGGGGCTGGCCAACGAATGTATCTCCAGGACGTTGCCGTCGCCATTGAGATCGCCGGTGATGCCGTTGATGTTGTTGTCGGGATGGAAGGGATGGCTGCGATAGGCCCAACCATCTGCGGTCTTGATGCGGCGGTTCGCGTGGCTCAGGCCCCAACCCTCGAACAGCATGACCGAGACATAAATGCCCCGCGCGCCGGCGGCACGAACCCGTGTCCGCAGGCGGTCGAAATACTCGGGGTTGAATTTCGTCAGGTCGAACTTGGGCTTGCCGTCGAGTGCATTGCCCGGCCCGGTCCGCGCCCAGGGCAAGGGGGCAACATGGTGGACGAAGTCCTTGCCGATCTTGCCGTTGGCACGGCTGTCCCATACCACCGAATCCCAGGTCCACAGGCGGATGAAGTTGTGGCCGTAGCGCTGGAGGAAGTCGAGATACGCCGGGAAGTCGAACGGCGCCGGCGGGTCGGCCTGGTCCATGTCCACGAGATTGTTCCAGGTGTGCGAGCCGGTCAGATAAACCGCCTTCAGCGAGCCGTCGGCGTTCTCCGTCCCATCGGTGAAGTAGCGCGGGTTCGTCGGATGCACCCGCAGCGGCCCGGAAGCCTTCGCAGATGGAGCGACATCCAGGACCTGCACCTCGTATCCTGCCAGCGCGAGTTCCTTGCCCTCGAGATGCACCCGGACGGCGTCCGGACGCTTGTTGATCAGCATGATCTTGGCGCGCGAGGCCAGCACCTCGACGTCGTCCGAGGACGACTTCGTCTGGTACAACTGCGTGCCTGGTCCGAAATGCCGATTGAATGCCTGGACGACAAAGTAGTGCGGCGTCGGCTGGCCGCCGTCCGCTGTCTCCGTGCGGGCGAAAAGCTGTCCCAGGCCGACGCCATCCCATAGCAGCGCCAGGCGCGCGCCGCTCCGGAGTGCGTGATGGTAACAGGACGCGTGATTGGCCGCGGTGAACTGCGGGTTCTTGCTTCGCCCTCCGTAGAATTCCGAGATCCACACGGGCCGGTCGACCATCGTCTGGAATTCCTTCACGAGATCGCCGAAGAATTGCGTGCGGCTCATCATCCAATCTTCGGTCTTGCCGCCGGGGGGCCAGCCTTCCAGCCAGCCATCGAACGTGAGAAAATCAGCGCCGCGGCTGTGCTGGCGCCAATAGTCCATCACCTGGCGGTCATTGGCGCTGAGGCTCCGCCCTCCCATCGACAGATACGGCCCGCCGATCTTCACATCGGGCCGCGCTGACTTGACGGCGTCATACACCGCGTTGTACATCACGGTGAAGCGCGCCACATCGCGGCCGCCCGGGATCCAGTAGCCCTTGAACTCGTTCCAGATCTGGAAGTACTGCGCATCGGGATAGCGCAGCGCCACCTTCCGGCACAGGGCGGCGAAGTCCGGGACGTTCTCGTCGCGCACGCGCACTTCCACCTGCCATTTCGCCTTGGGATCGTAATCCTTCATCCAGGCGGGCGCTCCACAGAAGGTGATCACCGGTACCGAATTCTCGATGGAACGGATCAGCTCCATGCGGTGATCCAGAGTACTCCACTCAAACCTTCCGGGCCCGGGCATCAGATCGTTGTCCACGCCCCAGTGGGTGATGTGCTGGTTGTGGAACCGGATGGCCTTTCCCAGCAGGGATTTGACCCTGGCCACGGCCTCGGGATGGCCTTGATCCCACTGGTAATGCACATGGGTAAGCCCGATCTCGAAGTTGCTGACGATCTCCGCAGTGGACCAGTCCACCGTTACGGACACCTCCCGCGCCGGCTTCTCTGCCGGTGCCGCGGCCCGAAGACCTGTCGTCAAGACACCTGCCAGGAGCGCCGACACGGTTGCACCCGTCATCAAAACGGGAAGGCTCCGCCGCCGGCGCGCCGCGTTCGTTTTCGTCATAACCCGTCACTATCCTTTCCTGTCGATTTCACAACAAGAACAGGTGTTACTCGATTTTAGCCCCACCGGCAGAACTCATCCCCGAGGCCTCAATCGCGGCGATGAGATTCTGGAGGTAGAAGAGATCACCGGCGGGGACCACGGGCGTGTCCAGGACCTTGGCTAATTGGTCGCGGGGCGCGTGAAGAATCTGGGCCTGGGCCTGAAACAGGGCGTGAGTCTGATGCAGCGGCGTGATCCCATTCTCGTGCTGCACCTCTTCGTTATGTCCGACCATCCAATAGGGCGCCATCCGGGTGTAGCGATCGACGGCTTCCTGAACCTTCGCCAGAGCGTTCTGACGCAGATAATCGGCCAGTTCGGGGACCAGAAACATGAAGTTCCAGGCCGTAATCAAGGTGTAGAAATACTGATCGCTCTGCGCAGCGCCGGTGTCGGCCTGCACGTCCCATCGGAACGTCTGGGCCCGGAGCCGCAGCAGCCGGTGCAACTCCTGCTCCTGCGTGGCATAGGGTCGGCCGGCCATCTTCGCCAGTTCCACGTAGCCAACATAACCCGCAATGTAGGCATTGTGCACGTGCGGAAACGCCTGGAGATAATGGTCGGAGGGTGTAGAACCGATCACGCCGGCGGCTTGCTCGAAAACGATGGCGGGATCAGCCAGACCCGCCCGGGCGTATTTCCACATGGCGTAGACATTGTGAGGTGGTTTGCTCCAGCCGGGGAACGGGCTGGCCGTGAGAGGTCCGAAATCGTGCTCAAAGATCCTGGGCGTGGAGGGCGGATACGCGAAGGGCTCGCGCGGCGCGCCGTCCGTGAACCCGATGTGCACGTACTTGTAAGGAGGATAGGCGGCGTATTCCTCCCGGAGATACTGACGCACCGGTTCCTGCATTTCGGGGGGCAGGTGCGGCAAGGCACGCAACAGCGTCAGAAGCATGTCCGCGGGATTGTGCCCGTAGTGGAGCAGATGCTGGCCCAACCGATTCACCGCCAGAAAGTCGATGAGCCCGATCTTGGCAAAACCTGCCATCAAATGCCCCCGATCCAGAATCTTCGTGACTTCCGCCGCCAGCCGCTCCCGAAGCACTGTCTCAGAGAGGGGTTCGGGTGCCGTTCCACCGGGGCGGATGCGCGCTACGGACAACACGGGAGCGCCGCTACCCGCGCCACCGGGACCGAAAGCGATGATGGCATTGCCCCGGTGCACGTACATCCTGCCGTCATAGATCGTCGGCCCGACATTGTCCCCGTGGGCCCAATACATGGGCTTGATCTTCGCAGGGCCCACACTCCAAAGGTACTGACCGACCTGGCTGTTGTAGCCCGCGGGCAGGGTGCTCGTCTTGAACCCGTCGCCAGTGACATGTCGCCACTGCCGCCGGCCGTCGGTTTCGGGAAAGGCAGTGTTGGCGACGGATAGATCCGCGCTGCCCACAAAACGGTCGTTGCACAAATTCCAATAGACATAGCGCCCGCCCGCCGAGATCCCCACCGGCTCATCCCCGGGCCAGAAACCGCTCTGGCCCGCCATGTGCGAAACCGGCAGGCTCAGAAAAGGCGTGCCATACTTCCAGCCGACCAGCACCGCGCCCGGGATGCTGCTGCCCACGGCGTAAGTGACGCTCCGGAAGTAAATCACATTATCGTAACCGCTGACCAATGGGGGATAACACGTTCCCCCGTGCGTCCACGCCCACAGCATCGGGGCGGCATCCTTGGTCCCATCGTGGTCCAGGTCGAAGGCGACTTCTTTGCCGGTCTTGCGCTCCAGAACGATCAGGCTCCGCCGCCAGGGATACCGCTCGAACCAGTCCGGGATCGTGCCGCCGTTGGGGTTGGTGCGGATATCGACGGTCGGCGTGCCGGCCGTCCAGTCGCCCGGCTCTGTTCCGCGAATCCCCGGCAGGTTCTTCGCGGTCTTGTTCTTCGAGAAGAGCCAGTCGTTCTGGAATCCTACCAGGCCCTTCTCGACCTCAGTCCGGGTGAACAGGACAACATCTTTGTAGATCACCGGCCACCAGGAGTGCCAGCCCATGCCGGGGAGTTTGTCCGAGCGCCAGACCTGCGTTCCCGTTTTGGCGTCCAGGGCATACGCGCACGCATCTTGAGAACCAAAGAAGATCAAACCATCCTGATAGGCGGCGGACTGCAGGATCTGTCCCCCGGTGGGATGCTTCCACACCAGCTTGCCGTTGCTCGCCTGGACCGCGTACATGCACCCGTCGCGGCTTCCGGCATGGACGAGTCCCCCGACTACGAGCGGACTCGTGTGGAAACCTCCCGTGGCACTGAACGTCCAGAGCCCTCGCCCGGTGCTTGCATCGATGGCATGAATCTCCCGATCCAATCCGCCCACGTAGATCCGGCCGTCGGCGTAGGTCGGGGAGTGCCCCAGGGGAAGTTCGGTCGGATACACCCATAGTTCGGCGCCCGAATCCGCCGCGAAGGCGTACAACCCCCGCGCCGTCGAAAGAAACAGTTTCCCCGACGCCGCAACGATCTGCACTTTCTGCGAGATATACGCCTCAACGGGTTTGACCCAGATCGGCTTGAGCGCTCCGGGAGCGGCCTCGGGTACCCATGAGGTCCGCTGCGGATTGGCCCCCGCCGTGACCCAGCCTCCAGAAGCCGCCGCCTGTGTCACGTCCGGTGAGAACCGAGACGTGAGCAGCATCACGCCCAGCGCGAGCCAAGCGTTTCTCCACCAGTTCTGCAACACGATGTCACCTCGCTATTCAGTCCCGGGTCTTTCCATAAATGATAGCTGTGTCATAACTGCGGGTCGGCCACCCGCCATACTCGGCGTGGAAGAAGGGCGTCGCGCCGATGAAGGCCGGGACCGACTCCGGCTTGCCCAGCAGCGCCGCGGCCAAGTGGAGCAGGGCCTGCGCTTCGTTGTTGCCTAAGCGGCAGAATACGTGCCGCTGGCTGGGCACAAACCAGCCTTGGCGCACGCGCTGTTTCACGATGCTCCGCCCAATGATCTGGGCCTGATCCAAGAAGAGGGCGTTCGGACCGACCCGATGCAACTCCAGCAGCGCCATGAGCAGAAATGGATCGGCCGTACCGTCCGGGAATCGCAGGGTAGGGTCAGCCTGAGGCGTCGCACCGATGTCGCCCCAACCGTTGCCTTGGGCGATGTTCCGCGCCATTTCCCACAGGAACGCATCGCGCGACTGCCGGAATGCCCAGGCGTAGAGCCATAAATGCGCCGCTCCCGGATGGCCCGCGCGGAGCACCCGGCCTTTGGGCCCGAAGTAGCCGTCCTTCTTGCACACGTACCCCTCCATGCTGGTGCCGTCGGTGAGCATGGGGATAAACGCGTTGTCCTGCTTGCGGTAGGCCGACTTGCCCCAAGCGGTCAGTTCCTCGACCACCCACCGGGTGAAGTCGGCTCCGGTCTCGCCCAACTGGTCGCCCAACAGCAAGCCGCCCACCTGAGGCTCCACTTCCGGCGTGTTGCCATAGCAGGGAAAGAGCGTGCCTTCGACCACGCGGTGGCCCGGGAAGTCGTCGCCGTACTGATATTGGGCGCGGTCGCCGCGGATTTTGCCCACATCGTCACACCACGCCGACCGGCACTGGCTGAACTGGTACCCACCCAATCCCGTCTTGGGGTCGCGCGTCTCGACGTAGCGATGCGCCAGGCGTTTGGCCCAAACGAGAGGCTCCGGCGTGCCGGCAAGCTTCGAGAGCGCCCCTGCCGCGAAGTAAAAGTCGCTGCCGGCGTTGTGGAAGGTCAGCCCCTGTCCATCGAAAAATACTTCGCCCCCGCGATACTCGTTTTGCCAGAGGACCCCGAGTTTCTTGGGGCTGGCATGGCGATTGAAGTCCAGGTTGGCCCAATTCAAGACGTGCCCGTTCCACATATTCTCGATGAGCTGCCGGGTCGCCTGGGGATTGGCCTCCCACATCAGCTCGTAGTGCGGATAGAAGCATTTGAGCTCATGAACGCGGCCGCTGCCGTCGGGGTTGCCGACGATGACGTCGTCCGAGGCATTGTAGACCAGGTGCCCGCCCCAGGCGAGCAGGCCCCCGTTGTTCTGCGTGCCGTAACGCAAGTGATCGAACGCATAGCGCAGTGCTTCGAGCGCGGCGTCTTTGTAGCGGGGTTCGCCGGTCAGCCGGCTCAAGCCATCGAGCGTGCGAAACAGGCCCTGCTGGCTGGCCAGATTGCACAGGACCCACTCCTTGCCGTCGGCCCACTTCCACTTGGCCGGCTCCAGTGTGTCCACGTTGATGCCGTCGACAAACAGCGGCGTCGGCCGGCCGTACGTGTCGCGGCCATGCGCGAGAACCTGGTCGGCAAACTGGCGCACGGGGGCAAGGTAAGGTGCGGCTGCGCGTGCCTGCGATTGTGATGTGGCACCCCCGCCCTCGGGGGTGGTCCTATCCCCAGCCGAGGGTGGCTGGGCTACATGTACGATCAGGGCGGCCAGTTCCGCTCTGGCCTTCTGCCAGGCCGCGGGATCTTTATCCCATTGGAACCAGGATTCCGTCAACCGGCGCACGATCTTGTCCGCCGCTGCGGTCTTGCCCAGGCGGCTCAGGATCGCTAAGTATTCGTAATCTTCGATCGCATCCCGCAGGGCCTTGAGGCGGATGGTCGGCACGATGCCGTCGTAGCCCACGGCCTGCGCGGGGTACACCAGCGATCCTTCACCATTGAACCGAATCCCTTTATCGCCCTGCTGAAAGACACCCCGGCCGGTGTAGACGGGTGCATGCACCCACGGATCATCGGTCTCGCGCCAATAAGACATGCCGCCCCAGTAGAGCAGACCCTTCATGCGATCCCGCCACGCCATCCAGGCCGGGACGCGATAGTTGAGCAGCGGGTAGTCGATATGCCACCACGGCGTGGGCTCCCCCTGGCACAGGGCGGTGTAGGCCCAGACCGTCTCCCCCAGAGCTTGCCGTTTGGCGGCACTGTCCTGGCGGTGCAACGAGAAAAGCGGACACCAGATGTCCACTGCCCCGTAGAGATCGCCCCAGGCACTGTCCGCGCCGCCCAAGCCCGGCTGCGTCCAGGTCTGCTCGACGACCATGACCTGGACGACGGACTTGGCTGCGCGGATCGCCCCGCCCCACTTCTGCACGTACTGGTAGTCTTCCCGCGTGTTCGGCTCGTCCTTCAGGTAGACGTAGAATACGACCTGAGGCCGATCCAGCTCTTTGGCCGCCCGATCGAACGCCGCCAGCCACGCCCATAACTTGTCGCGCTCAGCCTCGGGGTCCTTGACGACGCTGGAGGGATGCGGAACGTCCAGAGCATTGACATGATAGCGGTCCACGAACTCTCGCAAGGCCCGCACCTGCTCGGCAGGGATCTGAAACGACCCATCGCCCTGCGCTGCCGGACGGAGCATCTCGCTCGGCGGTGTGGCATTGATGCCGTGCTCGCTGAGCAACTGGGCACACTGCGCCTCCACGGCTGGCCAATTTGATGGCCCGGACTCCTTCCCCGCCTTGGCCCGCTGACGATAATAATCGGGCATCCGCTGGGCGGGCGAGCCCAATGCGGTGACCAGGGTGGGGGTCGGCGGCAGCGTGAAGTTCCACACGGTCAGCACGATGGGGACATCCAGGCTCTTTCCACCCTCGGCGGTAACACGATAAGTGCCGCGATATTCTCCCGGCGCAGCCTCAGCCGGCACGTAGAGGTCTACCCAAAAACCATGTGTTTGATTGGCCGGCAGATCGAAGGGGATGGCGCGAAAACGGGCTCCCGTGTCGAGGGCATCTTGCCCTCGAATCGCGGGCGGGACGCCCGCGACACTTGAACGCTCAAAGGGAATCAACGGGTCGGGATACCAATCCGGCTTGAAGGCATCGTTTCGGTAAGTGCCGATCTCCAGGCGAAGCTGGTGCTGGCGATAAAGCCGGCCCTCGGACGAGTGCAACACTGCTTCCCTGGGTCCCTGTAGCTCACCGGCCTCTACATGTATGCCCTTGACCGGCGCGTCCGAACGTAGAAGGATTTGGAAACTTACCCACTCATTGCGAGCTGCGGCCAGTACGGGCGAATGATTATTCGCCCCTACCGCCAGTTCATTCCCAGGCGGCTCGCTGCGCAGCACGTGCCGGGTATCCGTGACGGTCCACACGTGCCAATCGGCAAATGTGACGTCGCAAGCGACAAGAGGTAGTAACACTATGAGAAGGCGGGCAGCATTGGTGCTCATTTCTCTGTTCCTCGTAGATCAAATCGTGACCCTTTGGGCCAACTCAAGGCAAGTTGTTCAATGTGGCATCAAGATTGATGGATTGCCCCGGCGTCATGGACAAGCTCACGACGTGACCACCGTAGCGGACCTTGCAGGACTGGCCTTTGATGCCGCGTAGGGTGGCGCGGGTCAGCTTACCGTCCTTCCAGGCAATGTCCACTTCGAAACCGCCGCGTGCCCGCAACCCTCTGACCGAACCACTTGCCCAAGCCGACGGCAACGCCGGCAGCAGTTGAATCTCGCCGGTGTGGCTTTGGAGCAGCATTTCGCAAATCGCGGCGGTGGCGCCGAAATTGCCGTCGATCTGGAATGGTGGATGCGTGTCAAACAAATTGGGCAGGGTCCCGCCCTGATTGTTGCGTTCGGTGCCGGTGTTGCCCTGCTCTTTGGCACGCGTGCCCGGGACGCTGAGCTGACCGCGCAGCATCTTGTGGGCGTGGTCGCCATCGTGAAGCCGGGCCCAGAAGGCGATCTTCCAGGCCATCGACCAGCCGGTGCCCGCATCGCCGCGCGCTGTCAGGGATCTGCGGGCGGCCGCCGCGAGTTCGGGGGTGGTTGTGGGCGATAGTTGCCGGCCCGGATGCAAACCGAACAGATGCGAGACGTGCCGGTGTGTGTCATTGGGGTCGTCCAAGTCCTCCATCCACTCCTGAAGCTGGCCCCAGCGTCCGATCTTGGGGCCGACCAGCTTATCGCGCATCGCCGCGACTCGGTCGCGAAAGGCCTTGTCCGTGCCAAGGACATCGGCCGCCTCGATCGTATTGGTGAACAGGTCCCAGACCATCATCTGGTCGTACGTCACACCGTCCACACCGCGGGGCCCATGCTCCGGCGACCAGCCATTCGGCACGGCCCAGCGACCGTCCGGCAGGGTCTTGAGATGATCTTCCCAGAATTCGCACGCCTCCTTCATCATGGGGTACGCCTTCGTCCGGAGGAATTCGCGATCGAGCGTGAAAGCGTAATGTTCCCAGAAGTGCTGCGCATACCAGGCATTGCCGCCCATGTTCCAGATGTAGCTCATGTTGCCGAAAGGATTGTGCGAGGTGCGGACCGTCCAGCCGCGTACGGGCTTGCCTTCCAGCGGGAAGGCCTCGGCCGTGAATCGTCGGAACGGCTCGCGCAGCGCCAGCACCAGGTTGAACAAGGGCAGATGGCACTCGCTCAGATTGGCCGGCTCGGCCAGCCAGTAGTTCATCTGGATGTTGATGTTCGTGTGATAATCCGCGTTCCACGGCGGCTGATTCGTGCGATTCCACAAGCCCTGCAGGTTGGCGGGCAGCGAGTCGCGCGAGGAGGACATGAGCAGGTATCGTCCGAACTGGAAGAACATGGCCTCCAAGCCGGGGTCGTTGCCCCGCTCGGTGTAGACTTCGATGCGCTTGTCCGTGGTCAAGGTGGTGCGCTCGGCAGACGTAGAGCCCAGGTCAAGCTGCACTCTGTCGAACAGGGATTGGTAATCGGCTCTGTGGTCCTGCTTCAACTGTGCATACGGCTTGGCCGCCGCGGCCTGCATCTGGGTGGTCAACCGCTCGTGCGGATGCTCCCCTTGGAACTTCCGGCTGCGATCCATGACGTAGCTCGTCCCCATCCCCAGCAGAATCGTCACGGCGTCGCATTTCTCACAGGCGATCTGGTTGCCGTCCGCGTGCACCGAGCCGCCCTCATTCACCACTCGAACTTGGCTCTCGTAGGTCATCGTGTTCGTCGGATTCTGAGTCGGAGCCGGCTGGGATTCCGCTTGCCTGCCGCGTCGAGGTTGCGGGCGGGCCATTGCCAGCGTCAGTTCTCCGGAAGAGACCAGGGAATTGCCCCGGGCGACGGTTGATGCTCCATGCATGTCCGCCAGCGCGACCTGACCCGTAATCATCCCCTTCTTGTCCGCGCTGAGCCGAATCACGATCACCTGGTCCGGATGGCTGGCGAAATACTCGCGTGAGCAAGTGACGCCGTCTTTCTGATAACCGACCCGCCCGACACCTTCAGAAAGGTCCAATTCGCGATGGTACTGCGTCACGCCCCCATCGTGGCCGGGCATCGTGATAGTTAGATTCCCAAACGCCTGATAGGCGCCCATCACATCCTCGTTGCCGGTCCACAAGCTGATCTCATTGAATTGCACGCGGTCCACCGCCGGGTCGCCGAACAGCATGGCCCCGATCCGACCATTGCCGATGGGCAGAGCATTCCGTTCCCAACCCGCGTCGGTATTCGGAGCAGGTCGGTCATAGCGAAGGACCAGATCCGCCGCGACAGCCGGTCCCAGCCAAACCACGACCGTCAAGATCGCTGCAATTACCCAAGTACGACGGTTCCACATAGACACCTCCAGTGCGACACATGATACCCGGCCCTCCATCCCATTTCATCACCAATAATGCGGTTCCGGCAGGAACACCCCGGCTGCAAAGCAACTCTTATATGTATGCGTGTTCAGCGGCCGGTCCCGCCGAACCGACAAGTGGTGGCAATAAGGCAGTGAACGGAAACACGCAATCAACTGTATGGGTCCTTGGCTATGAAGACTGCACTTCTGTCCTTCTCCCTGGTCGTTTGCGCCGGCAGTGCTCTGGCCGCAACCGATGTCCGAGTCAACTTCGTGCTGAACACCACCGACGAAAACGGCGTCCCGATCACGGAGAACCGATACTACTATGTCTACCGGCCGGATGGGCTATCCAAGAGCACTCCAGTTCCTATGATCCTGCTCATGGAACATGGCCCCGGTTGCGCCCTGTGGACGGCCTCGCTCTTCCATCGCAAGGCCGACCAGGCCGGTTTCCTCGTGGTCGGTTGCTCCTTTTCCGGCAACTATACGGGAACACCCGGGACCGTTTGGAATAACGATGACCCACGCATCACCGGGTGGGAAGACATGGATTATACGACAGCGGTGATCCAGCGTGTGCGCGCGGCCGAGAACGGCAGTGATGCTTTTATCTGTGGCCTCTCGAAGGGCGGCCACATGGCCTATGCCTATGCGTGTGTGCGGCCCGATATGCTCAAGGCCGCGTGCAGCGTCGATGAGTTCATGGGACTGACCTCCAACATCCCGGCGGCACCGCTGCCGATCATCGCGTTTCACGGCACGGCGGACACCAACGTATCCTACACGATGCAAAGAGATTCGGTGGACGCCTGGCGCATGATCGACGGCCTGCTGGGGGCAGCACCCGTCACCACCTACGAGTCGTCGCCGCTCAGGCCCGGCCAAGTCACGCAGGCCACGTGGCGCGGCGGGGTCAACGGCACCCAGGTCGCGTTCGTCACAATTACCGGCGGCGGCCATAACTACGCCCAGCCAAGCGCCGGCACCGGGTACGATTCCACCGACGGCATGTGGGCCTTCTTCAGCCAATTCCTCACCAGCACGCAGGCCGCCCCCAAGATCGTCGCGCAGCCGGTGGACAATATCCAGCTCAGCGGCCCACCCGCCAGTTTCTGGGTCGCGGCCACCGGTAATCCCCCGCTTGTCTACCAGTGGCAGAGAAATGGCGTGGATCTCCCGGGCGCAACCTCGAACTGGTACACGACGCCGGCCACGACCCTGGCCGACAATGGCGCGATGTTCCGCGCGCTGGTTCGCGACGAGGCGGGCAGCGCCACCAGCACCGGCGCGACCTTGACCGTCAACGTGACACCCGGCGACCCGAAGATCACGACCCAGCCGTTGGATCAGACGGTAGTAGCCGGTCAGCCGGTCACTTTCACGGTGACCGCCACCGGCACGGCGCCGCTGAGCTGCCGATGGAAGAAGAACGGCATGAACCTCGTGGGCGCCGCCAGCGATACGCTGACCATCCCCGTCGCCCTTACCAGCGACTGCGGCGCCACGTTCACCGCGACGGTCACGAGCCGCTCCAGCAGCGTTACCAGCGTCCCCGCCACGCTAACGGTGAACCCCGCCCCGGGGGCCCCCATTCTGCTCGCGAATGTGGTCCGCGCGCGAGTGCTCACAGGCCAGACGGCCACTTTTTCCGTCCGGGCTTGGAGCCTCACCCCGATGAGCTATCAGTGGCAGACGGGGCCATTTACCGGCAACATGGTAGACATTCCGGGTGCCACCGCCGCCACGTACACCACCGGCCCCACCACGCTCGCCGATCACCCGCCGCTCTTTCGCTGTGTGGTCTCGAACCCCGCCGGCAGCACGGTCAGCGCCAGCGAGATGCTCATGGTGACGACGGACGTCAAGCAACCCACCGATATCACGAGCTTCATTACCGTCTCGACTCAGGTGGGGCTGCCCTTCACCTACACGATCACTTCCTCGGGCGGAACGACCCCGGTCATGTTCAGCGCCAGCCCCCTGCCGGCCGGCTTGTCCCTCAATGCCGCCACGGGCGTGATCTCCGGCACCCCCACCGCCACGGGGACGGCCAAGATACTCCTCACGGCGCGCAACTCGGCCGGCAGCACTTCGGCCACGTTGACGCTGACCGTGACGCCTAATCCGCCGGTCGTTCCCATCGAGGCCTGGCGGGCGCTCCACTTCGGCGCCAGCCAGACCAATGCCGAGATCGCGGGAGACTCGGCCGATCCCGACGGCGACGGCGTCAGCAACCTCCAGGAGTACGCCAACGGCACCGATCCGCTGTCGTCGGTCTCTACCGACGGTCTGCCGGCCCTGCCCGACAACGATCCGCCCTCCGTCCCCACGCAACTGGCCGCCAAAAATGCGACGTCTGGGCGGGTCACACTGGTGTGGAACGCTTCCACTGACAATGTGGGCGTGGTCTTCTACGGAGTGTATCGCAATGGCGTGGAGGTCCCCTACGCGACCCAGACCCCCGGCATGGGCA
The DNA here is from genome assembly GCA_023481165.1 of Planctomycetota bacterium. Classification (GTDB taxonomy): domain Bacteria; phylum Planctomycetota; class Phycisphaerae; order Sedimentisphaerales; family Anaerobacaceae; genus PLanc-01. The sequence goes on along the minus strand of JAMCWO010000023.1, from coordinate 7,893 downwards.
CGGTCCAGGACGACAGCGTTTACCCCTTCGTCATCGGCGTCCGCGGCAACGCCGCCCAGTGGCCCAACACCTTGTTCAACGGCGTGCTCGACGACATCCGCCTCTACAACCGCCCCCTCACCTCCCAGGAAATTCGCGACCTCTATAGCTCAGCCGCCGTACCCTAGCAATGGTGATGAGAATGAAGAACTGCAAACACTCACCTGAAAGCTTCGCGATAAAAACAGCACTGGTGCTCCTCTCGGCAGCATCCCCAGCGCGGCCGCGACGATGACGGTGAAACCTGCCCCTGGAGCCCCCATTATCATCACGAACCCGGGCCGAGCCCAGGCCGTGGTGAACCGGACGGCGACTTTCTCAGTCACTGCCTGGAGCCGCACGCCGATGAGTTATCAATGGCAAAAGGGAACGAGTCTGGGCAACATGGCGGATATCCCGGCGCGACCGCTGCCACCTACACAACCCCCGCAACCACCCTCGCTGACAACAGGACGCCTTTCCGCTGCGTGGTCTCGAACGCGGCCGGCAGCACGGCCAGCACCAGCGAGATGCTCGCGGTGACCGCCAGCGCCACCACACCTCGGACGTTCGCGTGCCCCCTCACGACCTCCGGGCCGGTCGGAGTCCCCTTCCGCTACACTATTGTCTCCACCGGCGGAACCACGCCGCTCACTTACAGCGCCAGCCGGTTGCCGACCGGACTATCCCTGGACCGCAGCACGGGCGTGATTTCCGGCACGCCCACGGCCGCAGGGACGTACGACATCCCCATCACCGCCAGCAACACTGCAGGCAGCATCTCGGCCACCCTGACGCTAACGGTGACGTCCAGGCCGCCGGTTGTCCCGATCAACGCATGGCGGCAAGCCCATTTCGGCGCCAGCCAGATCAATCTTGAGATCGCGGGCGACGCCGCCGACCCCGATGGCGATGGCGCGAACAACCTGCAGGAATACACGAACGGCACCGACCCGCTGGCCCCCAACGGATCACCGTGAATCCCCAAGCAAAGAGCCCGCGACACAATGGCATCGCGGGCTCTGACTGAACTATTCGTCTCTTTCGATTTCAAGTCTCTACCGGACCCCTTGCAGCAGGTCCTCGGCTCTCTTCTTGGTGGCGTCGTTTTTCGACTTCTCGACCACCATCTGCAGGGCTTTCTGGCGTTGGTCTCGGGTCGCACCCTGCATGCCCCTGCCACTCATGTTGACGATGGCGGAGCAGGCATCCTCGGTGACCGCCGGGTCGGACGCGAGCGTCGTCAGCAGTTCCAGCGCGCCGGCGGTTCGGAGGGCGCCCACGACGCTGATGGCCAGGCGCTTTTCTTCGGGCCGCTGGATCAAGGGCAGCAATTCGTTGACCTTGGTCACTTTCGCGCTATTGTTGAGCTGCTTGTCTCCGCGGACATACTCCAGGTAGCCGCGCAGGCCGAGCACCTGGTGCAGCATTTTCTTGTCGGATTTGGCCAAGGCCAGAAGGGCCTGGGCCGCGGCGGTGTCGCCGGGCCAGTTGGTCGGCCAAGCCGAGAGTCTGCGGGCCGCTTCATCCTGGACAGCCTCATCCTTGTCCTGGAATGCGGACTTCACGGCGGCCAAAGCGTCGGGACCGCCCGCAATCACCAGTACGCGTAATCCGATCGTACGCAGCGCGGGATCGCTGTTCTGCATCAGCGGCAGCAGACACGGCACGCAACTCGCTCCCGCACGGCCGCTGATCGCCGCCAGGGCCTTCTCGACATTCGCACGATCATTCGGGTTCTGAGTCTTCTGGAGAAGATTCACCAGGTCGACGGCCTGCTTGTCCCCGCCGAGAGCGCCGAGCGCCTGCACCGCGGCACTGCGAACTCCGGCGTCCCCCTCGTTGAGGCTCGACATGATCGTGCCAAGAGCCCCCTCCATCTGTCGCTCCCCGGTCAACTGGAGTAGGACCTGGCGCGTCTTTCCCGTCGCTTGCGGCAGACGGGCCAGAAGATCGGTATCGACGCCTGCGCCGGGCAGATGTGCCAGGGTAAGCATCGCCGCTTGGGACACTTGAGCATCATTCTCGGCCGCCGCCGCCAGCAGCACCGGCACGCAGGACACATTGCCCAGGCGCATCAGAACTTCCAGGGCCACCAGCCGCACTTCCTTCGGGCCCCCGCGGGCCGCCATGACGACTACCGGCAGCACCGCCTCATCGCTGCGATCGGCGAGTGCCAGCAGCAGCAAAGGCCGCCGGTCGAGACTCAAGCGGTTCAATTCGGTCGCCAGGGCCTCCGTCACATCGCGGCCGGGAAGCTCGCGCGCTGTACGCAGCCCAATGCCGACCTGCGCCTTGTCCGCCGACTCCAACTGCTCCACCAGCAACGGAATCCCGTCTGACCCCCGGGCCAGGATGGCGCCGCGCGTCGCTTCAAGGAGCTTCTGCTTGGGCAGATTCGCCCGGCGGATGGTGTCGTACAGCTTCACGGCGTCGGCGGCTTTCCCTTGGGCCAGGGACCTCTCCGCGCACAGAATGCAGCCCTCGGCCACGGCGGGACGAATGGTGGCCGGCACTTCGGCCAGGGACCTTTCCAGAGTCTGGGCGGCCTGCTGGCCCCCGATGCGGCCCAAGGCCACGGCCGCCGCCGAGGCGACCTCCGGGTCGCTATCCTTATCTTTGAGCTTCTCCACCAGCCCGTTCACCGCCTGGGCATCGTGGCGCACAGCAATCGAGTTGATCACGCCGACCAGCAAGCGGCCCTGGGCTTTGCCCATCGCGCTGCGCAGGGCCTCGTCCGCCGCGGGACCGGGAATCACTTCCAGGGCGATCCGCGCCCACGATGAAAGCTCTTTATCCAGCAGCAAAGGCGCCAGCGCCGGGACTGCCTCCGACGTTCCATAGACGGACAGCCGCTTGCAGGTGATCGCCTTCTCCGCGGGCGGTGCATCCGACTGGAGCACGGCGATCAGTTTGGCTTCCCTCTCCTTGGGGTTCTGGTTGTCAGCGGCATTCGTCTGGCCAGCAGCTATCGTGGCCGCTACCAGGAGCACAGCACACCATGCTAGGGATCGACTCTTGAGCATCATAATCATTCTCCTGTAAGTTTGAAGTTCGATGGTTGATTGTAGATTTGGGAGAGCGACCTCTCACTTCAAACTTCAAACCTCAAACCTCACACTTTCCTTTCTCACAGCCGCCACGGCTCCCGCAATGCCTCCGAGCGCAGCCGGTTGGCTTCCTCATCGCCGGGGAATTCGTTCTTCTTGGGATCGTAGTTGACCTTGCGTCCCAGAAACAGCGAGATATTAGCCGCGTGACAGGCGATGTGCGCGTGGCAGGCCACGTCGGCATTGGCCCGCGTCTGGGCCCGCGTCTTGACGCAATCGAGGAAGTTGCGGATGTGGAAATCGGCCGGGTAACCGGGGATCTTGGCCCCCCGGCGGGCAAGCAGGGCCGGCGAGCTCGCCACGATCTCGGCGTCGTCGCCCGTCTCCACCCAGCCGGTCTCGCCCTCGAACCGCACCGGGCATGAGCCCAGCGGCAGCCAGCCATCGTTGCGCAGGATCAGCTTGACACCGTTGGCATAACGGGCGTGCAACTGGTTGCCCGTTGGCTCGTACTCCACCGGCGCGGTGTCGTCGGCGTTGTTGGCCCACTGGCACAGGTCCACGCAATGGGACCCCCATTCCAAGCAGCCGCCGCCGCCGAAGGCGCCCACCATGCCGCCGCCCTTTTCGAAGTTGAAGCCGTCGAGGAGCCGGCGATTGAACGGCCGCCAAGCCGCCGGGCCGAGGTACATATCCCAATCGACCTCTTCCTTGGGCGGTTCCGGTTCCGGCGGGAGCCAGCCGCTGCTGATGGTCTTGAGCCCCATCGGGTGGGCGTAGAGCGTGTGGAGCTTGCCGAGCTTGCCCGTGCGGGCCAGCTCGATCGCGTACGCGAAATTGGGCAGGCTGCGCCGTTGCGTCCCGGCCTGGAACACCCGCCCGGTCCGCCGGAACGTCTCGGCCAGCAGCAGACTCTGCGCGATGTTCTTCGTGCAGGGCTTTTCGCAATAGACGTCCTTGCCGGCCTTGGCCGCCAGAATCGACGCGGTCGCGTGCCAGTTCGGCCCGGTCGCGATCAGCACTGCGTCGATGTCACTGCGGGCCAGCAGCTCGCGCATGTCAAGGTACGTGGCGCAGTCCTGGTTGCCGTACTTGGTGTCGGCCATTTCCTTGACCGCCTTGCGGCGATTGGCCTTCACGTCGCAAACGGCCACGAACTGGACATCCGGCTCGTGCAGGAAGCAGCCCAGGTCGTACCCGCCCCGGCTGCCGATCCCGATGCCGCCCAGCACGATCCGCTCGCTTGGGGCGACACTGCCGCTCTTGCCGAGCGCTGTGCCGGGAATCACCTGCGGCAGCGCCAGCACTGCACCGGCCTGTGCCGCGGCCTTCAAAAACCGTCGTCGATTGAGATGAATTTGTGGTTTGGACATGTCTGGTCTCCTCTGAGTGAGCATTGAGAACCCTTCACAGATCATGGTTGTCACACCTTCGCCCGTCCCTGGTACGGGCGAATGATTATTCGCCCCTACAGTCCGGCATCACCTTCGGGCGATGCGGCTCGGCCCTGAGTGTAACACGGTTGACCGAAAAGCGTAAGAATCTTCTTTTTCTCTCTGCCGGCACGCGATCCACAGAGCAGACACTCTGAGGTCATCCTACTTCTTCCGGCGGGCGATTTCGCGGGGATCGACGATCTGCTGGGCCGGCACGGCGGCCCGGGCTACGACAAGCTGGGCCCAGCGCGTGTTGCCCAGCCCCGTGCGATGATCGTCCGAAGAAACCTGGAACATCACGCCGGCGGCAACGAAGAGCTTGACGAGCTCCACGTACTGCGCCGTGAACTCGCGCGGGGCGAGGGAGGCCTGGTGGAACCAGTAGATCATGTCGTTCATTACGTCGAATACCTTCTTGTTGGCCGCCATCTTGGTTGCCAACTCCCGCAGAAGGCCGAGCGGATAGTCAGCGGGCAGGGCCGCCGGCTTAGTGTTGCCCGTGTTGAAGGGATGCGCGATCGCGTCGAGGTATTTCACGTCGCACAGTCCGAGATAGGTCCGCACCACGTTTTCGATGTACTTCTGCTTGTCGCTCGGCGGCCGGCGAAGCGTGCCTTCGGAAGAGCCGCCCAGATCGCACAACACCCACTCCAGCTTCGCGGCGTGGCCCTCATCGATACTGATGCGGCCCGTAGCGTCCAGCGCAGTCGCCTCCGCGCCTTTGAGCACGATCACATCCTGCTGATTCGACCGCTCGCGCTCGATCTCGGCCAGATAGCGGTCGAATTCGGCCTCCGATCCGGCGATCTTGCTCCCCGGGGTATAATGGTCGGTAATGGCAACCGCATCGAGCTCGAACGCCCGCGCCTCCAAAACGTGCAGGGGAATCGTGCTGGCGCCATCGGAGTAAATCGTGTGCGTGTGCAGGTCGTGATCGATACGGATCGCCGGCTGCGCTCCTGCCGCAAGAGAGCTTGCCGCGCTGGTTGTCACACCTGCGGTCGCCGCGACAGAGGCTTGGAGAAACTGTCGGCGAGTGGAAGCTGCCATACATCTGTCCTTTCCTGATGCGTTTTGACGAGCAGCCTCGGTAATTTCGGGGTGGCACGGCCAAACTCGTAGGGGTTCCCAAATGCGACTTGTCGCGTTTGGGGTCCCTTTGACCGTGCTCCCGTACACGGAGAACACGCTCAAGCTGCGCTTGGGCGTGGCACCCGGCTATTCATGGACCTTGAGTACCGATTCTGTCTGTCAAAACTCGTTAGGGACGAATACTCATCCGCCCGTACTGACGACAATGACCTCGTGAATATCCACCCGCGGCACGGTGAGATGGATCTCGCCCTCGCGGTGCTCGAACACCACCGGCATGCCGGCGGGCTCCAGCATGATTCGGGCCGGTTTGGCTGTCTGGCGAATCGTCACATCGAGCGGACCGACGGGCCCGATGGAATCCAGAATCGGCTCGCGCTGGTGCGGGCCGGCGGTGTTGCCGAGATTCACCGCCAGCTTGCCGCCCTGGCGATTGACCACCACATCCACATTGCGCGAGCCTTTCACCTCCACCGGCGGCTTGGGGAGAAGCTGCCGCAGTTCTCCATCGATCAGCAGCGCTCCGGCGTACCAGCGCAGCGGCGCAAAACGGGCGGGATCGTCGATCCTATTCTTATTGCGACTGAGGATCGCCGCCTTGTCAAAGGACTTGTCGGTCAGCCGAATCGTCACGGTATGGTCGCCCGGCTGCGTTTCCGATAGGACGGTCGTGGTACCCAGGCGATGATAGGTGCAGTAGGCATCGAACCGCCGGACCGACCGGGCAGGTCGATTGTCTACGAGCACCTCCAATTCGCCGCCGTCGGGGCCCAGCAGGTCGTAGATCGCTGCCGAGCGACCATGGAAGGCGAACGTCAGTGCGGCGCCCGCCTTATCCGCGCGCCACAGGACCGGAAGCCGGCGTGCGAAATTCTTCGCCACCGGATCGGCCTTGAGATCGAGGGCTTGCCAGCCGTCGCCCAGCATCGCGGCCGTCAGCGGAACGAGCTTGGCATTTTCGTGATTGTCCGGCGTGAACGGCGCCACAGTAGCATGGGCGTCTCGCCCATGAGTATCACGGGCATCCTGCCCGTGGTCGCTCTTAAGATCCATGGGCGGGACGCCCATGCCACGTGCCAGCCCTTCCATCGCCTGGAATGAGCGGGCGATGGCCTCGGTGTAGAGCTTGTGCCCGGTCTCGGCGAAGGGGTGGCAACTGTCGGGTGCGAACACAGTGCGCGCCGGAAGGCCCTTGGCCGGATCGGCGGGGACTTGCGGTTTCGGCGCGGTGAAGACCCACTCGCCGGCGTTGATTCGTCGGGCCGCTTCCTGAGCGAGATGGATCGACGGGATTCCGTAGTGGTCCGCAATGAACTCCATCGCTGACGCCGAACGCGGCAGCCGGCCGGCGGCCAAGTCCTTCAGCATGCCATCGTGCATCGTGTACACGAAGCAGATGTCGGTGGCCGGATCGGCACGGCGAATCTGCCGGACGATGCCTTCCATACAGCGGTAGATCTGCTCCGGCGGCGCGCCCCCATCGTTGACGGCGAATTCCACGAATACCAGGTCCGGACGATGGTCCAGCACATCGTGCCCGAGACGGTACACGCCCAAGTCCGAACCGGTGCCGCCGATCGCCGCATTGACTTCCGTGACCTGGGCCTTCGGATACCGCTGTTGCAGCCAGGCGGTCGTCTGCGGCCGCCAGCCATTGGCGGCCGTGATGCTGCCGCCGAAATAGGCTACGGCTAATTTCCCTCCTGCCTTCGCTTTGGCGAAGAAGTTGGGCAGACCATCCCGGGCCCGCAATTCCACCGCCGAGCGGGAGGGGTGCGCGCGATCGTCCGTAGGGGCGAAAGATTTTTCGCCCCTACCCGGTCTCAGAGCGTCTCGGATCGCTTGGACCTGTACCATTTGCGCTTCCGCGAGCGAACCGATAGGACCGGCCTGCGGATCCCAGTTCGGTCCCATGTCCAGCGTGACGACACCGCCTTTGGACGTGGCAGTGCTGACCCATTGGACCCATTTCTCCGTGGGGTGCCGTGTATCCCGGCGGGACCACTGCGAGCCGAGGAAGGTCAGGGCATGCCACTGCGAGCCGTCCACCCAGCGCGAGGCGGGCAGGACAGTGAAGGGGTCGTTCAACTCGCCCGCCGTATAGTCCTCGGCCTGCGTGTGGCGGATCAGCCTGACGCCGGGATTGAAAGTCACAATGGCGTTCGGATTGCCGTGCTTGACCGCTTTCGCGTAAGTCTGCGCTATCGCTTCGTTGAACTTGATGCGGTCGTAGCCGCCATCGAACCACCAGCCGGCCACCTTGTCACCGTAGCGGTCCGACCATTCCTGGATCACCT
>JAMCWO010000183.1 GCA_023481165.1 Planctomycetota bacterium | reverse complement strand
GTGCGGCAGGCCCCCATATTCACAACCTGACTCGCACCGGTGTTACACGAAGTTCCAGCCGTTGCGATAGAACTTGGTGATGTAATTGTCCGCCTCGGGACAATTGGGCGAACGCATCTTCACGGCGTCCCATTCGACGCGTCTTTGCAGCCGCACGGCCAGATTGCCGACGTGCAGCGCCTCGACGAAGGGTCCCGCGTACCAGAAGCCGCTCTTGGCGGCCTCGGGCTTACCGGCCTTGCAGGCGTCGATCCATTCCTGATGATGGCCGGGCGATCTCGGCAAGGTCTTCGGCGGCCGGCCAATTTCCTTTCTCTTGGCCTCGGGGATGATCCGAGGCGTACCGGCGTGGCTGCCGCCCAGCAGGGAGGCCTTCGTCCCGACAAAGAGAATTCCGTTGTCGCCGAGCTTCAGACCTTCATCCAGATCAGCCGGTCGCGGCGGCAGCTTGGCGCCATCATACCAGACCATCTTGACCGCCGGCCGGTCGCCCTTGGCCGGGAACTCGAACGTGATGATGTTCCAGACGGGCAATGTCTCATCGTTGACCGGACTGGTCTGGGCTTCGACCGCGGTCGGCGCGCCGAGATCCAGAGCGAAAAAGGCCGGGTCGGCATTGTGCACGGCCATGTCGCCGATTGCGCCGCAGCCGAAATCCCACCAGCCGCGCCAATTGAACGGGCAATAGGTGGCCTCGCCGCCCCTGCCGTTCGGGAACTTGGCATACGGGCGCCAGCGTGCCGGACCGAGCCACAGATCCCAATCCAGATTCTCGGGGACCGGTACGCTGCCCTTGGGTCGGTCAATACCCTGCGGCCACCAGGCCCGCTCGGGCGTCCCAGCGCGGTCGGTCCACACGTGAACCTCCTTGACCGTGCCGATGGCCCCCGCATGGATGTACTCCCAGTACAGACGCAGGCCGTCGCCCGCGTGGCCCTGGTTGCCCATCTGGGTGACAACGCCCGTCTCTTTCGCCACCTGGGTCATCCGCCGGGCCTCGTGGATCGTGTGCGCCATGGGCTTTTCGACGTACACGTGCTTGCCCATCTTCATGGCCATGATGGCGGCCGGAGCGTGGATGTGGTCGGGGGCGCCGATCACCACCGCATCGATGTTCTTGTGTTCTTTGTCGAGCATCTCGCGGAAGTCGCGGTAGACCTTGGCGTTCGGATGCTTCTTGATCGTTCCCGAGGCCCGGTTCAGGTCGGCATCGCACAGCGCCACGATGTTCTCACTGGCGACACCCTCGATATCCGAAGCCCCGCGGCCGCCGACGCCGATGCCGGCGATGTTGAGCTTGTTGTTGGCCGAGCTCTGCCCGGCCGCTCCCAAGACGTGCCTGGGCACGAACATGAATGCCGCCACGGCCGTCGCCGTACCCACCAACTCCCGGCGGGACAAACCTTTGTTCTGCAAATTCCTCATTGTTACTGCCTGTTACGGTAAAAAAATGATTGTCATGTCATTGCGAGCGCAGCGAAGCAATCGATTACCGCATGGTTGAGATTGCTTCGTCGCTGCGCTCCTCGCAATGACATCGTAAGGCTGATTCTCTCAGATGCCTTAAACTTTCATTTCCAGCGGGCCCCAGCCCTGGCGCGGCTCGCGCCAAGCCAGGTCGTTGATCTTCGGATCGCTGACGATCTTCCCGGCTTCGTCCAGCTCGAGTTTCTTTCCCGCGCGGGCACAAAGGTTGCCGAGTTGGATGTTGGCCGCCATGGGACCGGAGTAGCTGTAGTTGGATTGGCTGAACTCCCGGGGCTTCTCGCCCTTGCAGGCCATGATGAACTCCTCGTGATGGCCGGGCGAGCGTTCCAGCAGTTGCGGGGGCTTGCCAAACTCCTTGCGCCGCTTCTCCGGAATGATCTGCGGAGTCTCCCAGTAATCGCCGATGACCAGCATCTTGCCCTTGGTGCCGATAATCAGATTTCCCGTGCGCGGCAGTTGGCGCCCATCGGCTTCGAGCTCCTCCGGGATGTCCGGCATGAAGGGCCGCTTATTTCCATCGACGCCCTCGTACCAGAAGGTCTTGAATCCGGGCCGGTCGGCCGTGGCGCGGTAGGTGCTCTTGACCACCATGCCGGCGGGCCACTGATCCTTGACGGGTCCGCTCATGATGAAGGGCTCCGCGGTGGCCGCATAGCCCGGCTTCATGATCGAGTAGATCCCATCGGTCGTATGGCAGGCCATATCGCCCAGCGCCCCGGAACCAAAATCCACGAAACCCCGCCAGTTGAAGGCATGATAGACCTCCTTCTTGTAGGGCCGCATCGGCGCTGCGCCGATCCACGCCTCCCAGTCCAGGGTCGCCGGGACCGGATCGGACCCCTCCGGCCGGTCGCCGCCTTGCGGCCAGATGGGGCGATTCGTCCAGGTGTGGAACTCTTTGATGTCGCCGACCGCGCCGGCCTTGATGTACTCGTATGCCAGCCGCCAACCGTTGCCGGCATGGCCCTGGTTGCCCTGCTGCGTGACGACCTTGGGATTCTTGGCATAAGCGGCGGCTAACAGTTGGGCCTCGCGCACCGACCAGGTCAGGGGCTTCTCCGTGTAGCAGTGAATGCCCATCGACACGGCGGTCATGGAGGGGGCAAAATGGGTGTGGTCCGGCGTCGCCACGAAAGCCACATCCAGTTTCTTGCCGTGATTCTCGAAGACCTTGCGCCAATCCGTATACCCGGCGGCCTGCTCCCAGCCTTTCTGGCCAAGGACCCCGTTCCACCGGGTCTGGTCGACCTCCGCAAAGGCGATGCATTGGAGACCGGCCTTATGGCAGAAGCCCGTATGGGCCTCCGCCCGTCCGCCCACTGCGATAAATCCCACCTGGAGCTTTTCGTTGAGTCCCTGGGCCCGGATCAGGCGCGGGAAACTGATCGTGCTGGCGGCTCCCACGGCCACAGCACCTTTGACAAATTGACGACGCGTGATGTCCGACATGAGCATGGCTCCTTTACTCTTAGACGTTCATTTCCAGCGGCCCCCAGCCCTGGCGCGGCTCGCGCCAGGCCAGGTCGTTGATCTTCGGATCGCTGGTGATTTTGCCGGTCTCATCCAACTCGAGTTTCTTGCCCGCGCGGGCGCAGAGATTACCGAGCTGAATGTTAGCGGCCATGGGACCCGAGTAGCCCCAGTTGGACTGACTGAACTCCCGCGGCTTCTCGCCCTTGCAGGCGGCGATGAACTCTTCGTGGTGTCCGGGCGAGCGCTCCAGCAGTTGCGGGGGACGGCCAAACTCCTGGCGCCGCTTCTCCGGGATGATCTGCGGGGTCTCCCAGTAATCGCCGATGACCAGCATCTTGCCCTTGGTGCCGATGATCAGATTGCCCGTACGCGGCAGTTTGCGCCCATCGGCTTCAAGCTCCTCCGGGGTGTCCGGCATGAAGGGTCTGCCGTTGCCATCGACGCCCTCGTACCAGAAGGTCTTGAACCCGGGCCGGTCTGCGGTGGCGCGGTAGGTGCTCTTGATCACCATCCCGGCCGGGAATTGATCCTTGACGGGACCGGTCATGATGAACGGCTCCGCGGTGGCCGCGTAGCCCGGCTTCATGATCGCATAGATGCCGTCGGTCGTATGGCAGGCCATGTCGCCCAGGGCCCCGGAGCCGAAATCCACGAAACCCCGCCAGTTGAAGGGATGGTAGGGACCCCGTTGCTCCCGACGGCCCTTCTTGCCGTTCTCATTGCTCTTTTCATTGTTCTCGTCACGCGGACCGGCGAAGGGTCGCATCGGCGCTGCCCCGATCCACGCCTCCCAGTCGAGAGTATCGGGAACCGGACTGGTCCACGTCGGACGGTCGCCGCCTTGCGGCCAGATGGGGCGGTTCGTCCAGGTATGAAACTCCTTGATCTCGCCGACTGCGCCGGCCTTGATGTATTCGTATGCCAACCGCCAGCCGTTGCCGGCGTGGCCCTGGTTGCCCTGTTGCGTGACGACCTTGGGATTTTTGGCATAGGCGGCGGCCAGCAGTTGGGCCTCGCGCACCGACCAGGTCAGCGGCTTTTCCGTGTAGCAGTGAATGCCCATGGAAACGGCGGTCATCGACGGGGCAAAATGGGTGTGGTCCGGCACCGCCACGAAGACCACATCCAGTTGCTTGCGGTGATTCTCGAAGACCTTGCGCCAATCCGTATACCCGGCCGCCTGTTCCCAGCCCTGCTTGCCGTGGACGCCGCCCCAGTGGGTCTTGTCGACCTCCGCGAAGGCGACACACTGCAGGCCGTGACTGTGGCACCAGCCGGTGTGGCTGCCCGCCTGTCCGCCCGCCCCGATGAATCCGACCTGGAGCTTTTCATTGAGTCCCTGGGCCCGGATCAGGCGCGGAAAACTGATCGTGCTGGCGGCTCCCACGGCCACGGTGCCTTGGATGAATTGACGACGCGTGATGTCTGACATGAGCGTGGCTCCTTAACCTGTGATCAATGAAGATATCGAGTGGCCGCCTCCGGCCTGCGGATCGACTATAGTTCCCAACCCGCGCGATAGTGCATCTGGACGTAATCGTTGGCCTTCTCGTCGTTGGTGACGCGCATCTTCTCG
>JAMCWO010000323.1 GCA_023481165.1 Planctomycetota bacterium | reverse complement strand
GCTGTGCCCCCCCCGCCACCGTCAAGCAGAGTCCCAGCTCCGATGAGCGGGGCATCTGGAATTCGCTCTGCCCACGCATTTTCGGCACTTCCCGGGATTTACGATTTGCGATTTACCGTCTACAATTTGGTGTTCGTCCTGCGCAGGCACGTAGGACAGTCAACAGTAAATCGTCGGCGGTAAGTTGTAAATGACGAAGGGGTTCTGATGGAGTCATGGTGGCATCTGGATATCGAACGCGCGGCAAAGAAACTGGGGACCGATCTGTCGTCGGGCCTGAATTCTGATACGGTGGCGGCCCGCCTCGCCCAGTACGGCCGCAATCAGTTGCAGGAGGCGCCGAAGCGCTCGCCGCTGTCAATCTTCCTCGACCAGTTCAAGGACTTCGTGATCTGGGTCCTGATCGGCGCCGCTATCGTCTCCGGCGTTTTGCAGGAGGTGGTGGACGCTATCGCCATCATTGCCATCGTGATCCTGAACGCCATTTTGGGTTTCGTGCAGGAATACCGCGCCGAGAAGTCTCTGGCCGCACTGAAAAAGCTGTCGTCGCCCACGTCCAAGGTTATTCGCAACGGCCAGCACAGCCTGATCCCTTCCGAAGAGCTGGTCCCCGGCGACGTCATCGAGCTGGAGGCGGGCGACAGCGTGCCGGCCGACTCCCGGGCAGCGTGGGTCACGTCCAACTTCAGTGTTCAGGAGGCCAGTCTGACCGGTGAGTCCACACCGGTGGTCAAGACCGCGGCCGCCCTGGACGAGCCGGAGGTGCCGCTGGCGGACCGGGCGAACATGGTGTACCTGGGCACGTCGGTCGCCTCGGGCCGGGCCAAGAGCCTCGTGGCCGAGACCGGGATGCGAACCGAGCTGGGCAAGATCGCCGGCCTGATCCAGGAGATCGAGCACGAAGCCACGCCGCTGCAAAAGAGATTGGAACAATTCGGCCAATGGATCGTCTATCTGTGCTTCGTGCTCGTGGCCGCGGTCTTTCTCCTGGAATGGGCCCGCGGCGGCAAGATGCTCGAAGTGTTCCTGACGGCGGTGAGCCTGGCGGTGGCGGCCATTCCGGAGGGTCTGCCCGCCGTCGTCACCATCGCTTTGGCGCTGGGCGTACAGCGGATGGTGAAGCGTCATGCCCTGATCCGCAAGCTGCGGTCGGTCGAAACCCTGGGCAGTGCCACGGTGATCTGCTCGGACAAGACCGGCACTTTGACCAAAAACGAAATGACCGTGCAAGCCGTCTATGCCGGCGGCCAAATGTTCCAGGTCACGGGGATCGGCTATGCCCCCAAGGGCAGCTTCCTCGCCGGCGACCAGACGGTAAACCCGCAGGACCATCCGGACCTGATGAAGACCCTGGCCGTGGGTGTGCTGTGCAACGGCGCGCAGCTCGTGCAGGAGCAATCGTCCTGGAAGATCGTGGGCGATCCCACCGAGGCAGCGCTGCTGACCGCGGCCGCCAAGGCGGACATCTGGAAGGGCCAGGAGGAGCGGAAGTCGCCTTTCGTCGATGAGCTGCCGTTCGACTCGGAGCGCAAGAAGATGACGGTCGTTCGCCAGATGGACCGCCGGCGCGTCGCTTACGTCAAGGGGGCTCCGGATGTCCTGCTGGCCGATTGCGTCAACATCGAGACCGAGGGAGCCGTCCGGCCCCTGACACCCGCCGACAGAAAACAGATTGCGGCAGCCAACGACAACCTGACCGGCCAGGCGATGCGGGTTCTCGGGGTCGCGTATCGGGACCTGGAGGGCCATGCCGGGAAGCTGGAGGTGGACACGCTCGAAAAGGACCTCACCTTCGTCGGCCTGATCGCCATGATCGATCCGCCGCGGGAAGAGGCCAAGCAGGCGATTCGCGCGTGCATGAGCGCCGGCATCAAGACGGTCATGATCACGGGCGACCACAAGAACACCGCCACCGCCATCGCCAAACAACTGGGGTTCTTCAAGGAGGACTCGCTCGCCCTCTCCGGGGAGGAGTTGGACAAGCTCAGCCAGGAGCAGCTTGAAAAGGAGGTGGACCGGATTCCCGTTTACGCCCGCGTCTCGCCGGAGCACAAGCTGCGGGTCGTCCGCGCGTGGCGCAGCCGCCATCAGATCGTCGCCATGACGGGCGATGGTGTCAACGACGCCCCGGCGGTCAAGGAGGCCGATATCGGCGTCGCCATGGGGATCACCGGCACCGACGTTACCAAGGAGGTGTCCGACATGGTGGTCACGGACGACAACTTCGCTTCCATCGTCGCGGCGGTTGAGGAGGGCCGGGGCATCTATGACAACATTCTGAAGTTCGTGCACTACCTGCTCTCGTGTAACACCGGCGAGATCCTGGTCATGTTCGTCAGCTCTTTGATCGGCATGCCGGTGCCGCTATTGCCCGTCCAAATCCTGTGGATCAACCTGGTGACGGATGGTCTGCCGGCGCTGGCGCTCGGCGTGGACCCGACGGACCCCGAGATCATGAAGAGGCGACCCCGAGCGCCGGATGAGCCGGTGGTGACGCGCGGCCGGGGGCTGCTGATGCTGACCCAGGGGACATTCATCGCGGCGTGCAGCCTCGGCGCCTATGCCCTGGTCCTGTACGTGGAGAAAGAAGGTCTCGAGCGTGCCCGCACGGCGTGCTTCGTCGTCCTGGCCGTCAGCCAACTCTTCCACTCTTACAATTGCCGCAGCTTGACCGAATCGCTGTTCAAGATCGGCATCTTTACGAATCGATACCTCCTGCTGGCCACGGGGATCTCGTTCGTCCTCCAGATGGCAGTCGTGTATATCCCGGGGGTGCAGAGTGTCTTCAAGACGGAGCCGCTGGGCCTGTTCGACTGGGTGCTGGTGATCGTCATTTCGTCGTTGCCCTTGTGGGGCACGGAGATCTACAAAGCGATCCGCAAGCTCAATATCGCCCCGGAGTCGCAAGTACACAACCGATTGGCCTAGAGGTTGGACCGCACTATGAAGAGACTGTGGGTCAGCGTCGTTCCGTACAACAAGCAGATCGCCATCGCCGCCCTGGAGAGCGGGGCCGAGGCCCTGGTCCTGCCGGAAGGTCAAAGCGAGATGGTCCGGCAATTCGGCCGGATCAAAACAGTCGAGAAGCATGGCGACCTCAAGCCCGGCGTGGACGTCGAGTTCATTGATATCGCAGGCAAGGCCGACGAGGACCGGGCCGCCGCCGTGCCGCCGGATAGGATCATCGTCCTGAAGATGCTCGATTGGACGATCATCCCCATCGAGAACCTGCTCGCCCGACGCGGCAGGAACCTCATGGTCCAGGTCGAAAACAGCGAGCAGGCCAGGCTCATGGTCGAGATCCTCGAAAAGGGTGTCGACGGCGTCGTGCTCCAGACGACCGACATCAACGAGATCAAGAAGACCGCCGAGATTATCCACGGTGTCAGCGAACGGATCAGCCTCGTCGCCGCCACGGTCACGGCGACGAAACAGCTCGGTATGGGCGACCGCTCCTGCCTGGACACCTGCACGCAAATGACGCTCGGCGAAGGGATGCTCGTCGGTAACACCGCCGCAGGCTTTTTCCTCGTCCACTCTGAATCCATCGACAACCCGTACGTCGCCTCGCGCCCCTTCCGGGTCAACGCCGGCGCCGTTCACGCCTACATCCTCACCCCCGGCGGCAAGACCAAATATCTTGCGGACCTCAAAGCCGGCGACGAGGTCATGCTGGTGGACAACCAAGGCCGAACCCAAACCGCCTACCTGGGCCGCAACAAGATCGAGCGCCGCCCGATGCTATTGATCGAAGCCGAGGCCGAAGGCCGGCCGATCAGCCTGGTCCTGCAAAACGCCGAGACCATCCGCCTGATGGACCCGCAAGGCAAAGCGATCTCGATCACAACTCTGAAGCCCGGCGACAAGGTCCTCGCCCACATCGAGAAGAGCGGCCGCCACTTCGGTATGAAGGTCGAGGAAAGTCTGATTGAGAGATGACATCATGATTCGCAGCCAACGACAGGCCATACTCTGCGCGTGCCTTATATTGGGTTTGCTTGCGGGCGCTATCCGGGCGGAAGCGTCGAAGACGACTTCACTGCAAGTGAAAGCGTTCTCTCTCCGCGGTCCGACGCAGAATTTGCAGCCGCAGGTCGTGGACTTTCGCTATGCCCCCTACCGCTGGCAAACCTGTATCGGCCTGCCCGACGATCCGCACAAGAGCATCGTCGGCTCCGACGGCGGGCTGTATTACGACTACGGCCGCTTCTATGACTTCAAGACCCGCGTCCTCGCCCAACTCGATATCGAGGGCGCCAAAGGCAAAGTGAACCAGCGCCTGTACAACGCCCGGACGCCCATCGTGATTACAGAGCAAAACTGGGGTGACCTGACTCTGCAACAATTCGCCTGGGCCGGCGCTCCCGAGGCGGATGACGTGGAACAGTGGAGCAGGCAGCGGGTCGATTATCTGTGGCTGAAGATGGTGAACAAAGGCACGCAAAGGGCGACCGGCCGGCTGGTCGTCCAAGTGGACCCGAAGAATCGCCTGGTTCTGGACAAGCAAGGCACACGTCTGATCGAGCAGGGAAATACCGGTGCGGTGTTTGCCACACTGAGCCCGGCCTGCCGGCGTGCCGAATACGCGTCGCCCTCCGACGCCCGGCTACTCATCGACCATGCGCCGGGTGTTCAGCGCAACTGGGCTCGACCGCAAGTCGCCTGCGATCCCCGTTTCCGGGATATTCTGGTGGGCTGGGCACGGCCTCTGGCCCTCAGCTATCGGGTGGAAGCGGGTAAGAAATATCGTGTCGCCTTTGGTCTGATCGAAGGCTATCACGCCGAGGCCGGCCTGCGCCCGCTGGAAATTCGGATCGAAGGACAGGTGGTCCGCGCCGTGGACCTTGTCCGCGAGTTCGGAACGAACCAGCCGGCGGTCTTGTGCTTCGACGCCGAAGACCGCAACCACAATGGCCTGCTGGAAATGGGCATCTACTCCCCCGATGGCGCCAAGGACAAGAACACCATCCTGTCGGCTCTGTGGGTGTTCGACGCCGCCACCGCCCCGTCGGAACCCTCGATCCGCGCAGGCAAGGCCAATGGTACAGCGCTCGCTATCGCGGACGTCAAGACGACAGACGGTCAAAGCAACACGGTCAAGCTCCTATTCGAAGAGAAGACCCTGGCCCCCAGCGAGGAGTATCGCGTGTTGCTGGCTCTGCCTCAGGGCGAGAACGCCCTGGCCGTGACTTCCGAGGCGCAGGCGCAACAGGAATATGACCGCGCCATTAAATATTGGGAGCAGGTGAATCTGCCCTACGGCCGCATGATTGTGCCGGACCAACAGATTCAGGCCCTGCTCGACAGTTGCATTCGCAACATCTATCAGGCCCGAGAAATCAAGAACGGCAATCCCGCCTTCCAGGTCGGCCCCACCTGCTATCGGGGCACCTGGGCGGCTGACGGCCCGTTCATTCTTGAAGCGATCACGTATTTGGGCCGGGCGAGCGAGACGCGCGCGGGACTCGAACACCAAGTCGATGCAGACCAGGGCCCGGGCGGCGTCGAATTCTCGAAGAAATCCGGCCTGCGGCTGTGGATGATGTGGCGCCATGCACAACTGACGGGCGACCGCGACTGGCTCCGGAAGATGTGGCCGCGCGTGCAGCGGGAGGCCAACCAGATCATCGAATACCGCCGGTTGACGATGAGCGACCCCAGCCAGGCCAACTATGGCCTTATGCCCATCGGTTTCGGCGACGGCGGTCTCGGCGGCAAGCACCGGGAATATACCAACGTCTACTGGACCCTCGCCGGGCTCAAAGCCGCCATCGAAATCGCGACCCGGCTCGACCAGCCCGAGCGAGCGGCCTGGCAGGCACAATACGACGACTATTGGCAGTATTTCGAACGAGCCCGCCGTCGCGACGAGCTCACGGATAGCTCCGGCAATGTCTACGTCCCGGTGACCATGAAAGGTGAAGCCCCGCAACTACCCCAGCGCGGGGCGTGGGCATTCCTCCAGTCGATCTTTCCGGGGCGGGTCTTCCGGGACAATGATGCCCTGATGCTCGGCACGATGGCCATGCTCGACGCCCACGAGAAAGAGGGCCTGATCCACGGCACCGGCTGGCTGGCCGACGGCATCTGGAACTACGCCGCGTCGTTCTATGGCCACGCGCACCTGTGGCTCGGCCACGGCCGCAAGGCCGCCGCCACGCTCTACGCCTTCGCCAATCACGCCAGCCCCCTGCTGTGCTGGCGCGAAGAGCACAATCTTACGGGCGCCAAGGAAGAGTACTGCGGGGACATGCCCCACAACTGGGCCAGTGCCGAGTTCATCCGCCTGATCCGCCATTCGCTGATCCTGGAGCGAGACCAAGAGTTGCATCTGCTGGAAGGTCTGCCCACTACCTGGACCCAACCGGGCCGGACCACGCGTCTGACCCGGATTCCGACCTCCTTCGGCCCCGCTTCCATGGAGTTGACCGTCGCCCCGACGGGCCGATCCGCCCGCCTCCTCTGCGACCCACCCCGGCGCGATCCGGTCTCCGGCATCGTCGTTCACCTGGAGAACTTCGAGCCGCCGGTCCGCCGCGTGAAACTGGCAAATCGCCCACTCGGTGACTCACCGCTCCCGATCCCCACCGACCAGCCTTTCGCACTCGATATCGAGTTCGTCGACTGAGGCTGTCAACAGGGGCACAAAGAGATTGAGCAACGGCCCTTTCGGCACGAAAGTCGAAGGAAGCCTGATCGAGCGATGGTCAGGATGTTTGCAGCTTCTCGTTCACCCATTCCTCAATAGTCCCAGAACTTCGCGAGTTCTTCGATGGAATCGATCCGTGGAATCTTGCTCAAGTTCAACGATTCTTCCATTGCTTGAAACGTCGTTCCTCTTTCCGAGTCATGGGTCGGGCGGTCGCACCGCGGCACATGATGAATTCAGATCTCCGTCCACTGCCCAGGGATCGGCACGGGATAACGGCCCTGGCTGTCCGCCTGGATGGGTGGAGCGCTGTCGTCGGTCATATGATCGATGTCCGGACAGAAACGGAAATTGGAGGCCATCGCTTCGTCCCACGTGATGACCTGGCCGGAGTGGGCCGCCGCCCGACCCATGATATCCGCGAGGTTCGACAGAGCAGCGCGCTTGGCTTCGTTGTGCGGCCGGTCGTGACGGATGTCGTCGAGCAGCACATCCCATTCCGCCTGCCAGGGCGAGATCAATTCTTGGGGGGCCCGCCAGGCGATGTTGTCGGCGGCACAGCGTTGGTCCTTGTAGGTGTGGACGGTCCCGGCATGGACAGCACCGGAGAACTGGGCCGCGCATTTGGTGCCGTGAATCCAGGTGGCGAATTCGGTGTGGCACTTGGGCAGCCAGCGGACGATGTCGAATGCTTTCGTGCCGTCGGCGAATGTCCACTCGATGGTGAACGAGTCGAGGTTCTGGCCGCGGTCGGTGCTGTTGGCCGCCCGTCCGGAGATGCCGTGCGCTGACACCGGCCAGGCATCCTTGATCCAGCAGATCTCGTCGATCTGGTGAATGTCCATCTCGGCGAAGAGCCCGCCCGAGACCCACAGGAAATGGGTGAAGTTGCGAACCTGCCAATGCAGGTCTTTCACGGTCGCCGGGCGCGGCCCCAGCCAGCCGCACGGCTCCATTCGGTAGGCGCGGATAAGCTGGATATCGCCAAGTTGCCCATCGCGCATACGTTTGATCAGTTCCTGGCGATTGCGCGAATGACGGCACTGCAAACCGGCGGCGATCTTGAGATTCTTCTTCTCGGCGGCCTCTCCCGCCTTGATCACCCGCCGCACGGCCGGTGGATCGGTCGCAAAAGACTTCTCCATGAATACGTTGATCCCTTTCTCGACCGCGTACTCCAATTGCTGGGGACGGAAGCCCGCGTAGCCCGTCAGCATTGCCACGTCTCCCGGGCGCAGATAGTCAATTGCCTGCCGCCAGGCGTTGAAGCCGGAGAATCGCCTCTCCGGCGGCACGTCCATCTGCGCACTGTACTTCTCGCTCAGAGCCTTATGGGCGCTGGTCAGTCGATTCTCGAAAAGGTCGGCCATCACGACCAGCTTGACCGGTCCGTTCGGCGAATCGAACGCTTGCCCCGCCGCCCCGCAGCCGCGTCCACCGCAGCCGATCAGGGCCAGGCGGATGGTGTCATCTCCCGCGGCGTGCACCATCGGGATGCCGACCCCCGCCAGCGCAGAGGCGGCCACTGCCTGCCCGCCCCACTTCAAGACGTCGCGACGCGAGGATTCCGGCTGAGCTGAGCTTGATCGGCGAGATTGTTGTCTCATAGCGAGTCCTCCATTTTCAATATATCTCTCCTGTGGAACAGTGTCGATGATCAGCGGCATGGACATCTCCCCTGATAAACGATCCCCGTGGTCCGGCACGGCGGGTCCTTCGCACCGAGGTCGTGCCGGCCCATGGCATGAATATAGCCATCCGGGGCCTGGAGTGCACGCAGAATATGTCCGCCGGGCGATGGGGATCGGCTGGGCCGTGATTTGCCCTTGACCCGAGGGCGACAGAGGGATATCCTGTACTGCTGAAGAGACACGGCACTGGTGATGGACGCTGTTTTGTGGAGGAGCATCGGAGCAAGAGCCCAACGCGACCGCAGAACAACAACGAGAAGCGGCCAACCTAACCTATCATCGCACAAAAAGGACGTGTGCAACCGCGAGGTTCTGGGGGCCTCGGGACTAATTGGTGGGACGAGTAGAAGTCCGGTGTGTCAGGTCGCAACGCGACCGAGCTTTAGGAGGAAGTACCATGCGGAATCGAGCAGTCTGGTGGATGGGGGCCTTGCTGATCGGATGTCTCGCATCGGATCTGAGCCAGGCGCAACAAGTCACAAATCTGATCGCGGACCGCAACCCCGGTTTTGAAAGCGGGGCGCGGACGCCGTGGAACCTCAATGCGGGCGGGGTCGCCACGGCCACCGTGGTGAAGGAATGTGTCGACGCGGCCGTGCCCGAGCGCCCCATCGAAGGCAGCTATTGCCTCAATGTAAAGCTCTCCGGGCCCAGCAGCCCCAACTGGTGGAATGCCGCGTTCGACCTCTCGTACCCGAGCTTTGAAAAGGGTAAGAAGTACACCCTTTCCCTGTGGATCAAGAGCAAATCGGGTGAGGCCAAGATTAACTTCAAGCCGGAACATGGGGCGGATCCTTGGACGGGATATGGCGAGACGCAGATCACCGCCAATGAGAAATGGGCGGAATACCACGTGACGACGCCCGTGATGACCGATGCCGTGACCCCCGCCTCGCTCACGTTCCACATTGGCTTTGCCGCGCAGGAGTTCTGGGTCGATGACTGCAAGTTCTACGAAGGCGACTATGTCCCGACGGTGGTCAAGAGCAAGCTCGGGGCCTACGGTCCTACGCCGGACGACAAGGCCACGGATATCCCGCGCGATCCAACGCTGGGCTGGAAGGCGGGCCCGTTCGCCAACACGCACAATGTCTATCTCGGCGCCGCCTTTGAGGATGCCAATACCGCCGATCTCGCCCAGGCGGCCGGCAAGGGGCAGACGGGAACGACTTTCGCGCCAACCGATCTACTGGAATACGGCAAGACGTACTATTGGCGGGTCGATGAGGTCAACGCCCCGCCGAGCACGACGGTCGTCAAGGGCGATATCTGGAGCTTCACCGTCGAGCCCTACGCCTACCCGATCACCGGCATAACCGCCACCGCCTCCAGCTCGGACAAGACCACGACGGGCCCGGCGAACACGGTCAACGGCTCCGGCCTGACCAATGACCTGCACTCCACGAGCAACGATGCCATGTGGATGAGCAGTGCCGCCGGCCCGCAGCCGACCTGGATCCAGTACCAGTTCAACAAGGTTTACAAGCTCTACGAGTTGTGGGTCTGGAACCACAATACCGAATTCGAGCCGGTCCTCGGCTATGGCTGCCAAGATGTGGCGATCGAATACTCCACTGATGGGACGACTTGGACGCTCCTGAAGGACGTGCAGCTTGCCCAGGCACCGGCCGCGGCCGGATACGCCCACAATACCACCGTCGACATGGGCGGCGTCATGGCCCGTTATGTGCGGCTGACCGCCAACAGTAACTGGAGCGCCGTGGGCCTCAAGCAGTATGGTCTGAGTGAAGTCCGGTTCTTCTACGTGCCGCTGGAAGCCCGCGGGCCGCAACCGGCGCAGTACGCCGAAGGTGTGGCGGTCGATGGCGCCCTGGATTGGCGGCCGGGCCGGGAAGCCACCTCGCATCAAGTAGTCTTCGGCACGGATAAGGCAGCGGTGGCCGATGGCACCGCGACCAGTAAAACGGTGACCGAGCACGGTTTTGCCCCGGGCGATATGGATTTCGGCACGATGTACTACTGGAAGGTCGATGAGGTGGGCGCGACCACGTATCCCGGCAGCATCTGGAGTTTCACCACGCAGGAGTTTGCGGCGGTGGATGACTTCGAGGCCTACACGGATAACGAAGGCAGCCGCATCTACGAGTCCTGGGTCGATGGTTGGACCAACAACAGCGGCTCGACCGTGGGATATCTGCAGGCCCCGTTTGCCGAGCGGTCGATCATCCATGGCGGCAAGCAGGCGATGCCGCTCGCGTACGACAACACGAAGTCGCCCTACTATTCAGAGGCCGAGCGGACCTTCGACACGCCGCAGGACTGGACCGTCAGCGGGGCCGATACCCTGAGTCTGTGGTTCAAGGGGCCCGCGGCCGGAGCGACCCCGGCCAACGATCCTGCCGGCCTGTACGTGGTGGTCGAGGATAAGGCCGGTAAGACCAAGACCGCGGCGCACCCCGACTCGAAGGCAACCACTGTCTCCGCCTGGACCGAATGGCGGATTCCCTTGAGCGACCTGACAGGCATCAACCTGGCCACCGTCAAGAAGCTCACGGTAGGCGTGGGCGACAAAGCCAATCCGAAGGCGGGTGGGGCCGGCATGGTGTACGTCGACGACATTGCATTCGGCAAGCCCGTTGTGCCGATCGGCCTGGTCGCCTCATACTCACTGGAGAACGATGTCAAAGACAGCTCCGGCAACGGCCACGATGGGACCGTGCTGGGCACCGTCACCTACGTGGATGGACCGGCCGGCAAGGGTAAGGCCATCCTGTTCCCCGGGACCCCGGGCAATGGCGTCAACCTGGGGACCTTCAACCCCTCGGAGAAGACGGGCATGTTGACGGTCGCCCTGTGGGCCAGGTGGAACGGCCTGAGCAACCAGTGGCAGGGCCTGATCGGCAAGCGCGATAGCTGGGCCAATGGTGAGACGATGTGGCAGATCGAAGCCAACCAGACCACCGGCGTGCTGTCCTTGGGAAACTACAACATCTCCGTGGGCAGCGGCAACACGGTGCTCAAGACCGGCGAATGGACCCACATCGCGATCACCTTCGACAAGACGACAGCCCGCTTCTACGTCAACGGCGTCCAAACTGCTTCCGGCGTGTGGTCCTTCGGCCCCGACCGGGAAGCCGCGCTCCAGTTCGGCTTCGACAACGCCGGCGGCGGCAACGCCTTCAACGGAGCCCTGGATGAAATCAAGCTGTACGACATCGCCCTGACCCCGGCGGAGATCCTCGCTCTGGCGGGCAAGTAGAGGGGCGGGCCCATGATGTCTGTGCCGCCCGGTCGCCCATTGTCCGTGGATTCCGTGACTTGGCGAACAGGATTGAGGTTTTATCTGATGGAGGTGTTGAAGATGGTACGCAAAGCAGGATCATTGAGTCTTCTTCTGATGGTCGCCCTCTGCAGCGCGGCGGGGGCGGAGATGATCGCCTACTACCCGTTGAATGAGGGCCAGGGCACCAAGACCGCCGACGCCACCGGCAACGGCAACGACGGTACCCTCGCCAGCGGCGTGGAGTGGGTGACCGGTATCAAGGGCGGGGGCGTGCGTTTCGACACGGCCGGGGAACGCATCGTGACCACCGGCCTCAATCCCTCGGCCAGGAACAATGCCATGACGCTGGCGGCCTGGATCAAATGGGAGGGCCGGGGCGGGAGCATCGCCCAGCAGGGCATCGTCGGCAAACGCGCGGGCTGGAACCCCGGCACGGGCATCAAGTGGTTCTGGCAGACCAACCCGACCGGCGATCTTTTGTTCCGCTGCGATACGGGCGATGCGGCCGTACCCGGTGTCGGCTTGTGGTGGGGCAATACGAGGCTCGTCCCCTATGCCAATGAATGGACTCATGTGGCGGTGGCCTGGGCCAACGGTACCGCCGTGCAATATGTCAACGCCAAGGAAACCGACCGCGGGACGGTCAGCCTGGGAGGGGCTACCGCCGATGCCACCCTCGTGACGATCGGCTGCGTGGACGCCACCAACACCGAAACCTTCATGGGCGTGATCGATGAGGTGCGGATTTACGACACCGCCTTGACAGCCGGTGAACTCGACAAGGCCATGACGGGGGACACCACGTCCGCCGGCACGCCCGAGCCGACAACAGGGGCGACCGATGTGCCGCGCGACCCGCTTCTCTCCTGGGCGGCCGGGGAGGGTGCGGCCGGCCACGATGTCTACCTGGGCACGGACTCCGCGGCCGTCGATCAGGCCAGCCGTACGGACGGACGCGGCGTCCTGGCCAGTCAAGGACAGAGCGCGACCTCGTACAAGCCCGACGCGCTTCTGACGTTCGGTCAGACGTACTACTGGCGCGTGGACGAAGTCAACGCCCCGCCCGGCAGTGCGGTTCACAAGGGCGGCGTGTGGAGCTTCACGGTCGAGCCCTATGCCTATCCCATCACGGGCGTGACCGCCACCGCCTCCAGTTCGGAAAAGACCGCGACCAGTCCGACCAATACCGTCAACGGCTCGGGTCTGACCAACGACTTGCACTCCACCGCCAGTGATACCATGTGGGCCAGCAGCATGGCCGGCCCGCAGCCGACCTGGATTCAGTATCAATTCGACAAGACCTACAAGCTCTATGAGCTGTGGGTCTGGAACCACAACACGGAATTCGAACCGATCCTCGGCTACGGCTTCAAAGACGTGACGATCGAGTACTCCACCGATGGAACGACCTGGACGCCGCTGAAGGACGTGCAGTTCGCCCAAGCATCGGCGATGGCCGGGTACGCCCACAATACGACGGTCGATCTGGGCGGCGTCATGGCCTCCTATGTCCGGCTGACGGCCAAGAGCAACTGGAGCACGATGGGTCTCAAGCAGTTCGGCCTGGCGGAAGTGCGGTTCTTCTATGTGCCCGTGGAAGCCCGTGCCCCGCAGCCGGCCCAGAATGCCGAGGGGGTTGCCGTCGATAGCACCCTCGATTGGCGGCCCGGCCGCGATGCCACCTCGCATCAGGTGGTCTTCGGCACCGACAAAGCAGCGGTGGCCGATGGTACCGCGACATCCAAGACAGTGACCGAGCATGGTTTCGCCCCCGGCGCGATGGATTTCGGCACAGGGTACTACTGGAAAGTCGATGAGATTGGCACGGCCACGTATCCGGGCAGCATCTGGAGCTTCACCACGCAGCAGTTCGCGGTCGTGGACGATTTCGAAGCCTACACGGATCAGGAAGGCAGCCGCATCTATGAGACCTGGGTCGATGGCTGGACCAACGGCACCGGCTCGGTCGTCGGCTACTTGCAGGCCCCGTTCGCCGAGACGACGATCACCCACGGCGGCAAACAAGCGATGCCCTTCGAGTACAACAACCTCAAGACACCCTTCTACTCCGATACCGAGCGGACCTTTGACCCGCTCCAGAACTGGACGACCAACGGCGCCGATACCCTGGCGCTGTACTTCCGGGGCTATCCGGGCGCCTTTGTCGACAAGGGCAACAATGCCTTCACCGTCAGCGGCGGCGGCACCGATATCTGGAACAACAGCGATCAGTTCCGCTTTGTCTATAAGCAACTCAGCGGCAATGGCTCGCTCACCCTGCGCATCGACAGCATTGCCAACACCGATGTCTGGGCGAAGGCGGGTCCCATGATCCGTGAGACCCTCGACGACACGTCCAAGAACGCCTACCTCGCGGTCACTCCGGGCAGCGGCGTCTCGTTCCAATGGCGCAATGCCCTGGCCGGGGCGTCGGCCAACAGCCAGACCACCGGATTGGTGACGCCGTACTGGGTCCGCCTCACGCGGACTGGCAACGTCTTCAAGGCGGAGCGCTCGGCGGACGGCAAGACCTGGACCCAGCAGGGCGTGGACACGACTGTGCCGATGGCGGCCAACGTCTATATCGGTATGGCCGTAACCAGCCACAATGCCAACGCCACCACGACGGCGGAGATCTCGAATGTCTCCGCCACGGGCACGGTCACCGGGCAGTGGCAGGCCCTGGCTATCGGCGCGGCGCAACGGGCGAATTCCCCGGCTCCTTTGTACCTCGTAGTGGAGGACAAGGCCGGCAAGAAGGCAACCGTGGTCAATGCCGATCCGGCGGCCACGACGGTCGCCGCGTGGACCGAGTGGCGAATCCCGCTGAGCAGTCTGACGGGCGTCAACCTGGCCGCGGTCAAGAAGCTCACCCTTGGCGTGGGCGATAAGGCCAATCCGAAGGCGGGCGCCGCCGGCATGCTGTACATTGACGACCTCGGGTTCGGCAAGCCCATCCTGCCGGGCCAGTAGAACACACTCGGAAGTAACACATGAAGCAGAGGATTCGGGGCCTGCACCCGGTGCAGGCCCCGCTGTTTTGAACCGGCGGCATGTGGACTGATTCTCGCGGGGGAGGCACCCGTGCTTGTCATGCTGAGCGCAGCGAAGCATCTGGTCGGCGAATAGAACCAACGTTTGTTCTCATGCTCGGCCCGGATCCTTCGCTGACGCTCAGGATGACAGGAGGGGCCCAGCGGACCTTATGAGATGTAATCGCACACCCGACGGCGCGGCCGGACGAGGGCCGTTGACAGGCGGCGGATCGTCGCGTAAAGTCGGCTTGCCTGTGCAAGAACAGAAACACGAAGAAAGTGCGGCCGTATCAAGGGAGGCTCATGGTCGAGCACAATCCTCTGCACGCCACCAGCCAACGCATCACCTCCATCGATGCCCTGCGCGGATTCGCCATGTTCTGGATTATCGGCGGCGGCGACCTGTTCAAGAGCTTTGCCAAGGTCCGGGCCACGCCGGTGACCGAAATGCTCTCCCGGCAGATGGACCATGCCGGCTGGCAGGGATTTCAGTTCCTCGATCTGATCTTTCCGCTGTTTCTCTTTCTGGTGGGCGTGTTGGTGCCCTTTACCATCGGCCGGCGGATGGAACAGGGCGTCGACCGCAGAACGCTCTACCTTCACATCGCCAAGCGAACGGTGGTGCTGATCCTCCTGGGCTTGGTCGATTACGGCCTGTTGCGCTTCGACTGGGCCCAGATGCGCTGGTCCACCGTCCTGGGACGCATCGGCATCTGCTATTTCTTCGCGTCCCTGCTGGTTATCCATACCGGCTGGCGCACACAGGCCGCGACGGGGACATCCATCCTGCTGTGCTTCTGGGCGGCGCTGCTGTTTGTCCCTGTACCAGGCCACGGGCCGGGGGTCCTGACGCCGGAAGGATGCCTGACCACCTATGTGGACCAACTGCTGATTCCGAGCAAGCTGGGCTTGGGGCTCTACGACCGGCAGGGAGTGCTGTCCACCTTCACGGCGTTTTCCACGACTCTCCTGGGCGTGCTGACCGGTCACTGGCTGCGCACGAGACATTCGCAGCGGCGCAAAATCATGGGACTTGTCGCGGCCGGCTTGGCAAGTCTCGCCCTCGGGCACATCTGGGGCAAGTTCTTCTTCCTCAGCCGCAACATCTGGACCAGTTCCTTCGTTCTTTACGCCGGGGGCTGGAGCCTGCTGTTGCTGGCCCTGTTCTACTGGATCATCGATGTGAAAGGCTATCGCAAATGGGCCTTCTTCCTGATCGTGATCGGGGTGAATTCCATCACCATCTGGGTCGGCCAGCGCTGCCTCGATTTTGGCTACACCGCTGCCTCCCTCTTTAACGGCATTCTCCAATACGTGGGCGTGCTCAAGCCCGTGCTGGCCGCGTTCTCCATCCTGCTGCTCAAATGGCTGTTCCTTTATTTTCTCCATCGGCACAGGATCTATCTCAAGGCGTGACTTTGCTTGCGAGGGCTGGTCCCGGATCGTATAATACGCCGCAGTGTAGGGGCAGGCCCCCGTGCCTGCCCGTCTGCGGAGGGCAACCACAGGGGGTTGCCCCTACAGTGCAGGAGGATCCAGTATGAGACGTATGGCAATCGGTATGGTGGGGCTTTCCTTTCTCTCTTCCATTGGTCTTCTCGTCGCGGGCCAGGCACATCTGGCGGGGGGCAGCGACAAAAGCAAGGTGGATGCGACCATCCGCGGCCTCCTCAAGGCCGTCGATCCCGAGCGAATGTCAAAGAACCTTTTCTATCTCGCGAAGGACCCGCTGCCCTACCGCAAGCTGAATCTGACCCTGCCCGGCCACGCGAAGAACACGCTCTATGAAGCCGACGATTACCTCGCCGCCAAGCTGGAGGCCGCCGGATACCACGTCGAGCGGGAAGGCGTGCAAGTCCAGGCGTTCCGGCGCGACACCACCAAGCCCAAGAACGCCCAGTACTCCCCTCCCAAGTCCGAAGACCCCTGGTACACGGCATACAATCTCTACGCCGAGAAGAAGGGCCGCGCGCACCCGGAAAAGATCATCGTCGTGTGTGCCCACAAGGATTCCCAAAGCTGGATCGATTCCCCGGGCGCGAACGATAACGCCATCGGGACGGTCGGCGCCCTGGAGATGGCGCTCGTGCTCGCCCGGTACAATCCTGAGTGCACCATCCGCTTCCTCTGGTGCAATGAGGAGCATACCCCCTGGACCAGCAAGGCCGCCGCCCGGAAGGCGAAGGAACGGGGGGACGATATCGTGGCGGTCTTCAACACGGACGCCATCGGCGCCAAGACCGCCGAGGATACCGCCGCCGGGAAGAAGGCCAACGTGACCGCGTACACCAAGCCGGAGGGCAAGCGCCTGGCCGAGTTGATGGACGAGGTCAACACTCGCTATGCCATCGGTCTGGAACAGCGAATGGTGGAAAGAACGCGGCCCGGCGACGACGACGGCTCTTTCGTCCTGGCCGGCTATCCTGCCGCCATCATCAACATCGGCTCCTGGCCCTACGGCGATCCCGAGTATCATTCGGAGGGCGACGTGCCGGAGCGGTGCGACATCAAGAATGCCGCCCTGACCGTGCAGGCAACTCTGGCCGCCATTGTGACCCTCGATCAGGGGCAGTGAGTAGCCAACCACACAAGCGTTTCGGGTACACGGCAGAAGAGTGGCCGTCAGTCCGGGTGGCACGGCCAAACTCGTTTGACCGTGCTTCTATGAAGCGCCCCCTGGGCCAAGAAGACACGCTCAAGCTGCGCTTGGGCGTGCCACCCATCGACCAGACACCCAGCTTGCCGCAATCTTATCGCACACCCGGTGCTTGGCTGGTTGCGTTTGACAAGAAGGGCCGCTTGCGGCTATCGTATGGCGTCGGTGCGGCCGCGGGCCGGCCGGGCAAGGTGCAACGACTTCGTAAGAGGGGTCATGAGAACGGTTCTGATCGTCGAGGATGACCCCGCGATGCTGCGGGGCCTGGAAGACAACTTCAAGAGGAAGGGCTATTACGTCCTGACCGCCGTAGACGGCGAAAAGGCGCTCGTGACGGCGCTGAAGGAAAAGCCCGATCTGATCCTCCTGGACATCATGCTGCCGGAGATGAACGGCTACGAGGTCTGCTCGCAGGTCCGCGAAAAGGGCCTCGACATGCCGATCATCATGCTGACCGCGAAGGACCGGGAGTCGGACATCGTCCTGGGCCTGAACCTCGGCGCCGACGATTATGTGACCAAGCCCTTCAGCATCAAAGAACTCATGGCCCGCGCGGAGGCCTTCATGCGCCGGCGGAAGGAATCCGAGCCAATGGTCTACGAGTTCGGCGACTGCCGGGTGGATATTTCAGCCCACACGCTCACACGCGCTGGACAAGAGGTGACGCTGACCCCCGGCGAGTTCAAGATGCTGCACCTGTTCCTGCGCAAGAGCGGCTGCCCGCTGACCCAGGAGGAGATTCGCACGACCGTCTGGGGCTACTCGCATTTCATCTCGGTGCGCGACATCGACAAAGCCGTCGACAGCCTGTGGGCCCGAGTGGAACCTGATCCCGCTCGGCCGCAGTTCATCCATGTGATCCCGAACATTGGGTACAAGTTTGAGCCGCCTGTGACTGATGGAAACCGTGCTCCTAGTTGAAGACGACCCGACGATGCTGCGGGCGTTGAAGGACAATTTCGAGTTCCACGGCTACAAGATCCTGGCCGCGGAGGACGGCGAAGAGGGTCTCAACACGGCCCTGAACGCCAAGCCCGACCTGATCGTCCTCGACATCATGCTGCCGAAGATCAACGGCTACGAGGTCTGCCGGCTGATCCGGCGGGAGAAGCTCGCGATGCCCATCGTCATGCTGACGGCCAAGGGCGAGGAATCGGACATCATTCTCGGCCTGAACCTCGGGGCCGACGACTACGTCACCAAGCCGTTCAGCATCAAAGAGCTGCTGGCCCGCGCGGAGGCCCTGTTGCGCCGGACGCGCAAGACCGAGCCCGAGGTCTACGACTTCGGCGATTGCCGCATCGACATCCCCGCCCGCAAGTTCACACGCAAAAATGAGGAGGTCATCCTGTCGCCCAAGGAGTTCCGGCTGCTGGAGTTGTTCGTGAAGCGGCCCGGCCGGGCCCTGACCCGCGATGAGATCCTCAACACCGTCTGGGGCTACGACACCTTCGTCGGCGAGCGCAGCATCGACCGTTTCGTCACCACCCTGCGCAACAAGATCGAGCCCGACCCACACAACCCCATCTACATCCACACCGTCCGCGAGATCGGCTACAAATTCGAGCCGCCGCGATAAGCCACCTCCTCATACGGATTAGGATTGATTCTTGCACCCTGTTTGTCATCCCTTCGCAATGCTCAGGGCAGGCTCTGAACGGAGCGTACCGTAGTGAAGGATCCGGGCTGCGATCGCGGTCAGGATCAGGCCGGTCAGTTTCATCATCATCTCGTCCCGGGCCCGCGCGCTGCAACGGGCACTCACTCTTTGTCTCGGTCGCGTGGTCTGTGTTTGACGTGGCCGTGCTTTTCTGCTACCATGCATGTATTGGTGGTTTGTTGTCTCCTGTGCAGGTGAGAGCGCCCCTCGACGAAGGAGGATAAACATGAAGCTCAGACGCCTTCAAGTGAAGAACTTCCGCTGCATCGAGGACTCGACGGAATTCACGATCTGTCCGGTGACCTGCCTGGTCGGCAAAAACGGGGCGGGGAAGACTTCCCTCCTGGAAGCGTTGTACAAGCTCAATCCGGACGTGGAAGCGCTGGGCAACTTCGATGTTCTCATGGAGTATCCCCGGGCCCGCCGGCGCGACTATCAGGGCAGGGCGCAGGGACAACCGGATGACGCTCTGATTACGGCCTGGGAGATCGAGGATAAGGACCTCGCGGCCTTGGAGAGCACGTTGGGAGCGGGCGCCCTCAAGTCCAAAGCCGTGATCATCCGCAAAGGCTATTATCCGGGGCGGCGGTGGGCCGGCGCTGTCGGCAGCGACCCTGGTTCATCTGCCTCGTCGGATAGCCTGCTGGCGCCCTCCGAGGGGGGAGCGCGAGCTGAGGACGACTTCTTCGAAACTCATGCAGCGCGATTGCTGCCCAAGCTGTTGTATTTCTCGGAGTGGCATATCATGGAGGGGCGCATCGCCATCGACGCCCTGCTCCAGAGAAAGCAAAGGGCAGAGCTGACGGGGCCGGATCGGGTCTTTCTGGCACTCCTGGAGCTCAGCGGCACGTCCATCGAGCGGCTCGCGAGCACCGAGCGGTCGGAGGAACTGATTGCGGACCTGGAATATGCAGCGCGGCCGATCACCGAGGAAATCGCCCGGTATTGGAGCCAGGAGCGGGACGTGAGAGTCAGCTTCCTGCTCTACCCCGGCCGGCCGCAGGACCCGGCCCCCTTCGATCGGGGTCTGGTGTTCGAGACCCGTATCGTCAACACGAAAACCAATCTGTCCCTCAACTTCGAGGAGCGCAGCACAGGCTTCATCTGGTTCTTCTCCTTTCTGGTGTGGTACTCCGATGTACGCCGCCGCTATGGCGAGAACCTCATCATCCTGCTCGACGATCCGGGTCTGGGGCTCCATGCGAAGGCCCAATGGGACCTGCTGCGGTACATGCACGAGCGACTGGCCCCCCACTATCAGGTGCTCTACGCCACGCACTCCCCTTTCATGATCGATCCCGACCGGATCCCGTGGGTCCGGACCGTGGAGGAGGTTTCGCAGGAGACGCCGGAGGGCAGACTCTCGCTGGGCACCAAGGTCGGGGATGAGGCGCTCAGCACGGATCACGACACCCTCCTGCCCTTGCAGGCCTCGGTCGGCTACCGCATCGTGCAGGACCTGGATGGAGGCAGGCGACTGCTGCTGGTAGAGAAGCCTTCGGACGTGATCTATCTCCAATGGTTCGCCGCCCGGCTCCGGGAAAGAGGAAGAACCGGTCTGGGGTCCGATTGGACAATCGTGCCCTGCGGCGATCTCACGCGGCTGGCGACGCTGGTCGGCCTGCTCGCCCGCGGGCCCTCCCGCTTTGCGGCGTTGCTGAGTCTTTCCCACGAGCATCCGGACGTGGCCGGCCAGCCCTATCTGGCCCGGATGCTCAACGGCAGCGGGGCCTTTCCCCTGCACAAGTACGCCGAGCCGGTCGAAGCCACCGTCGAGGATTTGCTGGGACCGGTCGCCTACCCGGCCCTGGTGGACCTGTGCTATGGCTTGCCGCGTAAGCTGCGGCTTTCGCGCACGTTACAGGTGGACTCCGGCACCGCCGTGCTGGAGGCCGTATCGAATCACTTCGCGGCGCACCCGCCGGACCGGATGCCCTTCCATCCCCTGGCCCCGGCCGAGTACCTCCTGACCGGCAGCCGCAAGCTGCGCAAACTGCCCGGAATCGAGGAAGCCTTGGCGCGATTCGAACGACTGTTCACCGACTTGGGCTGAGCAGGTCGCCGCAAGAAGGGCGAATTAACGTGGCAAACGCAACAGGGCGTGACGTTCGCAAGCCCATCGGCCAGCCTCCTCCGTGCCACACCGAAATACGTGAGCGTCCCGGAATTCCGGCGGCCTGCGCCTACGCGGCTATTCTGTAGGCTCTGTATCCCCTTTTAATTGGAGCCTGTCCCCATTATCACCCCATTATCACCACGAATAATTTATAATTCAAGATGTGACCCTGCCCCTGCTCCCCGGAAATCAGAGGCTGTCCCCGGTTCCTCAGATAATGCCGCTCGCCGCACTGCCCCAGGCGCGTCAGAAACCCTTCGCGATCGCGTTCGTCGCGCAAGTTCGCCCGCCGCTCATTGCCGCGAAGTGATTCGATACGGCCT
>JAMCWO010000148.1:446-4572 GCA_023481165.1 Planctomycetota bacterium | reverse complement strand
TGACGCCGTGGGCACGGGACCGCAATGCTCGTCAACGCGGGGTCCATTGGCAATTCCGGACGAAAGACGCTCGGATCAAGCTCAAACGCTTGTACCCAGAGGTACAACTGTCATGAACCACTAGAGGCTCGTTCGCTGAGGCATCCAGATCGATCCTGTCAGGCTTGAGCCCCCCGACCACACCGAGCCGGGTGTGCTCTCCCGGCTGCACCTGGCCCTGGAGACCATCAAGATACCCGATGGCCGGCAACTCGTACGGCACAAACCGCCCGAACCGAAGCAATCCGTCCTCGCCGAAAGGACTCTGGAACATAGCCCGATAGAGATCCAGATGCGGCTCCTGGTAGTTGGGGTTGGAGAGATAAGCGTCGCCGGTACGGTACCGCACATCGCCCGACCATTCGAAGCTCCAGGGGGAGCCGTTGATCCGGTCTACTCCCCCGGAAGAGCTCAGGCGCGTCACGGCGTGTCCCAGATCGCCCTTCGAGTCTGTCTGGAACATCTGGTGAACCTGGATACGACCATGGGACGTGGACGGCGGCTTCGAGGGCTCGGGGCCGCGCGGCACCGGCGCGAGCAAGGGGACGAACGGCTCCTGCCCATCCGGCATGGGGGCATTCGTTGACGATTTGGCCACACCGTTGGGATCGTTTGGTTGGGGCGGTCTTTTCTCGGTTTGGCTAAGCGGCTCCTCCGAGATGACGATTTCGACCATTCGGCCGCTGAGTCTCTCCTGCCCGCGATACGCCGGCAGACGCAGCAACGCCGACTGTCTTTCCGCAGACACCACCTCGAATGCAAATATCCGCCCATCATCGAGTTGAAGAGTACCGGCCGCTCCCGGCCGCAGGCCCCGGTCAGCTCCGGCATCGACATAAACGCCTTCCTGGGCCTCCTGCATAATCCGGCCCTGCACCCGAGTCTCGGCCGCATCAGAGACCGGGCCGGCAAGGGTGGACACGACTACAGCCGCCACCAGAATCCCCCATCGGTATGCCGTCGCCGTTGCCTTCATGAATCCTCAGAAGTCAGACCATCTTCCCGCATGCCTGGCCCTGCTTGCCTCAATCTGCCCTTCCGGTCGGGTGACATTGGTAGCACGCCTGCGAGTCGTACCTGTACCCGGCCACACCAGTGTGGTGTCCGTTCGTGCTGGTCGCCGTGTGGCAACCCAGGCAATTGAAGGTGCTGGTGCTGCCGGTCGTATGACAAGTCGTGCACGGTTGATTGTGCGGCCCCGACAGGGGGAATGGGTGTTGGAATGTGGCGGGCGTCCAGGCGGTCGTCGTATGGCATTGCTGACAAGTGTGCGGAAAACCGAGGGCCGAGTGGTTCGGGGCCCCTTGATAATGGGTGGCGTGGCAGGAGTAGCAGTCCGAGGGGATCTTCCTGAGAACGCCACTCGTATGGCAGCGCGTACAGTCCAATCCCGCGTGCCCGCCGGAAAGCGGGAAGAAGTCGTGACGCACGAAGGCCCGGTCCCAACCAAGCGGCAGGTGGCAGCGCTGACAACCGGTCGTCCAGCCACTCGCCGTATGGTCCGGGGATGTGGCCCGCGCCAGGTCGGCACGGTGGCATAGATCACACTCGACCGGTGCCCCCCGGAATTGGCCGGCCGGGGCGCCCGGATGGCATCTCTCACAAGGCGTCACGGCGTGGGCTCCGAACAGTGGGAAGCGCGTCCGGGCGTGCTCGGCGACCAGTCCCGTCGGTCTCCAACTGGTCTGGTCATGGCAGCGCTCGCAATTCAGCCCCAGAGACGAAGTATGCGGGTCCGGGTGACACCCCCCGCATCCGCGGGTGGCATAGAACTGCACCGGACCACGATCGTTGTGGCAGCGCAAACAGGCAGCCCCGGCATGCGCGCCCTGGAGAAGATGACCGGTGACCTTCTCGTGGTCGAAGGAGAAGTCCTTGCGGAGGACGTCCCAGCGCTCCGTCACATGGCACAGGCCGCAATCGCCGGGAAACGATCGGTGCGGCACGATGGGTCCCCAGCGGCGACTCCACCCCTACCGCGGGGCATCCAGCCGGCAATTGAGCAGGGCCCCCGCCGCCAATGCCGCGAGAAGTCCAAGGAGCAGTTTCCGGGCGCCCCTGTCGTCCAGCCAGACCATGCTCACCTTCCCAACCGAAGGAGAAAACGTGTTTGTGTAGGAGAGCCACACCCCAACGTTCCGTCTCATCGGGCCGGGTGAGCCTGGGACTTGAAAAAACGCGCCGCTTTAGCGATAAATCCCACCCTCCGGACAGGGGGTTGCGGGGATACCCCTGGACCGGCCGGGGAGTCCGTGCCGTTCCGCGCGGATTACCGTAGGACAACAACCGTCTGGTTCAGGACGGGAGCCGTCGCGGGGAACCGGATCGTGCCGGCGCCGACCGACGCCTGCACATAGTACTCAATGTCATGGTTCGCGATCTGGGCCGCCGGGATACGGGCCGAGTAGACGCTCCGCGCGACATGCTCCAGAGGCGCTTTCTCAAAGGTGCCTTTGCCGAGCGGCCGCCAGTACAGGTTGCCTTTGGCCGCTACCTTCGCGCCGACCGCAATAACCTTGAGCCGCAGGTCCTCCCCGGCGGTTAAACTCGCGCGGGCCGTCGGCACCATCAGCCGCGGCGGACCATCATACGAGTCCGACGGCATGGCGTCGGCGGGCAGCGCCTCGCCCAGAATGTCGGCCAACTCTTGGCCCGGCCGGGCCAGCAGATTCGGCAGCAGATGCTGCTGCCAGTTGGCCACGGTGCCCAGCCCACCGGTTGTCGTGATACTCGCGAGCAAAAACGCGTGGGCTTGGGCCACCTGCCCAACCAGCTCCTTGCGGATCGGCAGCAGGATCTCGCGCGCCAGTTGCTTCTGCTTGTCCTTATCCTGCTCCTTCTTGATTTTGCCCAGCGCCGCGTTGAACCGGCCCCAGGTGCAGTTGATCTGCCCCACCGCCCGGAGATACTGCATGGTGTTGAGCCAATAGTCAAAACGGGGTTGAGCCAATAGTCAAACCGTTCAAGATTTCCCGGATCTCGGATCTTGGACCGCAAGCCAGCCAGATCGTCCACGAACGCGTACTCCCCCTTAACCTGGTCCCAGAGCCGGCTGTCCGGCTGGATTCCCCCGGGACCATCGACCCAGGTAGAGGGCCGGGGCAGATAGCCATCCCGCCGCTTGCCGATTCCCATGTCCGGCCCGCCGTCAAGTTTGGCAAAGATCTTCGCGACCGGCTCGGCGGCCTCGGGGCCGAACTCGGCCTTCGCCCAATCGACGTAGAAATCCTCCGCGGGCAAATCGCGCGGCCGATTATCCGCATTGGTTTGGGGCAGGTCCGCTTCGTAGCCGGCCAGAGCCGGGCCACCGCAGTTGACCCTGCGGGCGACGCCATTGCCCTCTACGGCCAAAGCCGCGATGCAGGGGAATTCCACGATGCTATCGAATTGGATTTCGAGAATGCCGTTTGAGACCTCGACACCGGGGAAGCAGTAGTCCAGCGCCCGGTTCTTGCCCACGGTGGCGAAGATGTCCAGCTTGTCGATCGCTTTGCGGCCCTGGAGCATCACGCCAAA
This sequence comes from Planctomycetota bacterium, assembly GCA_023481165.1. Classification (GTDB taxonomy): domain Bacteria; phylum Planctomycetota; class Phycisphaerae; order Sedimentisphaerales; family Anaerobacaceae; genus PLanc-01. The sequence continues at coordinate 1,017 of JAMCWO010000148.1, read as the reverse complement.
GACACGTTTGCCCGCCTCCGCGTAGTGAGGCTCGCAGAATTGCAGCCGGACCGTGTACGCGCCGTTCGGCATTTTGAGGCGGTACGCCTTCATGTCATACGTGACGGTCTGGTACAGGACGCCGCGCTCGGTATCAGCGATGGTATTATCGGAGAAGGCCGCCACATTGCCGCCTTCCCGGCCCTCGGCCATCTTCAGGTCGGGAATCTCAATCTTCTTGCCCAAGTACGAATTCCAAGGCTCCTGGCCCCAGGCAGCCTTGGCCAGAGCCGAGACGTTCGGCCCGAGGATGCGCGTGCGCCAATGGATGCCGAGCAGGCCCGTGCAGCCGCAGGCCAAGGCATCGGCAGCATCCCGTCGCATCCGGCCCACCCACAACTGCGGGACGAGCAGCGCTGGATCGTCTTCCAGCCATGGGATCGCCCACGCAGGCCGACCTTCGACGCGGGCGAAGCCCGTCTCGACCGGGGCGAAGCCCACGTTGCGATTGATGCAGCTCATCGGCATCTCCTTGGGCAGAGTGTTGTCGAACAGGGCCCGATCCTTTGGCGGGCCCAGCACCCAGCCGCAC
>JAMCWO010000148.1:0-436 GCA_023481165.1 Planctomycetota bacterium | reverse complement strand
CACGTGGCGAGAGTGAAGATCGACCTGTCACGGGGCAGCGGCGACTTAACGTTCCTGGCCGCCTCGATCGCGGCGTTCAGGTCGTCGATCGTGGCTTGGACCTCCCGGTCCTTGGGATTACCCCACGTCCACGACTCGGGCGTCCAGAACCAGTAATAGTCGAGCGGATAGGCCCGCGCGATTCGCGCAAACATGCCTTCGTAAACCTCGCGCACGACGGCCGTATTGTTGGGATCCTTGCCTTGGCGGATGAGGCGCTCCTTGACGACATTGGGGATGGTCAGCGGCGTTTCTGTGCCGACGCAGGTCTGGACGCCGAGCAGGTGCGCGAACGTAAAGGCCTCCTGGAGCATCTGCCCCGTCCGATTGAAGACCGCGTTCCTCTCGGCGAGCGTCTTGGACACCGGCATCGCCCCGAACATCACTGCCGGGCCAA
>JAMCWO010000154.1 GCA_023481165.1 Planctomycetota bacterium | reverse complement strand
GCTTGTGCTCTTGTTATTCGCCGGCAGCACTGAAGCTGGTATCGGAGACCAAGATGAGAACTGTCGCAATCGTCAATCAAAAAGGGGGATGTGGCAAAACTACGGTATCCATCAACTTGGCCAGCGCCTTGGCGGAGCTGGGCAAGCGTGTCCTGCTGGTGGACATGGACCCGCAGTCGCACTGTGCGGTGGGTCTGGCCGTGCCCGAGGAGCAGATCGAGCAGAGCATCTATGATGTGCTGATCAGCAAGAGCCGCAACGAGCCCATGCGGCTGACCGAGATCCTCTGGCAGATCGGGGAGAACCTGGAACTGGCCCCGGCGAGCATCGACCTGTCCGCCTTCGAGCAGCAGATGGCCGGCATCCCGGACCGCGAGTGCTGCCTGCGGGATGTGCTGGAGGATGTGAAAGAGGAGTACGACCTCGCCGTGGTCGACTGCCCGCCGGCGGTGAGCCTGCTGACGTTCAACGCGCTGCGGGCGTCCACCGATGTTTTGGTGCCGGTCGAGACCGGCTATTTCGCCCTCCACGGCCTGAGCAAGCAACTGGAGACGCTGAGCATCCTGTGCAAGCGCTGCCAGCAGCATGTCAGCGTCCGCGTCCTGGCGAGCATGTACGACATCCGCACGAAGATGGCCCGCGAGATCCTGGCCGAGCTGCGGTCGCACTTCGCCGACCAGATGTTCAAGACCGTCGTGAACTTCAACACGCGGATCAAAGAAGCGTCCAGCTTCGGACAGCCGATCAACGAGTATGACCCCGCGAGCAAGGGACAGCAGGATTTCCGCATGCTGGCCCAGGAGGTCATCGGCAGCGAGGAACGGCCGCAGGTCAAGAGCAAGCGCATCGTCGATTCCCTGGCCGACCAGCTCGAAGCCATCGGGGCCAGCGCCAACGAGCTGCTCAAGGCGACCAAGCCCACGCCGAGCGGCGAGCGGGTGCCACTGATCCAGCCCAGACCGGCCGGCGAGGAGAAAACCGTGACGGAGCCGCCCAAGGTGACGGTCGAGCCACGGCCCGTGGTCGCCGTGCCGAAACCCGTGACGCCGCCGCAGCCCGTGGTTGCGTCCAAACCCGTGACGGCACAGAAACCGGCCGTCGAGCCGCGGCCGGCCGCCGAGCCGGTCAAACCGATCCCCGTGGTCGAGCAGAAACCGGCGGTTGAGCACAAGCCCGTCGCCGCGCCGAAGAAGGAGCCGGAGCCGGCCACGGTGGCGGATGCCGTTGTGACGCAGGCGGCAGCGCCCGCCGCAGCGGGGGCCGGTCTCCAGAGATTGGCCGAGGCCGTCATTCAGACCACCAACCAGCTCGACGCCAAGCTCTCCGAATACTACGGCGTCAGCCAGATGCAGGATGCGGTGGTCTTCGTGACGCTTTATCCGCGGGCCCAGGCGGTCGCGATCGCCGGTGACTTCAACAACTGGCAGCCGGCGACGACGCCCATGAAACGGATCGGGGAAACAGGAGTCTGGCAGACCAAGATGAAGCTGCCGCACGGCACGTACCGGTACCGGCTGGTCGTGGACGGCCAGTGGCAGCAGGACCCCTACAATGAACGGTCCGAGTTGAATCCATACGGAGAGTACAACTCCATTCTGGAAGTGAAATAGAGCAAGCACGCCGGAACCGGCGGGTATTCAGTAAAAGCAAGCGGTAAAAGGGTTGGAGGTAAAGGGTATGAACAGGTTGGAGGCCCATTTTTCCTTTACCCTTTTCCGCTTGCCTTTTTCTTTGCGCGCGTGACGCCAGGAGAGAACCCGGGGACAAAAAAGTTAGTAATTATCGTTGACACAATAGTCCGATAACGTATAGTGACGTTTGAGTTGCCATTGTTTCATGCGATGCGGGGCAGACAAGGCAAGGGCACCCAGACGTACGTCAGTGCGTTGGGGAGGCCAGATCGAGCATGGATGCTGTGCATGTGAGTTTGACACGGACCGTTGCCGCCGCGTTGCTCACCAAGGGGGATTTACCGGCGACCGACACGGTCGTCCGGGTTCTCGCCACCGGAGGCCGGCCCTGGGTTTGCGCCCAGTGGCATCAACCACCTGAGTCGGCCCATCTGTCACGGCACATCCTGCCGGCGACCTGCTCGCGCCAGTCTTGCCCCAAATTGCGGCGCGGATGGAGTGTGCATTTTGCCCAGCTTCTCCATCTTGCCGACTGCTTAGGGAATAGCGTGTAGGGGGACACAACACCAGCAGCTACGCAGGAGGGTGTTATGGAGGCCCCGGATGAGAAAAGGATTTTTCGGTAAGGAGACATGCCATGAAGAAGGGACTGACAATGCTGGTTGGAGCGCTGGTGCTCTGTGCGGCGGGATACGCCGAAAACGGCGGCCCGGATTACTATGACACGGCACCCATGTCGGCGGACGTGGCCAACAAGGTGACCACAAATCAGAACCAGAACGTGTCGGTAGGGAGCAGCAGGAGCGAAGTCAATGTCAACTCCGACAGCAGGACGCCGCCGCTGACGACGTTCCCGCCGTACCTGCCGTATTGGAACCACGGCGGCTGGGGCACGATCAAGGCCTACTTCCCCAACGGCCCGACCGCCAACGATCAGGTCTATGAGACCACTTTCGACCCCAATGACCCGACCGACATGCACGAGATCCGCAGCGTGTTGCGTGCCGTGCCGCATAAGGGTGTGCTGGAGGCGGCCGGCGGCATGCTCAACACGGTCGCGGTGGTCCTGTTCGGCAAGCCCGACACCTACTTTCACGGGCGCGGCATTGAGATCGCCGACTCCATCATCCGCGACCGCCGGCCCCAGGGCAAGTCCCTGCTGGTCTTCATCGACTCCAACGTGGACATGAAACTGCTGAGCGAGGAAGGTTATGCCTACATGGGCAAGGTGAGCATCGAGGCCGATCCGGACCGCAACTGGGATCAGGCCTACAAGGCGGCCGTCGCGGAGACCCTGCTGTGGGATGTGGACATTCTGCTGGTCTCCGGCGGGATGAAGGGCGTCACGACCGGCACGAATATCACCTTCCCTTCGGCTGCGGGCGGCTACAGCCAGATGAATTATTCGCTCTCGCTGCTGGGCGGCAAGGCCACGGGAATCACCGAGGGCAAAGGCAAGGCGATCCTCAGCGCCGAGGCCTACCGGTATTCGCCGATGACGGTCGAGCGTCGGAGAATCCCGGCGGTCATTTACGATCGCATCCGCGCCCGGCCCTGGCCGGCTTGCCTCACGAATGAAGCGGCGCCCGCGCCGACGCAGGTCTCCGAGCCGGGCTATCGCGAGACCTACGGAGTGCCCGGCGCTCCGAGAAGCCAGGCCGCACCGGCGGCTGCGGTCCCGGTCCCAACGGCAGGTCCGGCACCCGCTCCAGCGCCTCGGGGCGGGGCCCCGGCTCCCGACTACAGCGGAGCGGGCGTTACGATGAGCCGCGAGTTGTACGACTTGGCGGGCTTTGGCAACGACCAACAGGTGGGATACGTCAATGTGCGCTGATGAACTAATTCATCAAGGAGGTCCGAGATGCAGCCGAATTATGCAAGGAAGAATCGCGTGGTACTGGTTGGTATTTGTCTTTTCACTTTTGCGTCCCCGCTCTGGGCCGGCTATGGCGATGGTACCATTGGCCGGACCCAGAGCTTTAATATCGGCGCGTTGAACCGGGTGGAGTGGGCCGGGGGCATCGGCTCGGCCCGCGGCGACGGCCAAGCCAGCTTCAGCCAGATGCAACAGGTCATTCACCGCCCCAGCAGTCTGTCGGCCAGCCAAGGGTCGCGCGGCTCGGTCACCCAGACGGCCAGCGCCAGTGGCACGGGGTACGGCACGGCCGAGCAGACCGCCGCCATCCGGGGCTCGCAGGACCTGTCGGCCGGGACCGGCCACCAGCCCATGAGCCGGGCGCAGCAGGAGATGGGGGCCAAGCTCAGCACCTACCTGTTCCGGCCCAACGGCATCGGCACGGTCAACGGCACGCAGACCTACAGCGGCCTGCAGGAACAGGCCATGACCGCCGCCTGGGGCACCAGCAGCCAGTCCCAGTCGGTGGACATCCGGCAGTCTGGGGCGATCACCACCCAGACCAATGTCGACCCAACCGTGAGAAACACGATCACCGTGGACCTGCGCCAGTCCCAAACGACCGGCGGACATTGAGAATCACTTTGAAACGGGAGTGTCGCTGCAAGGCCCGATACGCTGCGGCGTTTCGCGCCGAGGGCGGCGAAGCAATCTCAGGTCAGGGATGGGGAGCAGGGGCCATGGAGGGCCCTGGAGTTCCGAAATTGCCTCGTGGCAGGGCGGTAATCGCCGAGGCCGTGGGTCGAGCCTGCCCCCGTGAAGGCAGAGGATGGGCTCTGCGTATGTCGTGAAGCCATCGTCAAGGGCAAAACCCTTGGCGATGCCACCCATCACGCTGGCTGAGTCTGGGCATGTGTCTTGACGGCAGATCGGGCAACTCCCAGGATGGGGAGCAGGGGGCCATGGAGGGCCCTGGAGTTCCGGAATTGCTCGATGGCTGACGGGAGAGACAGATGCGCAGGTCGATCATGATGTATGGGCTTATCTTGAGCGTGGTGGGAACGTGTCACGCGCAGATCAGTCTCGCCGGCGACACGACCATCACGTTCGCCACCGCGGACGAGGGCCGCAAGATTCTGACGACCCGGGATGACTTTGTCCGCGCGCTCAGCCCTTTCGATCGTGCTGTCCGAGTGAAGACAGCGGGCCCTGTGTCGGAAAAGGCCTTTCTGGAGTTCGTCGGGCGCAACGTGCTCGACTGGACCGAAGCCGAGAAGGCGTCGCTCACGTCCACGCTGGAGCGGCTCCAGACGCCTTTTGATCGACTGGCCCTGCCGTGGCGGAAAGCGATCTGTTTCATCAAGACGACGGGCAAGGAAGAAGGCGGCGCCGCCTACACGCGGGACCACGCCCTGATCCTGCCGCAGAACATGGTGACGCCAAACCGGGCGCCGAGCCCCCGGCTCCTCGGTCACGAGCTGTTTCACATCCTGTCCCGCAGCCATCCCGGCTTGCGGGACCGGCTCTACCAGGCCATCGGCTTCGTGAAATGCAACGAGATCGAGTTGCCCGAGACACTGCGGAACCGCAAGATCACCAATCCCGATGCGCCCGCGAACGATCATTGCATTCGTGTGCAGGTCGCCGGCGCGGACGTCTGGGCGGTCCCGATCATCTTCTCGCGAACAGAGCGGTACGATGTCGAGCAGGGCCGTGATTTCTTCTCCTATATGCAGTCCCAACTGCTCCTGATCGACCGCGCGGACAATTCTCCAAACGCCAAGCCGCGGTACGCGGGTTCACAGCCCCGCCTCGTCGACTTCAGCGGGGTGCGCGGTTTCTACGAGCAGGTCGGCCGCAACACCGAGTACATCATTCACCCCGAAGAAATCCTCGCCGACAACTTCGCGATGCTGGTCATGGGGGACCAGAACGTCCCTTCGCCGGAGATCCTCAAGACGCTGCAGGACGTCTTGACGGAGAAAGCGGGGGAGGAAAGACGGTAGGAGGAGAAGGGGATAGGCGCGCGGTTGTCGGTCAAATGTCCGCGCGTGAGGTCGCGACCAGCACACTTCCTCCGGTCTTGGTCTGCATCTGACCCACGACAACGCTGCCTGGAGGGAACCGCCCTTCTTCGTCCTCAGGGTCGTAGTTCGCCGTCGGGAGGACGACGTAGGTGTGCGGTCCGACCCGCAATGCAGGCGTCGGCCGCCACACGGATGTCCCCTCGTTCAAGAGTTCGATGTAGATCGTTTCTTTTTGAACGTTCTCGAATAGTTCTGTCGTGCTCATGTCATTGCGAGTCGCTGCGCGGCTGGTGCCAGGAATAAGCGCGGACCTTTGTTCTGGGTGGCATCGTCAAGGCCGGAGGCCTTGGCGATGCCACCCGTCGCAACCTGTTTGTAGTGACGCTGTGAGGCGTTTCTTCTTATGCCCTTACGGGCACACTACAAACCAAAGCCTGAGGCTGCCACCCGGAGAGTCGACTTCTCGGCGCAGGGTCGGTCAGCGTTTCACGCGGGCGTTGCCTTGCCAGATGCTCCAGATCTGCTCTTCATCGGCCGGTTGGGTGTAGTCGGTCAGGAGCGTCACGACCAGAGCGCCCGTCGCCCAGCCGAACTGGACCCACTTTTCGGGCTCCCAGCCGCGCAGGATCGCGTAGAGCATGCCGCCGACGAAGCCGTCGCCGCCGCCGATGCGGTCGAGGACACCGATCTCCCGCGGCTCGACGACATGCCAGTTGGACCCCTCGGCCATGACGGCGCCCCAACGGTGGACGTTGCCGCTGACGACCTCGCGCAGGGTGGTCGCGAAGACTGAGGCATTGGGGTAGGTCCGCTGGGCCCGGTCGATCATGACTTTGAAGCTGTCGATCTTGCTCGCCAGGCCCTTGCCGCCCGCCTCGGGACCTTCGATGCCCAAGGACAGTTGGAAATCCTCCTCATTGCCGACGAGGATGTCGGCGACGCCCGCGATCTCGTGGAAGATGCTGCGCAGCTCTTTTTCACGGCCTTTCCAGAAGGAGGCCCGGTAGTTCAGGTCGAAGGCGATACGGGTGCCGTACTTCTTCGCGGCCCGGGCCAGCTCCAAGCAAAAAGTCCCGGTGTCCGGCGACAGTGCCCCGATGAGCCCCGACAGGTGAACGATCTGCACGCCTTCGCGGCCGAAGATCCGGTCGAGGTCGAAGTCCTTGACGTTCAGCGTGCGGCCAACCTCGCCGGCACGGTCATTGGACACGCGCGGGCCGCGCGAGCCGTAGCCGCTGTCGGCCAGGTTGAACTGGTGGCGGTAGCCCCAGGGGCCGCCCTGGTCGACTTCCTTGCCCTCGACATCGATATGCCGGCCGGCCAGATCGTCCTTGATGAATCGCGCGATCGGGCTGCCCTTGACGAAGGTCGTCAGCACCTTGACCGGCAGGCCCAGATACGACGCCACGCTCGCTACGTTGCTCTCGGCGCTGGTCGCCTGCAGGGTGAACCGGCGGCTGCAATGAAACGGCTGTCCATCATCGGGCGTCAAACGAACGCCCATGCTGGTCGGCGCCAGCAGGGCATAGCGGCAATTCTTCTTCAGTTCAATGGTCACAATGGTCTCCTTATTAAGAGAGTTTCACGTAGGGTGGGGCTTGCTCCACCACTTCTCTCCATCGGGCGGATTCCGGTGGGGCAAGCCCCACCTACGACTTCAAGGCTTTCCATCCCTACCAAATCTCGCGCGAAACCGCAATGCTGAGGCTTGTGTTACATTCTTTCCAGCAGCGGCCGGTATTTCTCCATCAGGGTCTTGTTCATCTCCAGCGGCGGCTGGGCAATCGGGAGGCAAAAAGGATTTGTAGGGGTGCTTCTTGCTGTAAGCGGCGAATTCATCCTTTGCCTTCTGCAGCACATCCGGCCGGGTCAGCAGGTCTACGGCGGAAGCGGCCATGGCCTTGCCCCCGGCATTCAAGCCTTTCCACGCGGCGGACCCGCTATTGCAGGCCGCCATCGACCAGTGGTGCCCGATCGCGCCCGGAACTTCGCCCGGGAACCGGATCGTCGCGGTGGGGACAATCAGGGTCACGTCCCCGTGGTCCGAGGCGCCGCCGGTCGTCAGCACCGGCTCCGGGTCTTTCAGCTTGTTGACATCCGCCGGCATTCCCTTTTCCTCCTTGCCCAGCGTCTTTTGCAGCGCCTTCGCGAAAGCCTGTTCCTCGTCCGTCCATTGGGGCATACCGACCAGCTCGATGTTCTCCTGAAATAATTCCGCGAGCGTCCGGTTATGATGGCTCTGGTGAATGGCCGACAGGCAGTGGACCTGGGCCAGCTCCGTCCCGGTTGCCAGCGCTGCGCCCTTGGCGCAGTTGATGACCCGTTGGTACATATCCTCCAACTGCTCATCGGTGTTGCGAAGATAGTACCAGACGCTCGCCCGGTCCGGCACCACGTTCGGGGCCTCACCGCCTTCCAGGATCACGTAGTGCAGGCGATGTGTCAGAGGCAGGTGCTCGCGCAGGTAATTCGTCGAGATGTTCATGATCTCGACGGCATCGAGGGCGCTGCGGCCGGACCAGGGACTGGAGCCGCTATGGGCCGTTTTGCCGGTGAAGACGAAGACCAGGGAATACACCGCTGTGCCCGTGACGCCATAGGCCGTCGAGAATCGGCTGCTCGCATGATTGTTGATCACCGCGTCGACGCCCTCGAAAAGGCCCGCCCGGACCATGTAGGGCCGGCTGATGAGCGTTTCCTCGGCGGGCGAGCCGAACAGCTTGATGGTCCCGCGCAGGTGGTACTTCTCCATGCAACGCTTGACGGCAATCGCGGTGGCGGTCGCGGCACTGCCCATGAGATTGTGACCGCAGCCATGCCCAGGGGCGCCTTCAACCAGCGGCTCTTTATTGGGAACCTCGCCTTTCTGCGACAGCGTGGGCAGGGCGTCGAACTCGGCGAGGATGCCGATCACCGGTTGGCCGGTCCCGTAGGAGGCGACAAAGCAGGTCGGCATGCCGGCCAGCCCCGTGTCCACGTGGAAGCCCTCGTTCTCCAGGGTCTTGACCAGCAGCCCGGAGGACTTGAACTCCTGCAACCCCAACTCGGCGTAGCGCCAGATGGCCTCCGAAATCTCGCCGAACTTCTTCACGACCGCCGGCTGGCTGAGCCAGTCCAGAACGAACTTCTTTTCCGCCCTGATGGTTGATGCACCCTTCTGTTCGCCGGCGTGCAAGAGACCGGCACAAAACAGAACTGCCACGGCGATAAGAACACTTTTCGATTTCATAACCACTCCAACACCTCGAACGTCCCTTCCGGCCGGCGAGCGTGCACTGTCATCGCTTGCCGTGCTGCACAGACAATCGACCATTATATAAGATCCGTCACAGGCCCTGCGAAAGAAATGCACCTGCGCTTGAGATTGCGAATCAACGAAAGGAGCTGTCATCCGCCTATAGATAAAAAGAAGGCTGTATTCACAGCACCTATTTCGAACCGGCAGCCGTGGCAGGATGGTCCTGCACGAACAAATGGAGGTGTATCATGTCTGTGTTCAATCGATGCGTGACAATTGCGAAAACCGGGGAGAGGGTCGGCACCGGCTGGCTCCCGCCATTGCCCGATCTACGCGATTATACGGAGTCAACGCCTGAGATTGCGGCCATGGTCGAGAAGCTGAAGCTGACCGGGAACTTGGAGTCGGCCAAGAAATCCGCCGCCAAAGGCAAGAAGGCGGCAGCCACATTGCCGGCGACGGTAGATCTGCGCTCTTCGTGCTCGCCGATTGAGAACCAGCAGAATCTCGGTTCGTGCACAGCCCACGCCGCGGTGGGCATTGTCGAGTACTTCGAGCGACGCGCCTTTGGCAAGCACATCGGGGGCTCGCGCCTATTTGTGTACAAGACCACGCGGAACCTGATGCAGGTCACGGGCGACACCGGCGCCTGGCTGCGGAATACCATGGGGGCCCTGGTGCTCTGCGGGATCGCGGACGAGAAGTACTGGCCGTACACCGATGCCAGCCCGGCCTTCGACAAAGAACCGCCGAGTTTCGTGTACGCCGTGGCGAATAACTACGAGGCCGTGAAGTATTTCTGCCACGATCCTCTGGGAGCCAACGTCCCGGTCGACACCGTTCTGGAGAGCGTGAAGAATTACCTCGCGGCGGGAGTCCCCTCGATGTTCGGCTTCTACGGATTTCCGTCGTTTGAGTCCAGCGATGTGCCGGGCGGGATTCCGTATCCGTGTCCGGGCGAGCAGGCCGAGTGGGGCCACGCCATTGTTGCCGTGGGCTACGATGACCGCAAGAAGATCACGAACACGCAATGCAGCAAGGCCACCACGGGCGCCCTGCTCATTCGCAACTCCTGGGGTACGGCTTGGGGCGATCAAGGGTACGGCTGGCTGCCCTACGATTATGTCCTGAACAATCTGGCCTCGGACTTCTGGTCTCTGCTGAGCATGAATTGGGTAGATACAGGGCAATTCGGCATCTGAGCCCAAGGGCATACTGGCAGGGACGTCCGATCACGGCGTCGCCGATCTTCATCATAACGGCACGCCCTGCAAGGCGCGCGCGGCTCTCTTGTCCCAGGTGTAGTTGGCCAGAAAGTCCGCATAGGCCGCCGCAGCGCGGCGCTCCCGAGATGACTGGTCCTTACAGGCCCGCAGGGCCGAGACCCAGCCGTCCAAGTCGTCCGGCCGGACGAGCAGGGCATTGTTCTCATTCAAGACTTCGCGCAAGACCGGCAGATCGGAAGCGATGATCGCCTTGCGGGCGGCCATGTACTCGAAGAGCTTCATGGGCGACATCCAGCTACTGGTGTCGATATTCCGGCCGCCCAGGGAAAGGCCCTTCTGATAAGGCAGCAGCAGAACATCGCACCGGCTCAAGGCCGCGGGCACCTGGGCCGGCGGGATGAACCCGTGGAAATACACGTTCGCGCCGCCCTGCGATCGCCAGTGCTGGATGTCGCGCTCCGTGCCGCCGACGATGTGAAAGTCGTCGTGCGGCAGGCGTTCGGCGCAGCCGAGAATCAGATCGATCCCCCGGCCCCGATAGAGATGGCCGACGTAGCCGACCTGCAGTCGGTCCGGCCGGCCCGGCCATGCGTACTCGGGCACCGCCCCGACGATGGGGACGTCCGCCGCATCATGGCAGACTTCCATGCGCGGGATGTCGCCGTAGGTGGACAGGTAGATGCATTTGAGGCTCGCGGAGATGACGATCAGCTTCTGGAAGCCCTTCATGCCGAACAGCCGTTTCTCCAGCCAGTGGATCAAGGCATGAGGCGGAGGCGCGTGGGCTTCGTAGACGATGCGAAACCCCATCCGGGCCGCCAGGAACGCGCCATAGATGCTTCGCGCATAGACGAGCGCGTCGCGGCGGTCGTAGGCCCTCAGTGCTCGATGCAACTGCGGCAGCGAGAGCAACGTCGCACCTCTCATGCCGGCCAGCGGCAGCAGCTTCAAAGAAAATGTGTTCGCGACACCATAATACTCATATAAGTCCTTGATCCGCTCGGGCGGTCGTCCCCCGGCAAAGAGGGCGACCTCATGACCGTTCCGCGCGAGGGACTGACACATCTTCATCGCGTGCACCGCATGAGCGGCGCGGGAGGGAATCGGAAAACCGGATAGATACAGGATCTTCACGGGCCCGTCTCCTCTTGGGCTTTCCAGTGAATTTCCAGCGACGCCAACAGCATGAGGGCATCGGCGTGATTTGCCCGGCCGCGTTGGTGCCGCTGCCAGAGGCTCTCCAGGTCGATCCAGTCGACGAGACCGCGCCGGCGGAGGTCCTGGAGGCACTCGCCGACGGTCGCCCGCAGGTCCGGGCGACGGCGCATGTCCCGATCGAAGTCGATGTAGTTGAGGCCGGGCGAGATCGAGTACAAGAGGCTCGGCGCGATACGTCGGGCCAGACCCCGGGCGCCCAGGCCCAGCATGCGCGCCGCCTTTCGCCATGGCGCTGCATCCAGCGGCAGACCGAGATTGTTCTTGGCCGGCAGGGCGAATAGACGAGGATATGCTGCCTTCAGGATTTCTTTGTACAGGTACTGTCCTGCGCGGTAGCGGCGCGGAACGTTCAGAATGAAGCTCACCCACGCCGGATGCAGGAAGGGCGTCCGGTACTCGTACCCTCTGGGCAAGACGGTGTGCCGGATGAGGCATTGTTGGCGGACCGCAAAGTCAAGCTGTTCATCGTAGCACAGGTCCTCGCCGGCAAGTAGAGGCGATAGGGGCAGACAGCGCTGTGGCTCGAGATTCGGCGGCAGCAGGTTCATAGAGCGACAGAAGCGATTGCACCGGACAAAGTGCCGCCGGGCCTCGCCCCAGGTGGCGCTGTCCCGAGGCCGGAGATGAGAGCCACTGAGCGGGTCGCCCATGAAGCCGCTCCAGTACACGTTTCCGGCCCCGAACCGCACGGGAACCTGATGATTCACATGGGTGTCAAACAGCCCGACCGGTCGCTCCAGCCGCCGCGCCGTCTGCGTGAGCTGAGCGATATCCCACTTCCAATCCTCTGAGGACAAATCGATCGCCTCCCAGCGCACGCCGACGGCACGGGCTGCCTCGCGGCCGATCTCATAGTCCCAGGTCCCGGGGCTGCCGAAAGTGACAGCCCGAATGTCCCGAGTCTCCAGGTTTTCCAGCGATCCGCCCAGAATGGCGCGCGAATCGAGACCACCGCTGAGCGGCACGATGTGAGTCGCCGCCGGGCCCTCGACGCTGTCTTGGAGGACCCGCTTGAGAACGCCCACTCCCTCGGCAATCAGGGGGGCCAAGTCCACACGATCGGCGCCTCCCGGTCGGCGTTGGCAATCGGACCGGTCGCTCAGCCAAGCGGGCAACGGGACATCCGGACTCGGCAGATAGCCGTAATGCAGAAACGTGCTGATTGCCGCCTTGTCATCCAGCATCGGATACATCCCACGGGAGCTTCGCCTGCGCCCGGTTGAAATCCCCGGCCAGGGCCTTCGCTTCCAGGAGATTGTCCTCCAGGGAGCAGTACTTCCAGCCGCCGTAGCGCCCGATCGAGTAGATGTCCTTCGACCGCAGCAGCCGATCTGTCTCCTCGAAGAACCGTTGGGCCGACCCGGAAACGTGCACATAGGCCGGGTCCAGAAGAATCGTCTCCGAGCACACCAGGTTCTGCCCCTGAACAATGCCTGCCTCCTCCAGACCGCGCAGGACCGCCTCCCGCTCCCGGCCGGGATCGACCTCGTCGTTCTGTGCCAGACCGATCTCCACGTACAGGCTCATGCGGCCGGCACCGAGGAGATTGTCATAGAAACCGACCCGGTAGAACCTGTATTTCTCCTCGGGGAAGTAGATCCAATGGATCCCCTGCGGCCCTTTGGCATCGAAGCCCAGGTTGAAGACCAGGACCTTGCTCCAAGTCAGACAACTCGCGTCCGCCGGCCAGGACATGAGATTAAGAAGATCCGGAAAAGGCACGGTGCTGATGAGATACTGATAGCGGACGCGCCGACCGGCGATCTCAACGACCTTGTCGTCCGGATCGATGCCCAGGGCCCTCTCGCCGATCACCAGGCGACTCGGGTCGAGGTCGTGTACGAGCGCGGTCACGAACTGCGCGGCGCCGGCCTCGGGGTAAAGGAAGGTGGCGTTGTACGAGCGGTCGCCGCGGACCTTGAAATTCCGGATGACGTCGTCCATCGTCGTCTGCGGGAAGAACCGGCCCATAGCGTCGGCATCGAGAGTATCGAGATCGCAGGCGTACAATTTCCGGTTATACGGCACGAGGAACTTCTCGGCGATGTTCCGGCCGAAGCGTGTATACACCATGTCCTGGAAGCTACGGCACGACCGGTCGGCGGCGCGGAAGTAGAGATCGTACAGGCAGTCCAGGAACTCCTCGCGCGGGAGCTGATGGATATTCGTCTGGAACGGGAAATCGATCAGATTATCCTTATAGCGAATCCGCGCGTCTCGAATGATCTCTCGCACCGATCCCGGCGGCATGCGCGCCAGGAGGTAATCGCGCAGGGCGGCATTACGGAAATGGAAGTAGTGCCCCGCGCAATCCCAGACGAACCCCTCCTTGTGGGTGCTCTTGCAGTAGCCGCCCAGGGCGCGCTCTTTCTCCAAAACCAGGTAGTCCTTGGCGTCAACGAAGTTGGCGAAGGACAACCCCGTCACGCCGCCGCCCAGAACGAGATAGGTCACGCGCTCCATACGTATTGGCCTGTCAGAAGCTTCTCATAGAGGTCTTCGTACTTGGCGACAATCCCGGGCCAGAGGAATCGGGGTCTGAGCTCTGCGTTCCTGCGGCCAAACTCCGTGAGCTTGGCCGGATTCTTGAGGAAATACACGATGCCCGCCGCGATGCTCTCCGGCGCCGGCTGACACAGGTAGCCGTTGATTCCGTGCGACACGACCTCGCCTGTACCGCCGACATCGGTGGCGAGAATGGCCTTGCCGAGGCCGATGGCCTCCATCAGCGTATTGGCGATACCTTCCGATCGGGAGGGCAGCACGAACAGATCGCTCCTGCGAATGTAATCGAGATGGCTCGTGTTGCCGGCATAGCCGGCGAGATCGACCAATTCCAGTAGCCCCTCCGTGCTGAGATAACGGTACATCTCGGAGCTATGATGCACGTTTCGTAAGACTGTCAAGTGCACGTTGCGCAGGCCGTTCTCGCGGACCACGAGGCCCAGCGCCCTGGCCAGGAGGTCTCCGCCCTTGGCGTAGCGATCCCCGCCCAGAAAGACCATTCTCAGGACATTGTCGCGCCCGCTCGCGTCCGGCAGTTCCGCGTCCGGAACAACCTCGCCGTCAATGCCGTTGGCCACCAGGGCACAGCGGCCCTGGGTGTTCACGCCGTTATCCCCCAGGAGCTTCAAGAAGTATTGGCACGCGGAAGTCAGGAAGTCTGCCTGGCCCAGCGCGGCCAGCATTTCGTCCCTGTCCCAGAAGCACGGCAGCGCCACATCGAGACCCAAGCCGCCGTGGATCGTCATCACTCGCTTGACGGTCCCCGGGGCCAGTTGGCTCACCATGTAGAAATCTTCCAGCAAGTGGCTGTGCAGCAGCTCGACGTGGTAGCGGTGAACGACATCCGACAGAAGATCGGCTTTTTCGCGCAACCGCGCCAGAACCAGAGCCGGCCGAGAAGCCTCGATCCGGCTCGCCAAGCGGTTTAGCACCGGCAGCCCGGCCCACCGGTGGAACGAGCCCAGGGAGACCGTCCTCCCTCCTGTATCTCGATAATAGCCCTGAATCTCATCGTTGGTGAGGATCAAGCAATCGTATTTCGACTTGTCGATGTGCCGGGCGATCTGCCGGACAACGGCCTCCGCGCCTCCGATCCCCTCGGAAAGGACCGTCATGGCAATGGTCCTGCGGCTCATGTCCGGACCTCCGCCCCAGGGACAAGGGCACCCGCGTGGCCGGCCCTGCCCCGATGCATGTACATCACCTTCAGTCCGACGACGAGCACCAGTTGGACGCCGGCCGCGAGCGCTAGCCCCGCCAATCCGAGGGCCGTTGTCAGCAGCCAGGCGCACACAAGATACACACCATTGGCAACGAGCAGAACGGTGGCATTTTCTTTGACGTAGCCCAGGGCCGTGAAGAGAGGGTGAAGGGCGATACACGAGATGGAAGCCACCGTAACCAAGAGGAACGCGCTCAGGGGCAGCCACCCGGCGGCGAACGCGCTGCCAAACACCCGGCCCAACCACCACGGGGAGGACACCGCCAGCAGGAGGGCCGCCGGTCCGACCAGGGCGGCAATCCCCGCCCCGATCCGGAGGACGTACGTTCGCGCCCGGCGCTCCTGGCCGTCCGCCACCAGAGCGGCGAATTGCGGATAGACCGCCTGGCTGAGAGGATCGGCCAGGCCCGCCAGCAGGGCACAGACCTGCTTGATGATCTTGTAGATCCCCGTCAGCTCGAACGAGGTGAGCACCGAGACGATCAGGATGTCCAATTGCCGGACCGGAATGTCGAGGGTGGAGGTGACGTAGGTCCATCCGGAGAAGTGCAGGAAAGGCTTCCAAGAGACCACCGGGGCACGCCAGTAGTGCAGGAAGCCGCGCTGGGCCAGCGCGACGAGACTCGCCCCTATGAGAAACAGATTCCCGACGATGCCCGAGACTAACGTCACGATCAGAAACCCCCACAGCCCGCCTCCGGCGAGGTAGACCGCCGCCGCCCCGACAAAGGCGAGGCCGGCAGTCAGGACCATCTGTAGAGTGAACATGCGAAAGCGGTCGAGCAGGCGCAGAACCCCGTTGGGCGTGCCGGTGAGGCTGAAGGCAATCCCCGTGCTCAGAACCGCCGCCATGTGGCTGATCTGCAACTCGGGTCCTGAAACGCCGCCGGCCGCGTTGAGGCTCCCGTACCAGCCCCACCGGTCCGCCAAGACCAGGGCGCCCAGAACGGCAAGGGCCATCCCGCTGACTGCCCCGATCAGGTCCAGGAGTATGCTCACCTTCACTAACCCCATGAATTCGTCCGGTCGGTCCTTTTGGAGGGCCTCGGCGCCGTACTTGATCAGGGCCAGCGCCGGCTGGAACGTGGCGAGGCGCTCTACGATGGCCACATAAGCCACGATCACGGCCAAGACGCCGAAAAGCCCCGGACCCAGCGCCCGCGCCTTGAGCACCGTGCCCCCCAGGCCCAGCACCGTGGCGACGGCGGTGCCGCTCAGCAGCCATCCCGCATTTTGCACAAGCCGCCGGAACAGACCATCCCCCCGCCACGATGACCCACGCAGTTGGTCCTCGGCGAACCACTCCGCCACCGCTGCCAAAAGGGGCACACGTCTCATGCCAAGCCGGCGTCTTTCTCGCGAACTCTTTGTTCCTGTCGTTTCCGGAACTGGAGGAGCTTGTCGCGCAGGGCGGCATCCGCCAGAGCCAGAATCTGCACGGCCAGAAGGGCGGCATTCTTGGCGCCCGCTTTGCCGATGGCGACGGTGGCCACCGGGACGCCGGGGGGCATCTGGACCGTGCTGAGCAGGGCATCCAAGCCCGCCAAGCCGCCCTCGCTGGTCAGGGGAACGCCGATGACCGGCAGCGTGGTCCAGGCGGCCATCGCGCCCGCCAAGTGGGCGGCCATGCCGGCGGCGGCAATGATCACCCTGACGCCGCGGGCCTCAGCCGTTTGGGCGAACTCGGCCGCTGCCTGCGGCGTGCGGTGCGCGGAAAGGATGCGCACCGTAGGCTCGATCCCGAACTCGCGAAGCTGGTCCACGCAGCTTTGCATGACGCTCAGGTCGCTATCCGATCCTATGATGACCGCTACTGGCGCTGTTTTTTCCGATGCGATTGCCATTTACTATTTGCCGTTCAAGCTTTACTATTTGAGTCTGTGGCGTCACCTTGGGACCGACGAAGAACGAACAGCATCATAAATCGTAAATCATGAATCGTAAATCGTAAATTCCAGGGGGTGCTGCCATGCAGATTCGAAAGCCCACCGTTGCAGGTCAGTTCTACCCGGAGGATCGCGAGACGTGTCTGGCTGAGATTCGTCAATGTCTGCCGGCCGAGGTGCCGGGGCAGGGCCTGCCTGTGCCCCTGGTTGGCGGCCTCGTGCCGCACGCGGGCTGGACGTTCAGCGGCGCCTTGGCGGCTCTGGTATTCGCGGCGGTCAAGCGACAGCGCGGAACGGTCGGCACCTTCGTGGTCTGCGGGGCGGCGCACGGCTACTTCGGCTCCGAACCGGTTGTCGATGGCAGCGATGCGTGGGAAACCCCCCTGGGCACGACACAGATCGATGCAGCGCTCCGCCAAGCTCTGCTCGACAGCGGTGCGGTGATCGCGGACTCCGGGGCTCATCGGCACGAACACAGTATCGAGGTGCAGGTCCCGTTCATTCAACATTTGTTTCCGGACGCTCAGATCGTGCCCATCATTGTCCCCACCACCAAGTCCGCGCTGGGTCTGGGCCAGGCGCTCGCCGATGCATCCCTCGCGCACGGCGGTTTGGAAGGAGGCAAGTCTGCCAATCCGCAATCCCCCGTCTTTATCGGTTCGACTGACCTGACGCACTACGGTCCGCGTTACGGCTTCACCCCGATGGGAATCGGCTCGGAGGCACTGCACTGGGCCAGCGAGGTCAACGACCGGCAGTTCATCGACCTGGCCTTGAGCCTCGAACCCCGGCATCTGCTCGCCAACGCGCTGGAGAACGGCAATGCCTGCGGACCGGGAGCGGCGGCGGCTGTCGTCGCGGCGGCCAAGCAGCTTGGCGCCCAGAAGGGTGTCCTGCTTGCTCATACCAATAGCAACGAGATCATGCTCCGCGAGATGGGGACGGTGAGCCGCGACAGCGTCGGCTACGCGGCGATCGTCTTCTAAGGTAGGTGGGGCTTGCCCCACCGATTCTTCGCACATGCGGATCGTGGTGGGGCAAACCCCACCCTACACCCTGCATGCTGTCATTCCCGCGAAGGCGGGAATCCATAAACACCGTGGTTTTCCTGGACCCCCGCCCCCCGATCAGATCGAGGGCAAGCTCTGCGCGGGGGCGACAAAGACGAGGAACGTCCCATATCGAAAAACTCGCTCCAATGCGGAGGCACGTGGGCGATTTTTTTGTTTGACAGTACCCGGAGTGCCGACTATCAATGGTGCCCAAAGGCTCTACTGTGCGCAAGTTCACGTCCGAATGACTTAGGTTGGAGACCATGGCATGGAGCAGAAGATTCAGCTCAAAGAGAGCGACATTCCCCGACAATGGTATAACCTGGCGGCGGACCTTCCGACGCCGCTGTTGCCCCCGCTCGGACCGGACGGCAAGCCGGTGACGCCGGACCTGCTGACTCCGGTATTCCCCATGAACCTGATCGAGCAGGAAGTCAGCACCAAGCGTTGGATCGATATTCCGCAGGAAGTGCTCGATATTCTGTACCGCTGGCGTCCCACCCCGCTGCGCCGGGCCGTCAACCTGGAGAAATACCTCAAGACGCCGGCCCGCATATACTATAAAGATGAGAGCGTCAGCCCGCCCGGCAGTCACAAGCCCAACACGGCGGTACCGCAGGCCTGGTACAACAAGCAGTTCGGCATCCAGCGGCTCACGACAGAGACCGGCGCCGGCCAGTGGGGCAGTGCGCTGGCCTTCGCCTGCCAGCTCATCGGCTTGGAATGCAAGGTCTACATGGTGCGAATCAGCTTCGACCAGAAGCCGTTCCGCAAGCTCATGATGCAGGTCTGGGGCGCCAAATGCGTCGCCAGTCCCAGCACGGAGACCAACGCGGGCCGCAAGATTCTGGCCGAAATGCCGGATACGCCGGGCAGCCTGGGCATCGCCATCAGCGAGGCCATCGAGGCGGCCGTCACCGACCCCACGGGCAAAACGCGGTACTCGCTCGGCAGCGTTCTCAATCACGTCCTGCTCCATCAGACGATCATCGGTCTGGAAGCCAAGAAGCAGCTCCAGATGGCGGGTGAGAAGCTGCCGGATATCGTGATCGGCTGTGCCGGCGGCGGCAGCAACTTCGCGGGGCTGTCCTTCCCCTTCGTGGCCGATAAGATCAACGGCGCCAACATCGAAATCATGCCGATCGAGCCGGCGGCCTGCCCGAAGATGACCCGCGGGCCGTTCCGCTACGATCACGGCGACACCGCCTGCATGACGCCGCTGCTGGCCATGCACACGCTGGGCCACGCGTTCGTGCCGCCGCCGATTCACGCGGGCGGGCTCCGCTATCACGGCATGGCGCCGCTCGTGTGCCAGGCCATTGTGGAAGGCCTCATCAAGCCGAAGTCCTACAAGCAGACTAAGTGCTACGAGTCCGCGATGACGTGGGCCAAGACGGAAGGGGCCATCTGCGCCCCCGAGACCAGTCACGCGATTGCCGCCGTTATCGACGAGGCCGAGAAGGCCCGCCAGGAAGGCAAGCAGAAAGTGATCCTCTTCAACTACAGCGGTCACGGCCTGATGGACCTGTCGGGCTACGACAGCTATCTGTCCGGCAAGCTCAGCGACTACGAGCTGCCGGAAGAGGTATTGCAGAAGTACACGAAGGAGCTCGACAAGCTGCCGCCGGCCGCCCTGCGCAAGACCGGTCGCTGGTAGCAAGGAGAAAACGGAATGACACGTGTGGTTTTTGCCGCCGTGCTTCTGACCGCCGCCGCGGCCGGGGCCGAGGAAGCACAAAATGACTTCGAAGAAACTCCGAAAGAACCTCATACCATGATTGGCACCACGTGGGACAGCCAATACATCTGGCGCGGCTTCGACATCTTTCGCGACGCGGGCGCCGTCCACATGATGGCGGATCTGAACCTGTTCGATTCCGGGTTCGGGGTCAGTGCCGTGGGACATCAGTCGATCTCCGATGCCTTCGGGCAGTTGCAGCGCTGGGACGGCACGCTCTACTACCAGAACGTCCTGTGGAGCGGCGAGCCCCTGGCCACGAATTTCCGGCTCGGATATGTCTATTATTATTATCCCAAAACCAACTTCGGCCTGACCGAGGACCTCATGGAAGGACACGTGATCCTCTCCTGGCCGAATCTGCTGCCGATCCAGGGCCTGCAGCCCAGCTACGCCTTCGCCTACATGTGGCCGGGCCGGACGAACCATTGGGCGCATGTCGTGAATCCCACGTTTGACGAGGATGTCAAGGGGATGTTCCAGATTCTCATGCTGGACTACGCGTTCACGGTCCCGGGTCTGCTCACGCCGGACGACCAGGTGATCAAGCTGCACTCCGAATTGGTCTGGAACGGCGGCCTGTCGCCGCTCGGCGCCAAGGTCGATTCGGGCTTTTCCGATGCCGTCATCGGGGCCTCCACCGACTTTGTCTTCGGCGCCGACCGGAATATCGTCCTGACTCCGGCCGTCTACTACCAGTTCAGCTTCGAGGACACCGTCAATCCGGACAACGAGTTCTGGGCCAGCGTGAGCCTGAAGTACGCCTTCTGACGGCTCTTCCTCTCCAGACCCCCAGGGCCGGCGCTCCAACGTCGGCCCTTTTTATTGCTCGCCGTCGCTCGCCACGCCCGACACCGCCTCGGTGCCCCGCTTCGGGCAATTGGGTTCGTTTCGCACTTCAAACATCACACATCACACTTCAAACTTCCAGTCAATTGGCTTTGTTTCGCACGATAAGCTCCCGGCCACGCACCGCCCCCCAGATACCCCGGGGGCGCCCAAGTTTGGCTTTGTTTCGCACGCTTCGCCCTCCGGTCCCAGCCGGACTACCCGAAATTGGCTTCGTTTTGCACAATCCGCAATCGAAGAATTGGCTTTGTTCCGCACTTCAAACTTCACACTTCAAACCTCGAACTTCTTCTCAATTGGGTTCGTTGCCGGAACGACACCGGGCAACGAGGCGTTGTCGCACAATCGCCACCTCTCGCGCCGTTCCCCAGATTCTCCATCCTGCCCAAGTTTGGCTTTGTTTTTCCAGTGCTCTGTGCAGGTCCGCTCAGCCATAACTCCTTTCCAGCAAACCACTTGCCCCTCCCGCAGCTCCGCCGGAAATTGGGTTTGTTTGGCGTAGAAGCACAAGGTCCAGGGGCCGAAGGGGCAGGCGTCGGATCTCTGACCCCGATCCCGGAAACCCGATCCGATCTCACGCACAGACCGGTGGACTTCTGGGCGTTGGCGCAATTGGCTTGGCTTTGTGCCGATCTAGTCATGAGTTTCCTTTCGCCAAATCATAATTCATAAATCATAAATCCGAGGGTCTCCGCCTCAGGGCAGACTGTCCCTCTACCTATGCTCCGTGTTGCACGAACCGTGCCGAAATTCTGTGCATGGGCCAAGCCAGAAGGTCGCGTAACTCCTTGTGTGGGCAGGAATAAAGAATTTTTCGCTCGCGGGGTGTTTTACCTTTTGAACTGTTGCACAAACGTGATCGTTCGCAGGGGTCGGGACCTGGCAACCGGGAACTGCTCTTCAACCACGAAATACGCGAACCACGCGAACGCTGAGAAGACCGGAGGCGACAGGCGGTGGGGGCCCTCGGAC
>JAMCWO010000042.1 GCA_023481165.1 Planctomycetota bacterium | reverse complement strand
CGCCATGACGGGTCCGGGCGGTTACCCGGGTCCGGGCGGCCAGACCCGGACGGGCCGGCGCGGTGGGCCGGGCAGCGACATGTACGGCGACATGTACGGCATGCCCGGCGAGATGGGCATGCGGCGCAAATCCTCGACCGCCGAGGTCTACTTCGATTTCTTCCCCGAGATGATCACGTTCCGCGAAGACCTCTCCAAACGGACCAAGCCCCTGCTGATCTGGGTCTTCGACGACACGGTCGAGCCGGGCAGGACCTACCAGTATCGTGTCCGCGTCGGCGTCTTCAATCCCGTGGCCGGGACCGGCGAGGTCGTCGAGCGGGACACGGACAAGAAAGACCAAGTGATCCTGTGGAGTCCGTACTCCGAGATCACCAAGCCGATCGACGTCCAGCAGCGGACCTACCTGTTCGCCCGCGACATCCAGGACAAGACCAACACCGCGACGGTGGAAGTGGCCCGCTACACCCTCGGCTATTGGCGGACGGAGAATTTCCTGGTCAAGCCCGGTGAGACCATCGGCAAGGAGATGGAGCCCAAGAAGGAAGACGACCGCGAGAAGCGGCTCAAAGACCGGGCCCGGATGACGGCCGGCTACGGCTACCCGGGGGCCGGCTCCGATCGGATCACCGGCATGCGCGGCATGCCGCCGATGGGACCGGGCGGGATGCCGGGCTATGGAGTGCCGACCAGTCCGGACCAGCAGAATGTCCCGAAGACCATCAACTACAGCACGGGCAAGGTGCTCGTGGACCTGGTCCAGGTCAACGACTGGGGCAACGCCCCGAACCTGCGCCCGCGCCTGTACTATGACATGCTCTACACCGGCGACGGGACGAGTATCGAGCACATGCCCGTCAGCGCCGCGAACTGGCCCAAAGACGTGGCGGCGGCCTATCAGTACATCCAGATCGAGAAGCGCAAGGAGCCGCAGCCCTTCCGCGCCTTCAACAAGGGCGGGATGCGCGGTCGCGGACGCGGCATGCGCGGCGGGATGGAAGGCGGCTACGAGGACATGGGCGGCATGTACGACGAGATGGGCGGCTACGGCGATTACGGCGGTGCCTACGGCGGCGAGGGGATGTACCCGTAGTAGGGGCACGGGCCTCTTGCCCGTAGACGCGCGAGAAGACGGGAACAGGGGCCCGCCCCGGGCCCGTAGGGTGGCGGTGCCGCCGCGCCGGCGTGTCGGCACTTGAAAACCCACCGGCTTTCTGACAGAATAGCCCTGTCGACAGGCACAGTTGTGGGCAGGGGCGAATCATCATTCGCCCGTACGGGCTATGAGCGATGTCACGCGCATCCTGAACGCCATCGAACGGGGGGACGCGAGAGCTACAGACGAACTCCTGCCCCTGGTCTACGAGGAACTCCGGCTTCTCGCCGCCCAGAAACTCTCTCATGAGGCTCCCGGTCAGACCCTCCAGGCGACGGCCTTGGTACATGAAGCCTATCTCCGGTTGGTGGGCGCTGGACCGCAAAGCTGGAACAGCCGGGGGCATTTCTTCGCCGCGGCCGCCGAAGCGATGCGCAGGATTCTGGTGGAGAACGCGCGGCAAAAACGGGGTCTCAAGTACGGGGGGAGCCTGCGGCGTGTCGATCTGGACGACATGGCCGTGGGGGATACCCACGAACACGTCGCCGACGATCTCCTTCTTCTGGACGAGGCTCTCGCGAAATTCGCCAAGGTGGACACGCTCAAGGCCGATTTGGTCAAGCTACGCTACTTTGCCGGACTGACCATCCAGCAGGCAGCCCAAGCCCTTAACATCTCTCATGCCACGGCGGAGCGGCACTGGGATTATGCACGTTCCTGGCTGCACGCGGAGATCAAGCGCCGGCGCGCCACCACCGCCGGCCAGTAAGATTTCCTCCCGAGAATCTTGTTTTTGTGAGGGAGCACAGGCGCCGTTTTTCGCACTGTACGGTAGACCCAGGTTGTTGGGGACAAGAGATGGACACGGAACACCTCAAAAACGAAGAGTTGCTGTACCACACCGCCGCCGCAAAACCGCTGGCCGAGCGGATGGCCTATCTCCGGGACGCCTGCCGGGATGATCCGGCTCTATTCGCTCGACTGACGGCATTGCTCCAATCTCGTGAGGAACGCGGCACTTTCCTTGAGGTTCCGCCGGTGGGTGAAAACATCCTGCTTGATGATTCTCTTATGACGGAAGGTCCCGGCACAATCATCGGGCGTTACAAGCTCCTGGAGAAGATCGGGGAAGGCGGCATGGCGGTGGTCTACCTGGCGGAGCAGACCGAGCCCCTCCGCCGCAAGGTGGCCCTCAAGATCATCAAGCTGGGCATGGATACCCGCCAGGTGATTGCCCGCTTCGAGGCCGAGCGCCAAGCATTGGCCCTGATGGACCATCCCAGTATCGCCAAGGTCCTCGACGCCGGCGCCACGGAGACCGGCCGGCCCTACTTTGTGATGGAACTGGTCCAAGGTGTCTCCATCACCGAATACTGCGACAGAAACAGTCTGAGCACCAAAGAGCGATTGACGCTATTCCTCCAAGTCTGCAATGCGGTCCAACACGCCCACCAGAAGGGTATTATCCACCGGGATATCAAGCCCTCCAATGTGATGATTACGCACCATGATGGTAAACCCGTGCCCAAGGTGATTGACTTTGGTATTGCCAAGGCCACGAACCAGAAGCTGACGGAAAAGACGCTCTTTACCCGCTATGCGCACATCATCGGCACGCCCGCTTACATGAGTCCGGAACAGGCGGAATTGAGCGATCTGGACATCGACACCCGCTCCGACATCTACTCCTTGGGTGTGCTGCTCTATGAACTCCTTACTGGAACCACGCCCTTCAGCGAAGAGGAACTCCGCAAGGCCGGCTACCTCGAGATGCAACGGGTGATCCGGGAGCAGGAGCCGGTCAGACCCTCTACGAGGATTCGGACCGCTCTTCGTAGCGCGAACGTCCCCGCTCGCCGTGGCATCGGCATCCTGCCGATGATTCATGGGCGGGACGCCCATGCCACGACGTCGTGCGAGGACGCACGACCTACAAAGACCATGGGCGGGACGCCCATGCTACGAGAGGTCCGGGGCGACCTCGACTGGATCGTGATGAAGTCCTTGGAGAAGGATCGCGCCCGGCGGTACGACACCGCCAGCGGCTTGGCCGAAGACATCCGACGGCACCTGGAACACGAGCCCATCCTCGCCCGCGGCCCGACTACGGCGTACCGCCTTGGCAAGTTCCTGCGCCGGCACCGAGTCCAAGTACTGGTCGGTGTAATAGCGGCGATTCTGGTTGCCATTGCGGGCGTCCTTCTTTCCATCTGGAATCAAGACCGACTCCGGTGGAATCGAGACCGACTGCAATTAGTGGAAGCGGAACGCTTGCAGCACGAGGACCTCTTGGACCGGGCGCGGGACCAATACGCCAAGGCGGAGCGCGAAGCCGCTCTCAAGACGATCCAGTCCATCCTCGACAGCCCGTACGTAGGCGGCCAAGCCCGGCTTCTGCGCGCCGGCATCCTCGTGGACAACCGCCGGTTCCAAGAGGCTACAGCGATCCTGGGCAGCCTGCTCCAGGAACGGCCCGAAATTGCCGGGACGGCCCATGCGCTGCTGGCCCGCATCCTCTGGGAAAGCGAACCGCTGGATGCCGAAAAGCTCAAGGAGTTCGAGGAGCACCGCCGCCAAGCCGAGACGCGGCAGCCGGAGACCGCCGAAGCCTATTTCCTGCGCGCCATGACCGCCCCTACGATCCGGGAGCAGCTTGCCGCCCTGGATAAGGCCTTGCAGCTTACCCCGGAGCACTACGAGTCTCTGCGCTTACGAGCCTTCACGTATTACGCGTCCCGCAAATACACCCGCATGAGGGAGGATGCGTTGGGCATGACGTATCTGCGGCGCGGTGACCCGCTCGGTTACTCCCTGCGCGCGATCGCCCTGCGCGAACTGGGCGAGTATGAGGACGCCATCACGGAGTATGACCATGCGCTGGCGCGCCTGAAAGAAACGGACCCGCAATACCTCGATCTGATCACCCAACGTTCCGCCACTCTCTTGCGCAAGGGCGACTACGAACGGGTCGTCGCAGAGGCCTCGGTGGGGGCGAAAGATCTTTCGCCCCTACAGTACCACCGGTTCGCAGCACTGACCGCCCTGGGCAACTATGACAAGGCCGCCGCGGTGTTTGAGGAGATTGTCCATCCGGGTCAGGAAGCACGGCAGCAGTTTCGGAACTGGTGCGCGAAATACGTATTCGACAACCTCCAAGCGGGACGATCCTGGCATCCGGGGAATGATGCACCGGCCGGACCGGCCTTCCTGCCCATGGCCCAAGCCGAAGAGACCTTTGGCGCTCTCTCGGCCAAAGGCCGGCGGATCACCACGGATGGATTCAGTGCCCAGTGGTCGCCCGACGGCAGGAAGCTGGCCTTCAGCCTCGGCGTACAGGGCCGAAGCGGGGTGGCGCTGTTCGACCCGGCCACGAACCAGACCGATCTGCTGATCGTCCCCGGCAAGTACCCGAAGTGGTCGCCGGATGGTCGCTATATCGCCTTTGTGCGGGACCGCCAATTCCTGCGCCAGCGCATGGTCATAC
>JAMCWO010000162.1 GCA_023481165.1 Planctomycetota bacterium | reverse complement strand
AAGAGCCTGTGGCCGTCGTGCAGTCCCTGGATGACCCAGCGGGCCGGGCCTTAGTTCTGGCCGAGCGGCAAGTGCTCGTGGCGCTGAGGTGCGGCTGCCATGCCCCCGTGGGAGCGTATGCGGAACGCAACGGCGAGACCCTGGAACTCCGCGCGTTCATCGCCGATGTCGACGGCCGCAAGATCATCCACAAACAGGCCGAGGGTCTGGTTTCACAGGCCGTGTCATTAGGCGAACGGGTGGCTCAGGAGTTGCTTGAGGCCGGCGGCCGGGAGATTCTTCAGGAATTGGAAAGGGAGCAAGACAAAGGTGAACTCAGGACCTAAAAAGGGGATGGCATATCTGGTGGGGGCCGGACCCGGACGGGCGGACCTGATTACGCTGCGCGGAGCGGAGCTGATCAAAAGCGCCGACTGTCTCATCGTCGATAAGCTCGCCAATCCGGCTCTGCTGGAGATGGCGCGTCAAGACGCCGAGATCCTCCACGTGCCCAAGCGGATCGGTCCCGGCTCCTATACCCAGGATCAAATCAACCGTATCCTGGTCGAGAAGGCTCTGGCGGGCAAGAGGGTCGTCCGGCTCAAGGGCGGCGATCCCTGCATCTTCGGTCGCTGCACGGAAGAGGCGGCGCTGCTGAATGAAGCGGGCGTCGATTTCGAGATTGTGCCGGGCATTACCGCCGCGATTGCGGCCGCCGAATACACCGGCATCATGCTGACCGACCGCCGGTACAGCTCGCAGGTGGCCTTCATCACCGGCCGCGAGGCCGAAGGCAAGGAGGACCGCAATATCGACTGGGGCGTCCTGGCGCACTTTCCGGGAACGCTGGTCTTTTATATGGGTATCGGTACGCTGCCGACCATTTCCGAGCAACTGATGGCCCATGGCAGATCGGCGGACACCCCTGTGGCACTCGTGGCCAATGCCACGTTGCCGACGCAAAAAGTGGTGCGCGCACCGCTGAGCCAAATCGTCGAGACGTGCGGCCGGGAACAGATCGGGCCGCCGGCGCTGATCATCGTGGGCCCGGCGGCCCAGGGTGAGGCGGGCCTCAACTGGTTCATGCGTAAGCCCTTGTTCGGCCGGACCGTTGTGGCAACCCGCGACGCCGCGGGCAATGCCGAAATGGCGCGGAAGATCGTCTTGCGTGGCGGAAACCCCGTGGAATTCACCACAATGGTCCTCCAGCCGCTGACGAACCGCAATGAGTTCCTCCAGATCTTGACCGAGCTTGCGGGCTATGACTGGGTGATCTTCACCAGTCCCAACGGAGTCGACATCTTCTTCGAAGCCATTGGTGCTTTTGGCAAGGATGCCCGGGTCTTTGCCTCTGTCCGCCTGGCCACGCTCGGAACCAAGACGGCGGAGCGCCTCGCGCAGTATGGCATCAAGGCGGATTTTGTGCCGACCGTCTTCACCGGCCGGGACCTGGGCCTCCAATTGCTGTCCTACGCGAATCTCAAGGATAAGAAGGTCCTGTTGCTGCGTTCCGAGCTGGCCTCGGATGAATTGGTGGAGGTGCTCCGGCAGGGGGAGGCCCAGGTGCGCGATGTCTCACTCTACACGGCCGTGCTGCAGGAGGGCAAGGCGACCGCCCTCGAAGAGCAGATCCAACAGGGCCGCATCCACTGGCTGACGTTCGCCAGCCCCTCGGCGGTTCGAGGCTTCTTCCAGCAGGTCCGGCTGAGCGTCGTCCACGCCAGTACGGTGAAAGTTGCCTCCATCGGCCCCGTGACCTCCCGGGAGTTGATTCCACTCGGGGGCCGGATCGACCTGGAGGCCGCCGAGCACACGGTCGACGGGCTGCTCGACGCCATCGAGAGCGCCGAGCGCGGTTGACAAGTCGCAGGTATGTGCCGCGCAACGATTCTCGCGTAAATCAGAATTCATCAATGATAAATCATAAATCTCAGGGGTTTCGCGATGGGTTTTCCTGACATACGGATGCGGCGGCTGCGCACCAGTGCCACGATGCGGCGGATGGTGCGCGAGACCGCGCTGAGCGTGGACGATTTCATCTATCCCCTCTTTGTCCGCGCCGGGACGGGCTTGAAGAAGCCGATTCCCTCGATGACCGACTGCTTCCACGTCTCGCCGGACCGCATGGCGGATGAAGCGGCGGAGGCTGCCGACCTGGGGATTCCGGCCGTGCTGCTGTTCGGCCTGCCCGCGCACAAAGATGAAAAAGGCTCCGAGGCCTGGGCGGAGAACGGCGTGGTGCAGGAGGCCATCCGCCAGATCAAGAAACGCACCCCCGACCTGCTGGTCGTGACCGATGTTTGCCTGTGCGAGTACACCAGCACGGGCCATTGCGGCGTGATCGAGAACGGGAAGGTCGAGAATGATGTCACCTTGGAGCTGCTGGCAAAGATGGCGTTATCACACGCCCAAGCCGGCGCGGATATCGTCGCCCCGTCGGACATGATGGACGGCCGCGTCCGCGTGATCCGGCAGGCGCTGGAGTGCAACGGCTTCGACAACGTCGCGATCCTTGCCTACGCCGCTAAATTCGCGTCGGCGTTCTACGGCCCATTCCGCGACGCGGCCGAGTCGGCCCCGGCGTTCGGCGACCGCAAGAGCTACCAGATGGACCCGGCCAACGCCCGCGAGGCGCTGCGCGAGATCGCGTTGGACATCGAAGAGGGCGCGGACCTGGTCATGGTCAAGCCGGCCCTGAGTTATCTCGATATCCTCCGGCGGGCCAGAGACCGCTTCGATTGTCCGCTGGCCGCTTACAACGTCAGCGGCGAGTACATGATGCTCAACGCCGCCGCCGACGCCGGCCTGATCGACCGCGACGCCTGCATGATGGAAATCCTGACCTCCATCAAGCGCGCCGGCGCCGACATCATCCTGACGTACTTCGCCAAGAAAGCCGCCCGCCTCCTGCGGTCCTGAGCCTGCGGCTCGTTAGGTCGGTCCGAGATAGCTGAAGAACAGGCCCTCCGGGTCGTATTTTTGTCGCAACTGTTGCAGGCGCTGCCAGTGGGCCGGGGCGAAGGAGCGCGGGGCACGGTCGGCACCCATCGTCAGGTCGGTTTCTCCGATGTAGTAGTTGACTTTGAAGGGATCGAGCATCCTGCTCGTCTCACTGACCCACTGCTCATTGCGGCCGTCCTGGGTGGGGTCCTGCCAGATGCTGTGCAGACCGACGATGGCCGAGCCGCCCATCGAGAACGCCATATCCGGCAGCGGGGGCGCGCTCGCCGGCCGAGGCGAGGGCAACGCCAACAAGACCCACGATTCCGGCGAAGGCAGCGCCAGAATCTGCTCGTGTAGACGCATCAGGAGTTCTCTGGGGGATGCACTCGACGAGAACATGTCCACCACGTAGCGGCGCTTCTCCGGAAACAAGGGAGTGGTCAAGTCATACAGTGACAAGAAAGTGGCCGGTTGATTGAGCTCCTGTTTCCGCTCGGGCGCTTGGGGAGCATCGGCGACCGGCTCCAGCCAGCGGGTGGCATCTTCCTCCGTGTCGGCATAGGCGACGGCGCCGACAATCAGGAGTTTGTGCGTCGCGGCCGCCGCAGCTCCCTGGGCTTGCGGTGGGGCGGATACGATAAAGCAGACCGTCTCGACTTGGGGCGGCAGGGAGCGGATCATGCCCGGCAGCCAGTCGGCGACACGCTCGGCATCTTCCAGCCGGTAGGTCAGGGTGCTGGTCCGGATCACCTTGGGCAGGGCATAGACTTGGAGATAGTAGCGGGTAACCACGCCGAAGAAACCGGGACCTGCGCCCCGAGCCGCCCAGTAGTAGTCGGCATTCTGTTGCGGATCGGCGCGAATCGACTCACCTTCCGCGTTGACCAGATCCAAAGCCTGGACACTCAGGCAGGCGGGGCCCCATGCGCCGCTGTTCCAGCCGTCTCCACCGTTCAGGAGATATCCGCTCAGCGGCACCGGGGCACAATGCCCGAACGGGAAAGCCAAGCCCTGCGCGGTCAGAATGGGGATGGCGTCGCGGGCTTTGATCGTGGGTTGTGCCACGGCGGACTTCCGGGCCGGATCGAGTTGGAGCGCGTTGAGCCTGGCGAGGTCCAGCAGCAGGCCGCCCTGGCGCACCGGCGAGTCGCAGAAGCTGTGTCCGCCGCCCCGAATGGCAACCTTCAACCGATTCCGGCGGGCGAACCGGACCGCTTCCTGTACATCCTTCTCCGAAGCAACGTGGACAATCGCCTCGGGGAACCGCCGCGGCTTCAAGGCATTTCGCAACAGGGACTCTCGGTCTTTCTCGTAGTCGGTATCTTGCCGCAGCACAACGCGGCCTTGCAGCTTTCCCTGCAGGGAGTCCCAGGCGACAGCGGAGCTTTTCGGTACCGCGGGCTTACGGGTCTGCCCTGCGGCCTGCTCCGCCATCCATGCCCCTGCGGCAGCTGTTGCCCACTGAAGGGTTGCCCGGCGGGTCAGAGGAACATCGGCGGCGCTCGTGGGTTTGGATTCCATGTTCGCTTTCCTTCGGCTGGTTTCAATGCCCTGAACCTGCCTAGTGGTTCATGACTGTTGTGTTTAAGGGTTTGTGCGGGTATACTGATTTGTGCGAGGAAGGATCATTTGACGGAGAATTCTGTTGCAGAAGAAGTATATCGTTCGGCTCACGGCCGAAGAACGCG
>JAMCWO010000318.1 GCA_023481165.1 Planctomycetota bacterium | reverse complement strand
GATCGCCCTGGTCTCCATCTTCGTCCTGTTGTTATCCGGCTGGACGATTTGCGTCCTCTTGTGGATGGTCCAGTACGCCCGGCGCCGCCAGCGGATTAAACGCCGGCTGGGCTTCGAGATGGATGAGGAGACCCGCAAGGCCGAGACGATGCAGCTCTGGCGCGAGGAGGTCCAGGCCCGACGGGCCGGCGCCGTGAAACAGAAGAAAGAGACGCTGGGCGAGCGCCTGGAACGGCTCCGGGCCGACGCCGGGTGGAAGCGCCCGGCCCCGGTGGTCCTGTCCTCTGTGGGAACCTTGGCCGCGCTGACGTGCCTGCTGGCAATCCTGGCGGACTATGGCTGGATGATCGGCGTCCTGGCCGCTGTCGGGATCCTTGTCGTCTTTCGGATTCTGACAGCCCAGCGCATCAACCATCGCATCAACCTGTTCGACAGACAGTTAGTAGAGTCGCTCGGCATTGCCGCCCGCGCCCTGCGGGCGGGCCATCCGCTCGTAGGCGCGTTCCAGGCGATCTCCGAGGAGATCGGCGAGCCGGTCGGGACCCTCTTCGGCGAGATCTGCCAGGAACAGGCCCTGGGTCTGGACCTGCGGGACTCCATCCGGCGCGTGGCCGACACGACGCGCAACACAGACCTCAAGCTGTTCGCCACCGCCGTGAATATCCAGATGACCAGCGGGGGCAATCTCGCGGATGTCATGGACAGCCTGTCCGCCGTGATGCGCCAGCGGATGCGGTTGAACCGCAAGATCCGCGTGCTCACGGCCTCGACGAAGCTGAACCGGAACACCCTGCTCGCGGTCCCGGTCCTGCTCTTTGCCGCTCTGAATGTCATAGCGCCGGAGTTCGTCAGCGTGATGTATACGACGACCCTGGGCCGAATCCTGCTGCTGGCGACCGTTGCTGGCATGCTCTTCGGCGCTTGGGTAATGGCTAAGCTATCTGTGCTCAAATATTAGGATCGTATGGGCTCTATACTCACAGAATGGATCAGAAACGTGCGGCTGGACGCAGTCCGGCCGGAGATGCTCTTCGGCGTGATCGTCTTCGTCCTGGTCATGTTTGTCGGCGTCACCACGCTGGCGGTCCGGGAGAGGCGACGCAAAGCGGCCACGGCCAAAAAGCTGGACACGCGTCATCCCGCAGGTGCTCCTCTGCCTCCATTCAAGCAGTCGCGGCTGGTCACTTTCGTGGAGCAGGTGGGCAACTTTGTCTCGCACGGGCGGGCCAGCACGAACCTCTGGGAGCAATTGATCCGGGCGGGCTATATGAGCCGGGCGGCCCCGGCGGTTTACACCGGGGTCAAGATGATGCTCTTCCTCGTAGGCCTCATCGTCACCGCCCTGCTCGTTCTGCCCCTGGAAATCGTCCCGGCAAAGAAGATCCTGCTGTTCGCGCTGGGCGGCGCGGTCCCCTTCTTCCTGCCGAACATGGTCGTCCGGATGCAGGAGCAGAAGCGGCGCGATGAAATCCGCCAGTTTCTGCCGGATGCCATCGATCTCCTGGAGATCTGCGTCACCTCGGGCATCGGCCTGGATATGGCGTGGAACATGGTGGCGGAGGAGATCCATCATGTCAGCGCCGTCCTGGGCAACGCCATGGACCTGAGCAACTTCGAGATGCACCTCGGCTCCAGCCGCACGCAGGCCATGCGCAACATGGCGACGCGGACGGGGGCGGAGCAGTTGTCCTCCCTGGCGGCCATCCTGGTCCAGAGCGAGCGGTTCGGCACCAGCGTGGCGACCGCCCTGCAGGAGTTTGCCAACTGGATGCGGGACGAACGGCACATGCGGGCGGAGGAGGCAGCAGAAAAATTGCCCATGAAGCTGCTGTTTCCCATGGCCCTGTTTATTTTTCCCGCGATCATGGTCGTGGCCCTGGGACCCGCCTTGATCCACATAACGCGTACTCTGGGCGGCATATAGAGGCGGCCGTTTTCGAGAATGGAAACCAGGAGTTGGATCAGTAGAAGGAGAAATTCATGAGATTGTGGTGTGCCGGGATCCTGTGCCTGGCGGCGTTGCTGCCGGCCGGGTGCAATGAAGAGCAAAAGACGGCGGACGCGAACCGCAAGAAGCTCGACACCGAGCTGGTCAACACGGTGAACAACCTCCAGGTGGAGAATGCGATCGTCACGCAGCACACGCTGTACCCGTACCATTTCGTGACCGGCGGCGCCGGCCTCAACGATCTGGGCCGGCGGGACCTGATGGTGCTGGCCCGGCACTACCAGGAGAACCCGGGGGCCCTCAACGTCCGCCGGGGCGAGACGGACGAGGCCCTGTACAAGGCCCGGGTCGCCCAGGTGCAGAAGCGCTTGAAAGAAGCGGGCGTGGACGTCGGCCGCATGACCATCGCCGACGGCATGCCCGGCGGCCCCGGCATGCCTTCCGAGGCCATCGTGACCGTCAAGCCCAAGGTCACCGGCGGCAGTTCCACCACCGGCGGCGGCAGCAGCGGCAGGAGCTCCTCGGGGTCCATCACACGATGACCAGAGCAAACGGAAAATTCCGGGCGGCCGCCGCGCGGATCCTCGCGTGCGCCGCGGGCCTGATCGTGCTGTCCGGATGCGAACAGCCGCAGCAGACGACGAAGTCCCAGATTCCGCCGCAGGACCAGACGCCGCGGGAGACCGAAGTCCGCCCGGACCAGCCGCCCACGGCCAAGACCCTCTACTCCATGGCCCAGATCCTCGCCGCCCAGGGCAAGGACAAGGAGTGCGAATTCGTGCTGCGGCGGTGCCTCCAGGAGTACCCGCGCTTCACACCCGCCCACAACAGCCTCGCCGAGCTGCAGATGCGCCAGGGCCGCGTGCACGAGGCGGTCGCCATGCTCTCCAAGGCCCTGGAGATCCGCCCCCAGGACCCGGTGCTCCTGAACAACCTGGGCATGTGCCTGCTGCTGCGCAAAGAGTATGCCCCGGCGCTGGACCGCTTCACCCAGGCCAGCGGGCTCGTGCCGGAGAACGAGAAGTACCGGGCGAACATGGCCACCGCCCTCGGCCTGTTGGGACGCGAGGAAGAGGCGCAGGCCCTGTTCGAGCAAACCCTCACGATCGAGAAGGCCAAACACAACGTCGAGATCCTGCGCAAGGCGCGGGAGCGACAGGCGGACCCCCCCGCCGCGCCGGGCTAAGCGGCGTGCCTCTCCCCTGTGCCTGCGGGGCACGCCTCGGAGCACGTCCGGCCGGCCCTCCGGGACCGGACTTATCGGACGGCCGGGGCCAGCCCCGGCAGATGCCGGACATGGGGACCCTGCCGGAATCCATGACCCCGGCGGCACCACAAGCCGCCCCTGCCCCCTTCCCGGGCCGGCGCGCGGCAAAAGTGCTGAAGTCGATCTCCCCTGTGGCCGATAACAGCCGTAGGTTGGTTGTGTGAGGTTTGGTCCAATCTTCCGGGAGACCACCATGGAACAGCAGGCAGTGCATATGAACGAGTCATCCGACTTTCTGTGTCCCTCCTGCGGCGCCGCGGCCTTCGAGGTCGTGGACCAGCAATGGGACTTCCACGAAAGCGACGCAGAGGAGTTCCTCGTCCTGAGGTGCCTGGCGTGCCTGGAGTTATTCTACCATCCGCTCGGGCTCCCGGAACCCGAAGAGTGCCTGCTCCCCTCCTGAGAGGCCGGGCACGATGACCGCGTCTCGTTTCCACGGCGTCTGAGCACCACGAGCTGATTGCAGCCGAGTTGGAACCTGCGGTACGCTTCGATCTCCAGGCCAAAGTGCTTCGCGAAGACCCGGAAACGCTGCCGGTTGAAGATGATCGGATGATCGTCTTTGGCGGCCTGGGCGAACAGGGACAGGCTCGTGCCCCAGCAATGGACCCGGTCGCCCCGCGGGGTTGGCGTCGTGATGACGATGCGGCCGTCCGGCTGGAGATGGCGCAGCACTTCGGCAAAGAGGTGCTTCTGGTTGTAGACGTGCTCGAGGAAGGCCACCATCAGTACGGTGTCAAAACGCTCTTCGGTGTCGATCCGATCTTCATCCATGTCCAGGCAGAGGAATCGGTGCCCGGGATGGCGCCGGCGCAACGACTCCACCAACTCGGCGGACCGCTCCACGCCGCAGTAGCGCTCCACCCGGCCGGCGAGCAGCGGCAGCAGGGGCGCATCCCCGCACCCCAGGTCCAGAACGGAACCCCGGATCCATCTCACGACCCTTCGGACGCGACAACGCTGCAAGTATTTCGAGAGCAACGGCACCGTCTGCAACTCCTGCACGAGACGAACGTTTCACATCTTCCCGCTCCCCAAGAAGCTGGCGACGAGTTCTCGAACGAGAGTCCAGTCCTTCGGAGTAATTTCCCCGAGGGCGAGAAGGATGACGAGATATCCCGAGAATAGCACAACATACAACGGAAGCAAGCCAACGCCGCTGATAGACACCAAGCATGAGACGAGCAGGATGGCCCCGGAAGCGGCTATGATCCGGCCTGTTGACATGAAGTCAATGGAGGCGCCGTATATTCTGTGGACAGAATAAAGCCCCACCACGAAGCAGGTTGCTCCGCTGATGAGAGTCGCCAGCGCAGCTCCCTCCATTCCGTACCGTCTGACCATGAACCAGTCCAACACCCCGGCAATGAGAACACCCACTCCGCTAATAAGTAGGGGTGTTCGCGAGTGGCCACTGGCGTTGATGATAGCGCCCAGAATATAGAACCCCTGGAGAAAGAGCCAGGCAAACGCCAGGAGAGAAAGGGCGTTGCCGGCACGAGCGTATTCAGGTCTGAAAAGGAGCGACAGCAGCGGGTGCGAGGTCGATGCGACTACCACCGCCGCCGGCACAAAGAGCATGAGAACATACCGCAACGAGGTCGTAATGTACGCGCGTGTCTGTACTTCATCACGATGGGCGTCTGAGGCGGACACGGACGGGAGGAGAGTCGCTGAGAAGGCGATCGCCACGACAGCAAAGGCAGTTGCGATGATCCTGGCCGAGGTGTAATAACCAACAACGGCTTGGTCGGAGGCAAACGACTTCACGAAGAGTATGTCCAATGCCAGCATAAGCTGAAAGAACAACGAGAAGCAGATAATGGGCACCCCAAAGCGAAGTAGCTGGGGCAAAGGAGTGGCTCTCCGGCCCCCTACAGGTCTGAATAGAGCTACGCCATAGACGAGCGAGGCGACCGAGCCTACGGCGTACCCGGACAATGCGCCCACAACGCCAAATCCCAACGCCACACCCGCCAGGACACAAACAAATCGGAATGCAGAGTTGATGAGAACCATTGTTGCGGCTCTGCCGAACTGGCGATATCCGGTAAAGAAATGACCGTAGAGAACCTCGTAAGAGCGTGCGAACACCAACACGCCCAAAAAGCGGAGCGGCATCACGAGATCACCACCTCTGAGGATGGCAGCAAGCCGGGGAGCCGCGACAATGACAAGGAGTGCGACTACTGTGGCGACAATGGTCTGAAGAAGCAACGCCCTTCGTAACACTTGGCGTCCGTCGGCCTGTTGCGCCAGGTCCCTTGCTGCAGCATCAGGTAGTCCGCGCATAATGAACAATTGCAGGACGCCCGCCACCGAGAGAACTACCCCAAATTCGCCGTAGCTCCGGGCCGAAAGGAGTCTCGCCAGAGCAAAGTGTATCACATAGCCGGTAAGCGAGAAGACAAAGAAGGCACCACCAGCATGGATGGTCCCCCTCGCCAATGTATGACTGCGGCCTCGCGCTTGACTTGCCAGACATGGCTCAGCGACTGTTCCAGTGGACATTGGATCGCCCAGCTTTCACAAAGTAAAATGCAGCCTGATCGCCACGCCCTTCGGAGTTCAATTGTCTGGCCTTGCGCTTGAAGGTCCGGATGTCCGCCCGCGAAAATATGGACCTCCGATGGTTTACAAAATAGGATCGCTCCGACATCAAAGGAATGCCCCTATGCTTCTGTTCGGCAGCCCAAAACTGGAACGCGGTTGAATCGTAGATCGTATGTGCTAGATGCAGTCCCGCTCGCTCAGCCAGCAAGGTGATGCTCTTGACCGAATGTAGGAACAGATGTCTTGGTGGTTCGCTGCCGAACCAGTTCTCCCGGTAATACTCCCAGGCATACGAAGACACGGTCGGGATGCGTATGAGACAGACTCCGTCGTCCGCAAGCAATGCGGATACGCGCTGTAGCGTGCCCGATTGATCTGCGATATGCTCCAGGGAGTGGTGAAGCATGACTAAATTGTACTGTCCATCGATATCATTCAATGTCTTCTTATGGACGGAGAGCCCGTTCGGATAATGAATATCGTCATCAATATGTGGATCAACTCCGAGCAGGTCCGTGAACCCGCTCTCTCTCAGGATGTAGAGCAGGGAGGCCCTCCCACAACCTACGTCCAGGATACGAGACGCTCTCGTAAGCGGAATCCGCCCCACACACCATATATCCGAACGGGGGGACATAGCAAATAGGATTCTGCCCATCCACGGCTCACCAGAAAGACAATAGGCGTCCCTCATTCTTCTTATGCGCTTCGCAACCGGGTTTGTGAATGTGGGCGCGACACCGGGGTCCTTCAAAGCGGTGTAGTACCGTGGGCCATAATACTGACTCAAATCGTCTGGAATATGCAGGATCTGCAAACACTCGCAGACACTGCACTGGAAATAGGCAAAGTGCGTCTTACATTCGAACATAGCCTCCAGAAATTCGTACGCGCGGTTGCCGTCGGCGTTGCCGCAGATTCGACATTTCATCTCATACTCTGGCATTTATCAGCCCTCCCGTCACATTCTGGACGGCATAGAAATAGACGACGCCTGTCGGCTCATTTCTCCAGCACTTCATTCCCAAGGTTTGGCACCGGCAGATGGTTACCTCGCCCGACACTCTCTGGCCATGAGTCATGGAACAGCATAGCTTGCACTATGCTTATCGCGTTTATGTATACCCAGATCGCAACAGTGAGTTGCACCGGAAAGCCAATAAGCATGGAGAATGAGGTCAACGGCAGGAAGAAGAGATTTTTCCAGAAAAGAGGCTGAGTGTATACTGTCCGCGCATTTCCTCTGTCAGGATACAGTTTCTTCATCGCATATGCGGGAACATACGATAGCGCGTGGAGAGCATCGAACGCGAAGAACATGGCAAGTTCACCAGAACGCGCACAATGCAGGAATGGCACCAGAGCCACGCAGGGCTTGAGGAAAAGAAGCAGGTGGTACGTTATGATTCGCGCTTTCACGTCAACCTTATTGTGGGCATAAAAGATGACTGTCAGCGCGCAGGCAAGAAGGGTGTTGTCCGCGAAGCGATCCGGACTGTATGAGAGTATCGCGATGTAAAGTATTGCCAAGTACAGGAGCTTTGTCAGGGCGACACGTGTGACACTGCTTCTGAGATGACCGGCACGCAGCGTTGGGTTCACTTCACGTCTTACCGAGACGTAGTCGTTGTAGAGGTAACCCAGCTCATAAAGGTTCGCAAAAGCGAGAAGAAACAACACAAACTCGAATGCATACGCGGCCAGAGACGCAAATGACCTGAGATGTCCACTGAAGATGATCGTGAACGGTATCCAGAACTTCCCAAGATAGAACAGCAGTCTGACGCTCGACATGAGCGAATCGCCGACGTTATATCGTGTCTTCAACGTATAGTGGAAGGGAAAGGCCTCTAGAAGGACTCTGTACTTCGACGCTGCGGAGTCTCCCGCAGAGCTCTTTAAGATGATGGATTTCTTCACCGCTTCGATTAGGTCCCGGTCTTGCGTCTCATCGTCGGTGAGAAAGTAGGATTCACTGAGCTCTTTCGGAGTGAACTCGCGGCTAAGGACGTGCAGCTTTCCTTCCCGGAGTACATTCCGCTTGTACCTGCCAGTACAAATGTTGTTGTGATCAAACTCAAGTTCTGATGTGTATGCTTTTCTGAAACGATGCTGCTCCAGAAATGGCTCGATGATGAAATCAATACCGGCAGAAACGACGAAAAGCTCCGAGTCATCCACCTCCAGGCGACGGATAAGCGCAAGGGCCCTCGGATTCCCGCGTTGCTGTAATACGCACCGCCAGTACTCCTTACTATAGGCAACCAATGCGGTTCTACTGAGGCCTCTTAGAACATAAACGAGAGCGTCTGTGTGCTGTGCGGGAGTATAGGCGCGAAAGAACCGCAATACCTTCGCTATATACCAACGAAAGTAGAAGGACACCTTAAGGAAGAAGGACTCTCTTTCGCACACGTACTTGAGGTACTCGAACGTGGAATTGGCCATCACGATCGTATGACAAAAATCAAAAAACCATTTCCTTGGTTCGCGCGTCACACCGCACCCTCCGCGATGACCCGCTCGACAGTTACGCCATTGCCAGGGTGCAGTGGCAAAGGGCAAGTCGAGCACAGCGTAACAACGCCAAGCGGAACCGTATTTCTGCACACGCTTTCACCTTTCCGTGGACCTGTGCGGGCGATATTGCAACAACACTCCCGGCTGATTTCTTGCAAGTAAGCCACCTAACGTTCCTCCGATCTCCGCCCTACGCGAGCTTAGTGCCTCTTTATCGAGCGAAGCACAAGCTAACAATAGGAACGTGAGCGAGTGCATCAGACGGATGGCTATCATGAGAATAGCTGAAGGACAATAGGAGTACTTCTTTCTGACGAATACGGCGACGCCCCTGTAGTAGAATTGGGATCGTCTTCTGTAATCGTCGAAGGCAGTCGGCTGGGGATGGTAGACCAGCATGTCCGGGGTGTACACGATGTGACAGCCCTTGAGCATTGCACGGTAGAAATATTCTGTGTCGTCCCCGCCGCCTCCCAAGGCGGTCCCAGCACCTATGTCTTCATCGAGCCACCCGATCCTGTCCAAGACGGCTTTACGAATAGCGAAGTTGTTCCCGCAGCCGCAGCGCCAACAGATGACCCGATCAAACCACTTGGCACCCCACACACGCCGCTTCGAAGAGGTCCGGATGCTCCTCTTGAACCCCTTGTTCAAGGGGCGAATCTGGCCGGTGACCAGGTTGACACCTTTGCCACGGAATGCACTGGAACAGGCATCTACCCAATTCTGATCGACGATGCAATCATCATCGAGGAAGGCCACGATATCCGCCCCGCTGATTTGAATTCCTCTATTCCTCTTGGCATTCAGAGACGTGCGTCTGCATACGTCGAGGCGAATCCGCGAGTCCTGCTGGGCGTACTGCGTCACGAGTTCAATGCTTCCATCTGTGGAACCCTGATCTACGATGACTGCTTCCCAGTCGGTGCCCGGCTTCATCGCAAGAAGCGAATCGAGGCACTTGCGGAGGCTGTCCCGTCGATTGAAAGAGATCACCACAATGGATATTTCTGCCGCCAGCATTTTGTCTCCGTCCCCGATCAGACCCAGTCTCCAACGGCTTCCGTAATCCTCTCCCAGGAAAACTCCTGCCTCTTCGCTGCGATGTTTCTTTCCATCTGGGCCTTCGCGTCAGACTCATAGAAACTCAAGACGGCTTCCTCGACGGCTTTGGCGTTGCCGCCCTCCACGACGAAGCCGGTCCGGCCGTGCTCGACCACGTCGGGCAGGCCGCCAACATTGGTCACGATCACGGGCTTATCGAAGCCGTAGGCGATCTGCACGATGCCGCTCTGGGTGGCGGTGACGTAGGGCAGGACCACGACGTCGGCGGCGGCGAAATAGACATCGACCTCTTCATTGGGGATGTACCGGTCCACGAACGTGACGCTTCGCTCGATCCCCAATTCCCGGACCTGGCGAAGGTACTGGTCCTTGTCGCGCCAGAACTCTCCGGCCACGAGCAAATGAGCGTCGAGCCGCCGGGCGAGGGCGGGCATCGCGTCCAGGAGATACTTCAAGCCCTTGTACGGACGGACGTTGCCGAAGAACAGCAGGACCCTGCCGGAGACTCCGAGCTGCTTTTGGGCTTGGGCTTTCGTCATCCGGCGGCGGTTGAACACCTCGTAGGTCGGATGAAACACCTTCTTCACGCAGGCGTCGGGCAGCATGCGCTTGAGATTGACCAAGTCCTCTTCGGAATGGACGAGGAAATAATCGCCATTCCTCAGGACCGCTTTGGCGCACAGGCGATCCCAGCGCCGCGACTCATGCTGGACGACATTGTGGCAGATAAAGAGCACGCGGGCGGCGGTGACGCGACGGACCCGCCGGACGATCGTCCAGAACTGGGGCGTCCAATAAGAGACCCACCAGGGGACGATGAGCAGGTCGGGCCGGTCCGCGGCGATCCGAGCGGCCGTCCGCCACCAGGTCGCGGGGTTCAAGGAGTCGAGGAGGGGCTCGACCCCCGGCTCGGCGATCGCGAAGCCACTAGGGTCCCGATCAGTCCGGCCGGGATAGAGCCACTGCGGATATTGGCGCTTGAAACTGTAGAACTTCACGTCGTAGCGGGCCTTCAGGGCGCGGTAGAGCAGGGTTGTATAGTGAGCAATGCCCCCCCGGAACGGGTAGGAGGGGCCGATCATGCAGATTCTCTGGGAGTCTGCCGCCGCGGGGGCGGGTGGCAAGGATTCCAACAGGATGTTGCTGGTACCGCCGCTCATACCTATCCGATCGCCTTGAGAAGATCACCGGTCCGCCGGGTCGCGCCGCGCCGTCGTCTACGACGATCCTCCACCCGCCGGTGTGCATTGGCCCCGGC
Source organism: Planctomycetota bacterium (assembly GCA_023481165.1). Lineage (GTDB taxonomy): Bacteria > Planctomycetota > Phycisphaerae > Sedimentisphaerales > Anaerobacaceae > PLanc-01. The sequence continues at coordinate 11,313 of JAMCWO010000318.1, read as the reverse complement.
CCGGCGCAGCCGATAGCAATTGTCTTCCGCCAGGCGGCGGTTGACACTGAGAAGGTCGGCAAGGAAGGCGACCATGATGGTTTGAAAGCCCATGCCAAGCAGGATGCTGGCCAGAATCAAGGATTGAATGTGGCCGCTGCCGCCCGCCGTCAAGTAGAGCCAGAGGAAACGAACGCCGATCAGGGTCCCGAGCGCCGCCAGCACCAGTCCGATGGACAGGAAGAATCGGAACGGCCGATAGACGACGAAGATCCGGACGATCGTCACCAGGGACCGAAGGATGTAGGAGGGGATGCTGCGGATCAGGCGCGAGGGCCGCGTGACGGGATTCGTCCGGACGGGCACCCAGGTGATGCTCATGCCGTGCTGGCCCGCCTGGATGATCGTTTCCAGCGTGTAGGTATAGCGGCTGTAGACGCGGAGGCGCAGGGCCGCCTCGCGCGAGAAGGCCCGAAACCCGCTGGGGGCATCGGGGATATCGGTTCCACTGGCTTGGCGGACGACCCAACTGCCCAGCTTTTGCAGGGCCTTCTTCATCGGCGAGAAATGCTCGATGCCGTCGATCGGGCGGGCGCCGACAACGATCTCGGCGCGGCCGTCGAGGATGGGCCGGATCAGGTCGCCGATGCACTCGGCGCAGTACTGGTTGTCGCCGTCGAGGTTGACGATCAGATCGGCCCCCCGAGCCAGGCAGGCCTCCAAACCGGTAGCGAAGGCCCGGGCCAGCCCGAGGTTCTTCGGGTGCTTTACGACGTGATCGACGCCCTGGGAACGGGCGATTTCGGCCGTCCCGTCCGTGCTGCCGTCATCGACGACCAGCCACTCGACCGCGTCCACGCCCGGCACCTCGCGCGGCAGATGCCCCAGCGTCGTGGCGAGCGTCGCCCCCTCGTTGTAGCATGGTATCTGGATAATCAGTTTCTTCATGGCTCATCTCCCACCCGGTGCGCGGAAAGTCCCGGTCACTCACACAAGTACCTCGGGGGCGGCGACACGATCGGACGCCACAGGTGGTCGCCCCAGCGCAGGGTCGCCCTCCGAACCGGCCCGGCCGGCTCGATGACATGCCCCTCCCGGGCCAGTTCCACCGTGTCCCCAGGCCGATAGACCGCCCCATCGATCTGCACGTCCCCGTCCGCCTCCAGGGTGTAGGTGCCGGCCACGGGCGCATCGAACACCTGCGGACCGCGGTCCGCGGCCAGGTCGAGCCGCCGGCCCACCACCCAGATCGGGCCCCAGTGCGGAATGAAGTAGGATTTCAGGGCCTCCCAGTCCTCGTCCAGGAGGGTCAGCCGGCCCGGCCCCATGGGACGCCGCGCGGGCTCCGGGTCCAAGTAGGGCCTGTTCACCAGCAGAAACACGGGCCTCTTCTCGGCCAGGATTCCCTTCAGCACCGGGCGCCCGGCCTGCAGATAGTGTTCAATGGCCACGGACCCCATGAAAGAGGCCACGCTGGGAAAGGAGCCCACCATGTGGGGGCAGTCCAGGTAGGGCACCGGCTCGGGAAAGATCGCGTGGACCGCGTCAACCAAGGTGCGCTGTGCGGTGGTCTTGAGCCGTGCCTTCAGCAGCGTGGGGTAGCGCAACACGAAACTCGGAACGAATACGGCGAGCGTCAGCCCGACGGTGACCACCGTTGCCAGCCGGCCCTCGGTCCGCGCGAGGGCCGAGACCAGCCGCCAGAATACATAGCCGCACAGCAGCGTCACCGGCGGCATCATGAACGCGTAATAGTACGGAAACGTGTTCCGGTAGAATAGGATCGACAGCAGGGGAAGAAACAGGATGGGCATGTAGGCGGTCCGACCCATAAGCGGGCGCTCGCGCCCGCGCAGGTCCGCCAGCGAGACGCCCAGGCCCAGTGCCACGAGCAGCCAGATGATCGGGTCGTTCTTCAGCGTGCTCAAGAAAAAGTACCGGCCATAGAACAGATCACCTGGGGAGAAAAAGGCCGCGAAGGCCCCCCGCACGTGGCCGCCCCCGGCGGTGGCCGAGACTTGGGGCAGACTGGCCTTGTGCCACAGGTAGCCGGTCGCGCCGGCGAGGAGGAAAGCGCCGGCAAAGCAGGCCAGAGATCTCAGACTCGCCCGCCGGTCTCGCGCCGTCCGCAGGCGGATGGCCAGCAGCAGCGCCAGCAGGCCCAGGTACAGCCCCGCCTTGATCGTGAACAGGCACGCCAGGGCCATGGCCGCCCCCGCCAGCAGGCCGGCAGGCCAGCCCAATGGGCGGACGATCAGCAGGTACACCGCCGCCAGCGACAAGAACGCGGCCGGCGTGTCCGAGCGAAACGTGGCGCCATTGACCACCGTGAACGACAGACAGAGATAGCACAGGACGCTGAACGCCGCCCCAGGCACGCCCATCAGGTGCCGCCCGATCAGGAACTGAAAAACGCACATGCCCAGGAACAGAAAGCTCATCACCTGCCGTCCCCGCACCACCTGCGTGACCTCATTATCGGACACGCGGGTCAGCCACGAAAAGAGGTGTACGTGCAGACTCTGGATGGGCGTGCTGAGCTCGCCCCGCTGATACGCATGCACAAGATCGAGATAACAGAACTCGTCGTCATTGATAGGATCTGGCAAGCCCAGGTTGCACTTGAGAAAGATCGCGGCCATGATGCAGACGGCGATCAGCAGGGCCGATAACATGGTCCTGCGGTCCACCACCCCGGCCGCCGGGACTTCCGAAATCTCCGGAACCGCCGGGAACTCCGCCACCGCCACTGGGCCAAAATCGGGCACACTCTGTTCCATAGAATCGGGACCTCCATAACCTGCCACGCAGCCGCTCTTCGCCGGCGATCCGCTGTCTCAGCAAGTCCCAAAATCGGGACGGTTCTCTCGCCCCGGACAGAGGTTCGCCCGAGAGACATCGGCCGGAAAAGGAGAGTCCTTTAGAGGGACTGACCAGGTCAGTCCGATGAGGGCCAGCGCCACGGATGGCTCAGCCTTGGGGCGCGTGTCGCCGTGCCCGTTGCGGCACGGTATTTGGATGATCCGCTGATGGGGGATCAAAAGAACAGATAGAGCCGCCGACCCTTGTAGCCGGCGCCGCCGCAGGCCGGGCAGTCTTTCGCCCCGTAGAAGGTGGCCCGGGCCAGTTCCCGCGCGGGGATGCCCAGCCGCCGGATCACAGAATCCGCCAATTGCACCCGCTGCTTGCACCGGTCGCGTAGCGTCCGCGACCCTTGGTGCCGCGCGGGATGATCCAAGGTGGGGCTTCATTGCCGGACTTCGCCTTATAGATCAAGATGCTGCCGGAGGAAACTCCACACGCGGCGCTCCCAGCGCGGTTTACCCAGGCTTTCGCGGCAGCGGCCCAGCACCTCGCGGTTCTCCAGCAGGCGCGTTTGGGCCGCCTCCAGAATCGCGTCCGCCAAGGATTCCGCAGTGAGATCGCAAATATGCCCGTTCAAGCCGTCGATCACGATATTGCCCAGCCCCCCAATATGGGTGACCACGGTCGGCTTGCCCGAGACGATTCCTTCCACCGCCGCCAGCGACGTCCCCTCGTGGGCCAGCGTGGGGACAACCACCACATCCGCTTGTCCATACACCGAAGCCATGTCGTCCAGGGCCGCCTCCCGGATCTCCAGCCGGTCGCTCATTCCGTGCGCGGCCGCCCAATTCCAAAGGTCCTCCCGCCACGGCTGGGGATCGACGCACGGGCTCACAAGCAGGGCCCGCGCCTTGCAGCCCCGCTCCTCCAGGATGCTCCATGCGTCCAGAAAAAGAGCCACTCCCCGCTGGGGGTAGTTGACGCGGCGGGGAAAGAGGAGCGTCAACAGGCCGTCGGAGGCATCATGACCCGGCCCGGGTGCAAATGCGTCCAAGTCGGCATAGTTCGGAATGAAGGTGAGTTTCTTCTGCCACCTGTGCCGGTGGGGCAGTTCGGCATGGCACCAGTTGATGTAGTTCGTGTCCACGCAGAGGATCCCGCGCATCCGGGTGAGGAACCGATATTGCAGCTTCTTGTTGTACCATCTTTTCCAAGCGGGATAGTCGCCGTCCCACCAGAGGCCATGATTGACCCCGACGGCTCTGGCAAACCGATCCGACAGGGCGAGCTCCTGCGAGGCGAAAACGATCGGGTCGTGCGAGTCCACCTGTCGCAGCAATTCGCGACAGAACCGCCAATTGCCGCGGAACGATGCGGGGCAGCTCAGACCGCGCACCGTGAATCCCTCGGCGATCCTCTTCTCGAATTCCTGCGCCGCCATTTGGTAGACCGTGACCTCGTACCCCTTCACGCGGGCGAGCAAGGCCAGATCCCGGCACCATCTCTGCAAACCGCCGGTCGAGAAGTCGGCTCCGGCAGGATCCAACAGGTGCCTGGTTGCCACATTCAAGTGCTGGGGCATACAGCCTTTCTGCCTCCGCGCACCTCCGGGACCAAGGCCTTGCAGATCAAGCTTTCGCACAGCGCCCACCGTTCTTCCCAGGAGTGCCGGCAGGCAAGCCTTTGCCGGGCTTTCACGAGGGTTTCATCGTGGGCGACGGACAAGAGACGCCGGCAGAGGCGCGGAAAATCGCCCGGATTCGTCGCCACCTCCACGATCCCGGGGCCGGCACAGGCCACGGCATCGGCCAGCGGGGAGGAGACGACCGGTTTGCCCGCGGCCAGATACTCGTAGAGCTTTATGGGGCTCACTCCGGGTAGCAACAGGTCGCCCTGGAAGGGAATGATCCCCACATCAAATCCCGCATAGTACTCGGGCAGCCGCTCATAGGGGACAAAGCCTTCGCACACAATGTTCCGGGGCACAGCGCGCGGAATCCGGCCCGTATGGGGTCCGATGATCCAGAGCACCGCCTGCGGCAAACGCCGGGCGATCTGCAGGACCGCCTCCCAGTCGAACCAGGCACCTACGTGCCCCGCGTACCCGAGGACGGGAGTGCCGGCGGTCCACGAGCGCGGTCGTCTCGGCGCTATCGCTCCAGAGAAATGACGGTAGTCACAGGCATTCGGAATCACATGGGTTTTGCCGGCGCCGCTTCCCTCCGACAATCGTCGTGCCAGTTCGGGTGTGACCGCCCAAACCATATCGGCGCTCTTTACCAGGGAAGCTTCGAACTCCCGAGCGCGTGGATGCGCATCGGGAAAGCCGTCCCACCGGTCAACACAGTCGTAGATGAGAATGGTCCTGCCGCTCTTTCTTCCTACTCTGTCGGGCACAGCGCCGCAGAACACGACGGCATCATAGTTCTCCTGAGTCTGGCCGTTCCACAGGGACTCCCAGAGGCGGACCGAGCGAGCGGCGGCCTGCGCACGCAGCCGTTGCGCCCAGGGGGACGCCGGGCCGACCAGGCGGCACAGGAAACGCTCGGCCACGTGCAACGGTTCACAGATGACCCGGGTCGCATGTTCATACGGCACGGTCAGGCGTCGCCACGGCCACCTTCCCGGCGTATATACGTGGGCCTCGTGCCCCCTTTGGCTAGCCTGGATGACCCAATGGTGAGGACGCTGACGCATCAAGTGCCAGTTGAAGATGAAGGCGATTCGCATCAGGTCCTCCCGCGCGTGGGGCGCGAGGAGTCGTTCGCCCCCCAGTCACCCCCGGCCCATCTTCTCTCCCAGTATTCTCTCGTATTGATGTTCACGATTCCTCAGGGTCTCCACGATTCTCTGACAGGCTCTGCCATCCCCGTAAGGAGGCTCTGTGCGCGCCATCGCATTGTACGCGCCCGCGTCCCCGGATCGAACAGAAAAAAACCGCGGCCGTGGCGCAGTAGAGTCCCAGAACACCCGGGGTTTCGCAACCCCAAAGCCCTGCCAGGTCTTACAAACGCGGGTGCACATGAGATCATAGTTGCTCCGGCTCCGGGGTTCTGATAGAATAACGGCATTGCTCAAGGAAGAGAGAGAGTCTCACACAAATGGCTGTCAGGTGTTGTCCCGTGGGGGGACTTCCGGCGCTAGATATCTGCGGTATGTATGACTCGGAGGTGGAGGTAACATGATGAAGATGGTCACCCCTCGAATTCTGATCTCGGCGGCACTCCTCGTCGGTATGTTCTGCAGCAGTGCTATGGCAGAAATGTGGTTCTCTGAGGATTTCGAATCGGACCTGTCGGCCTGGACCGGCAAGGACGGCGGCGCGCACCACGGCGTCATTGTGGCCGACCCTGTGAATTCCGGTAACCAGGTATTGACGTTTACGGAACTCAACGGCTACGGCGATATCTTCACCCGGGAAGCGTTCAACCGCCTTCCCGAGTGCACGTACCACCTCTCCTTCGATTACCTGGGTCTCGTGAACCAGGTGCCGGGTGGTTCCGGCGGTTTCGCCGGACTGTCGGAAGGCCTGCCCGGAGAACACATCTGGTATTACGGAACGAATACCACCAGTGGAGCGGCCGCGGTCATGACCGACGATGGGCAGTGGCACCATTATGAGTACAGCTTCACCGTCCCCACAACTTGGGGCGACAACTTTCATCTCATGTTCGAAGATTTCAGGTATAACCTTCCCGGAGGCACTGCCGGCGACGCTTATTTCGACAATATCAGCCTCCACACCCCCCTGCCCGGGGCGGTGCTGCTCGGTGTCCTCGGCTTGGGCACCGCCACCTGGCGCCTGAGACGGTCGTAGTCGGCACAACGCAGAACCGATCGTTGCGTGCTGGGCAAGAGACCACAGACGAGCCACTCTCCCTATCCCAATGCGCCAATGTCGTCGGCACTACCGTTGTCATTGAATTTGCGACATTTGTCTATGCCATAACGATCCATGAAACAAGAACTTACAGCTTATCTGCAAAGAGATATTAGAGAATTTCCTATACTCTCCTTCTTGCCCAGCTTGACACGATACAAACAAAGATAGTAGACTGAGATGTACGTTTGATGCCATCATTCTCTGGATGACGTGAGAAGGGAAGCTCAGATGACATCTTGGGGGAAGGTGGTGCGCAATTTCAATGTTGCCATTCTTCTTATGAATGTCGCAAGGTCGAGAAGAACATTATAAGAGCACTCGTCGGGAGGAGCCAAGATAACAGGACTTTTGAGCTCATTTCTCGGTCTGGCATTTTTTGCAGATGAGGAAAGATGAGGAACGCCGCGAGTGGGAGAGGGGCGCAGCCTCGCCATACGCAGAGGCCATCTTGTTAACGAGTTGGGTGAATCTATTGCGGCGTGAGGATCGAGTCAAGGAAAAGACAGCAACGGGAGGAACACCTGTCTTGGAGATGCTCGAGCCCAGAATCCTTCTGAGCGCGGAGCCCCTGCCGGTCGAGCCTCCGGCTCCCGCAGAATCGGTTCTAGGCACATCGGCGGTCATTGTGGACCTCGATCACGCCCCGAGCAATCCGAGCGGTGACTCATCCGCCCTCCTGACGTACTTCACCTCGTCGGATGGCACGGGCATCTCAACTCTGGGAGCGACGAGCTCAGAGGGGGCTGAAGCAGGCACAGAGGCAAGCAGTTCCTCGGGGCAAACAGTACAGCCACTGGATACGGACCATTTAGCCGCATCCATCCTCGCAAGCGAGGTGACGCTGTCCTCAATTCCGGCAGAGCAGATTCCATCCGGTGTCCACGTCTACGCCGACGCGGAGAAGTCGACCGCCTACGACCAAAGCAGTACCGCCTGCTCGGTCCCGATGGACCGACAGGAGTACCTGCCGGATTCGCAGTCGCTTCCCATAACGAGCCGGGGCCCTCCGGCAGAAACGGGGAACTCTGTAACCCGTTCTTATTGCGGCGGTTATGACGGCGAATCGAAACCCGATGAGCTGCGCGGAGGGAGTATAGACACGGGTACGGCACTTACAGCCCCCGCTCTGCCGGGGCTGGAACTGATCGATCCCGATCCTGCCCCTCTCGCCGGCCAGATCATCTACTTGGATTTCGACGGGGCCGAGGAGGTCATCTACAATGGGCCCATCACTGTCGGCCCCTTTGATATTCCCGCCTTCCAGGCTCCTGGCGAACTGGCGGGCCAAGAGCAAGCCCTCATCCTGCAGATGTTGATGCGCCTGGAAGAGATCTTCGCCGGCTCCGGGGTCATTTTCACCACCAGCCGTCCCTCGACCAATCAGCCGTATTCCACCATCTACATCGGCGGCGATGACTCCGCATTTGCCCAATACGGCTCCTTCCTTGGGCTTGCCGAGCAGGTCGACGTGGGAAACGCAGACCGAAGCGATGGGGCGCTGGTCTTTGCCGCAGCCGCTGCTCTTTGGCTTCACGGACTGTCTGCAGACACACTGGTTGCGGTAGTTGCTCATGAGGTCGGCCATTTGCTGGGGTATGCCCACGTGGGATCCTCGGAGGCCGGCTTTACAGCAGAAGGGCAGTGGACCTACGTCGCGGCGAGCAATAATCGATCACCTTCCATCGGTTCTTTGACGGCCAGCCCGGATCCCGTGGTCAAGCCCAACAACCTCACGCTGACCGCGAATAACGTGACGGATCCAGATGTCCACGATGCAGTCACCACCGTCGAGTTCTACCGCGATTCGAATGACAATGGTGTTTGGGATGCCGGCATCGACGTTACACTTGGCCGGGGTACAAGCACCCAAGGAGGCTGGGCATGGACCGGGGCCACGGACAGCTTCCCGGTCGGCACAAACCGCTATTTCGCCCGCGCCTATGACGGCCAGAATTGGTCCGAAGCGATCACTACTACGGGCGTCGTCCAGCCCCCGATTGTGACCCATACGGTCACCGTGATACAGCCGGCGCACGGCACGATCGCACCGGCTGGGGCAGTCAGCGTTACGCACGGGGTGCCGTACACCTTTGCCATCACCCCAGACCCCGGGTATACCGTGGCCGACGTGACGACGGCGGGCGTCTCTCAAGGTCCCATGACGAGCTTTACGTACTACGGCATCCTCTACGATACCACCTTGACCGCTTACATGATGCCGACCCCGAATTCCACTGCGGAAACAATCTACGTGGATAACCTGCTCTCCGCAGACATTACGAATGGCACGTACTCCATCGCCAACCGCAACGGCTCCGGCCACGACGGCAACGCTTATACGACCATCGGCAAGGCCAGCTACGTGGCCGGCCCGGGCGATACGATCTACATCCGCGCGGGAACCTACAACTCCGCTTCGCCGCTTCCCGGAGACATTCTCTGGCCCCGCGTGTCCGGCACGGCGGAGCATCCCATCACTTTCACCTCCTATAATCACGAGACCGTTGTTCTCGGAGACGGAGCACCCAGTTGGCCGAGCGACTACCTCTATTCCATCGCGCGAGCCCCGATCTGTATGAGAAATGTCAGCTACATCACGATTGATGGACTGATCATCCGGGGGACGGCAGGCTGGTTCTGGGCACGGGGCTGCACCCAGATCACGGTTCAGAATTGTGCGTTCTATGACAGCCAGTGGGATGCCAAAGGCACGGCCCGGTTCATCGACTCCAGCTACTGCGCCTTTCGCCACTGCTTGTTCCAGAACTCTAGCTATGACGGCATGGTCCTGCTGATGAGCGATCATATCACGGTGGAGGGCTGCACCTTTGACAAGGCGGTTCACTCGTGCTTGTCTCTGCGGAGTGCCAGCTACTGTGTGATCCGCAACAACAGTTTCCGCAATCCCTACTACAACAACGGCAACGCCGAGAAACTGGTGGAGATCTTCGACGCCAAGGTGGACACCACCGATCCCCTCAGCCCCACCTACATTCCCGTGCCCGGCTACAACCATACGCAGCACAACCTCCTGGAGAACAACTTCTTCGGCTATCACCCGGACTATGATCCAAGCCTGAATAAAGGCTCGCGGACCGCCGCCATTCAGTTCTCCGGTCAAACGACGATCATCCGCGGGAACATCTTCTCCAACCCGCTGCTGGCGGCCCCCGATCCCAACGGCGGCGTGGCCGGGGGCGTGGGGATCGTCTGGCGTTGGGGCGGATCTTGGAGCGGCTGGAGCCCCACGCTGCAGAAGATCGTGGGGGAAGGCCACGAGGCCGGCTTCGTCTGGGGCAACCGGGTCTACAACAACACCTTCTACGGCAACGATGGGGGCCAGATGACGTTCCCCACGGACACGGCCGTCAGCAACTTGCCCAGCCGACCCCCCGTGCGAAATGTAGAGAATTACGTGGATTATCCCTTCACGGATACCTACCGGTTCGATGACAATGTCATTGTCAACAATGTCTTCACCGGCGGATCCATCGTCCCGCACATCGACTGGACCTCCCTCGTCATGTGCAAAGGGATGCCCGTCCAGATGTTTATCACGGGCCGAAGGGCGCAAACCTTCTGGGAAACCAATGACTTCTATGCCCCCGAGAGTGACCCGAACCACGACAACCTGATCTACGAGCACGCGGATTATCCTTACCAAGCCCCTCAGACTCCGGCTTGGTACAACGCACATCTGCCAACGAACTTCATAGGCAATATCCAACAGGACCCGCGTTTCGTCAGCCTCCCCCTCGGCTCCGGGCTTGCCTATGACGGCAACTTCCACTTGCAGGCCGCCAGTGGCGGTATTGATGCCGGATCGTTCGTGACCGCCATCACCAGCGCCACGGGCAGGGGCGCCCAATTCACGGTGGCGGATCCCGGGTACTTCTACGATGGATACGGGATCAGCCAAGAGCAGGGAGATCTGATCAAGCTCAGTAACGGGCAGATGGCCAGAATCGTCCGCATCAACTATGCGAATGGCACGATCACGCTGGATCGAACCGTCTCCTGGGGTAACGGCGAGAAAGTGAGTCTGGCCTATGAGGGCAATGCGCCGGATCTCGGCGCGTATGAATACATCCTCAGCGCCGTCCGCAATCTGGCCGTTTCGGGGACCAGCCCAAACTCGCTCACGCTGACTTGGACCGTGCCCGGGGAAGAGGGTATGACCGGTACACCAACTCAGTATGACCTTCGGTATGCGACCGGCCCTATTACCGAGGCCACGTGGGATACAGCAACCCAAGTACAGGGTGAATCAGTGCCCGGCAGCTTCGGGACGCGGCAGTCCTACACGATCACCGGGCTCAACTCCGGCGCTACCTATTATGTGGGGATCAAGACCCATGATGAAATGGGGCACATTTCCTCGCTGTCCAATATGGTTTCTGCTGCCACGACCGCACCGGAGATCACGGTGCTGGGCCAGGGGCTTTCTATTGTAGATGGGGATACCAGCCCCAGTCTGACGGATGGGACGGACTTCGGCAAGGTGGCGGTGGGCGGGACCGCGATCACACGCACGTTTACCGTTCGCAACGACGGAGCTGCCACATTGACGCTGGGCGTGGTGGTCGTGCCGACGGGCTTTACGCTGCTCGATGGTCTCGTGGCGAGTTTGGCTGGTCCCCGAAACG
>JAMCWO010000187.1 GCA_023481165.1 Planctomycetota bacterium | reverse complement strand
CAGATAGGGATAACTGCGGCTCTGGGCCAATAGCATGATGGGAAGATCCCCCAGATGCTATTCTCTTGGGTGCGGGTTCCAGAGCTGCCCTCGCGCCTACGTCAGGGCGGCCCGCGGCCCGTCCCGGATCTGGCCGCGAGAACTCTCTCGCCCCGCTCTCCCTATCATGCTATTGGTCCAAAGCGACAAATGCCGGGGTATGGGGCAGAGCCCCAACAGCCATCAAAGGACGCTAAACCCGGATGAGCCCCAATTCGGGCCTGGGGGGCAGCCACAGCGGGCCGGAATGTGCGAAACAAACCCAATTGGGCCCACCCGCGCTGAGGCCGGGACAGCGCAGGGCCGAGTGTGCCAAACAAACCCAATTCCCGCCGGTCGGCCACACCCGCCTCCGGAATGATGACAGGAATCGGCTTTACGGGAGGCGCGGGACGGGATACTCTGGGATCGGATCTGTTTATGGGGTGTGAATTGTGAGAGAGCCATCGAGGGTGTTCATAGCAATGCTGGCGCTGCTGGTCGGCCTTTCGGGCGGGTGCAGCGGGATCAACAAGGGGATCACCGAAAGCGTTCTGGCCCGCCGGAAGTCGCGGGAGTGGAGCATTCGCTACGCCAGCCGCAGCCTGTACACGCTCACCGACAAGACGCTGCTGGAAGTCGAGTTCGAAGGCTCGCGAAATGCGGGCGATACGGTGGTCCGCTATCAGCGCGGACTGGGCGACCAGGCCCAATGCCTTGCGGACAAGACCGCGGCCTTGCTGGAAGCCGTACACGAGCGAACGGGTGTGGTTATCACCACCCGCAGCACGCTCTACCTGCTGCGCTTCGATCAGCCGCCGCAGGACTTCACCGTCAGCCTCACATCCGACCCGAACGAGTTTCTGCTGCCCCTGTTCCTCCCGGCCGGCCAAGAGTCGTGCGACGAGATCGTGGCCCAGAGCCGCAGTTATCCCTATCTGCTGGTGCACGAGCTGGTGGAGACCTCCCTGATCCGCAGGGCGGGTGGCACCGTTCTGCCGGATCTGGCCTGGGGCGCGCCGGGCCTGAGAATGCACGTCAACAACTACACCCGCTGGTTCCGCGACGGCTTCGCCAATTACGCCGGTTTTATCGCCTACGAGATTGTCGCCGGGGAGATTCCGAGCGCCAAGAGGCTCTACCAGCAGGAGACTCTCGTGCACACGGAGCCGTTTTCCTGCCTGGCGCAGGTCGGTGATAAGCTGTTCTCGTGGCCCCAATCGTCCGAGATGGACCTGGAGCGCGTGTACTACAATGCGGCCCTGGGCCTGTTTCTGCTGATCGCCGACCGGTTCGGCGAGCCGGCGATCCGTGACATCATCCACGAAATCGCGCAGCGCCGGGCCACGAACGGACGCGATCTGATCGAGATCACCAACCGCGTGCTCCAGACCGATGTGAGGCAACTGGCCCGGGACTTCGAGTTCCCCCGGATCGGGGCCCGTGTCGAGCAGATGAGCCTGGCGCTGGCCCTGAACAAGGGCGCCGAGCCGCACACCGGTCTGTTCGTTCTGGCCGTGCCGGGAGGCGGCAGCCTCGCCGCCAGAGCGGGCCTCCAGGAGAGAGACGTGATTCTCGCCGTCGGCGACACGCCGGTAGCCAACCATCTGGACTTCGAGCTGGGCCTGTTCAAGGTGCGAAACCAGAGGACTGTTCCCTTGACCGTTCAGAGGGCAAGTGTGGGGACGCTGACCCTGGACCTGCCGCTTCGATAGCCATAAGACCTGTTGGAAGACACGAGGGCCGCCAGTCCTAATCTCCGTCGAGAACCTATTTCGGTGTCAGGACGGCGAAGCACCCTCCGAGGCTCCGAGATCGGCCCCCTAACGTCTCTCCTGCATAGCCTCCAGAAAGGCAGGCACATCGCGGAAGAACACGTCCGGTTGCTCCAGCCAGGGGAAATGTCCGGCCCCTTCGATCAGGAGCAATTTGGAATTGGGCAGGCACAGGTGCAACCGCTTGGCGGCCAAGGGCGAGCAGACGAAGTCGTCGTCGCCGACCACGATCAGGGCGGGAGCCCTCAGATGCTTGAGCGGCTCCCTCAGGTCGAAAGAGTACCGGCGGGAATCCGTCTGGCCGCGCCACGCTACGGCCGACATGCCGGTTGCCTCGAGGTCGCTGGCGTGGGCCGCGATGCGCGCCGGGTCCGACCAGTAGAACGGCATGAGCGCCATCATGTTCGCCTTGAGGTCCGCATCGGACGGCTCCGACTGCCGTCCCTGCAGTGCCTTCATGGCCTCCGGAAACCAAGGCTCGTCCTTGCGCCGTTGCTGACGGGAAGCCATATCCTGCTTGGACTCTTCGTCCCGGACGGCCGTGGCGTCGAGCAGGACCAGACCTCGGATCCGCGCCGGGTACTGGCAGGCGTAGTGCAGGATTTGCGTGCCGCCTTCCGAATGTCCCATGAGCCAGACCTTCTCCTGCTGGAGATGAGTTCGCAAGGCGTCGAGGTCGGCGACCAGATGATCCCAGGTGTACTCTTTCGTGGAGGCGGCCTTCTGGGAACGACCCGTGCCGCGCGAGTCGAGGTAGACCATGGTGAAGCTCTTCTCCAGCGGCTGGAGCGTGCGGAAATAGGGATCGGAACTCACCCCCCACGCCGGACTGGGCATCAGGCACACCGGACCCGCGCCGGACACCTTGAACCACAGTCGCAAGCCGTTCAACTCGGCGGTGAACTCGCCCTGGCTCAAGGGCCGGTTCGGCGGCTCTGCGGCGTCTCGCGCGGCCGCAAGCCCCAGCGGCCCGAGACAAAGGTACAATGCCACGGGAAGAAGAAATCTTCGCTGGTCCGTGGCCCGGCGTCCGCCGAATACCGAGCCCAGCGCCAACTTGAGAGAATCCACAGTAACACCTCCGTTCAAGAGCAGTTGGCCATTACGACTTGTCCCCAAACTGGTGTCGATTCTACTCTTGATGAGCCCGAGAATCCAGCTTTTGACGCCCAAGCGTGCTTACGCGAATTCCTGGAGCAGGGCCAGAAGTTTGCGGTCGAGCTGATGGCCGTGGAAGTCCTCATATCGGACATCGGTCCGGCCGGAGTCTAGGATGCCGAAGGAGCCGCGGAAGTTCCACAGGGCCAGGCCGATGCCGTGACCGGTGAGGATCTCCAGGACATCCCGCAGCCAGGCGAGCACCACGTTGTGCGGCGTCTTGTTGAACGCCCCGCCTTCGCCGCAATGGACGCCGACGCCCATGCGGGCCAAGTCCGCCCACTTCTTATAGTGTTCTTCCAGCCGTTTGCGGTCCCAGCCGTTGCCCGGCCAAGCCGGCGGCGGGTAGTTGCCGCTGTCGACCCACGAGGCACCGTAGTGACTGATGAACATCGGCTGATAAGCCCGCGTGCTCTGGCCGATCTTGAGGTCGGCCAGTTCCGGAGCGGTCTCATTGCCATAGCTGATACCATCGGCGACGACGAGTCGGTCGGGATCGACTTGGCGGATCGCCGCCACCGTCGTGCGGACGACCCGCTCGTGGTCCGCCCGGCTCATGACCTTGCCCAACGACGGTGGCTCGTTGACCAGATCGAAACTGAGTTTTTCCCGCCCGATGCCCTTATACCGTTTGGCCATCAATTGCCAATGGAAGCAAAAGGCGTCCAGCGGCTCCTGGTCTTTCCAGAGGTTCTTCGGCTCCTTGAACTCCCCATTGACCGAGTAGCCCGGCGCGCGATGGAAGTTCAGGCTTACGTGCAGGCCGGACTGGTTGGCCAACTCGATCCCCCGGTCGAGCCTGGCCAGCATGGACTCCTTGATCTTGTAGTCGTCGCCATCTTCGATCCAGAGTCGGTAGACCGTGGGAAACCGCACGAAGTCGAACCCCCAGTCCCGCATCCACTTGAAGTCGTCCTCGACAAAGTCCCCGCGGCTTCGCATGGTGAACATCTCCAGCAGGTTGAACCCCCGCCAGCGCGGAATCGCCGTCTGGGCCTTGGCCCGATTTGATTGCGTCTTTCCCGGTTGAGCATACGCGGGCACCGTCATCGCGGCGGATCCCGCGACCGCCTGCTTCAAAAAGTCACGTCGAGTATTCTTCATTTCGGCACCTCCATCGCTGTTGGCATGTCCCCTACCGATACCCACCTCGTATGCCCGCGTCAACGGGAATGTCTCTGGCCTGATTTGTGCTCACGACAA
Source organism: Planctomycetota bacterium (assembly GCA_023481165.1). Taxonomy (GTDB): domain Bacteria; phylum Planctomycetota; class Phycisphaerae; order Sedimentisphaerales; family Anaerobacaceae; genus PLanc-01. The sequence continues at coordinate 17,790 of JAMCWO010000187.1, read as the reverse complement.
GAGGAGCAGTTCCCCATCAAAAAGATGTCACTCGACATATTTTGCGCTTGACCGCGGCCGAGAAGATCGGTACTTATAGTCACCAGGTGGAGGGAGAGGGTCTATAAACAGTCAGGGGGCCTTTCACGTGTAGGGGCGTTTTGCGCAGACGGGCATGCGCTGCTGAAGAAGAAAGGGGGTAAACATTTTGTCAAACCGGCTGCGCTGAGAGTCTGCGCCGAATGCCACGTAACGCACCGAAACCGTAGTACCAATGATTGTGTAAGGTGCAGTGTTTATGAACACACGGAGATTGTCTGTCGTCCTGATGGTCGTTTGTCTGCCCGTTGTCCTGATTGCGGCTCTGGCGGCTCCCACGGGTCTGACCGTCACCGTTGACCCGAACGCCATTGTCCTGGATTGGAATGATGTCCCGGGCGCGGTTAAGTACTCGGTCGACATCGAGGGCACGGCGGCTTACACGGATCCGAATCTCGGAGAGCTCACGGCGGAGGTGGAGGTGAGCTTTGGGACCCGTGACCGGACGGACGGCGGTCTGATGGGCGATTCGAATCTGACGATCACCATCGACGAGTTCGAGGCCGCCCTCGCCGCCGCACTGGGCGTTGACCCCGGCGCGCTGATTTCGTTCGAGGGTTCGGCCGAGGTCAAGGCCCTGGACCCGGGCAAAGGCAAGGGACCGCAGAACAATCCGTTCTCGGATCCCGCGCCGCTCTTTCCGTGACCTTCTAATGCACAGGCACGGTCGGATTACCTGCGGGGCCGCCCTCAGCGGCCCCGCCTTTTTCCCTGTGACCCGCACCATCCGCATGTGCCTCATTGGAGCTTTTGGAGAGCGGTAATGACCTCGCGGAGGGCGTCGAACTTGACGATCACGAGGGTCGGGACCAGCACCAGCATCACCACGCCCAAAGCCAAGCCCACCCCGGCCCAGAGGCGTCGGTCCTCCAGGCGCGGGGCTGGTGTCGGCCGCAGCGCCAGACAGGCGAAGATGATCGCCAGCAGCGCACGTTCAACACCCAAGAGTTGAATGTAGCTGGCGATGCCCACCATCAGGGCCGCCGTCGCATAGGCGTATTTCTGACCCAAAACGATCCCTTCATTCGAGGATATCTCTCTCATCGCAAATCTCCTTCGAGCTTTAGATTTCCAGTGATATGAAATGGGTTCTGTTTGAGCACAACAAAGAGCACAAGGGCCGCCGCCAAGGGCAGCACCTTCGGGAGCCAGTGGCCCCCCGACTCCGGCAGGACACCCACAATCTTGCAGGCGAGCAAGAACAGGCCGAGCACGGCGAACCCATACACCTCCCGGTGCGGCTGTGCTGGGGCGGCCTGCTTGCGGAGAGCGGCTTCCACGCCGGGCCACACGTCCTGAGCGAAGACCCGCAACTTCTGTCTGTTCAGGGGTGCGATCGCCTCTTGGAGCTGCCGGACCTCGGCTCGGCATGCGGCACAGGCTGCCAGGTGCTCCTGAATCTCTCGTTCGGACAGCGGCGGCGTCTCGCCATCGAGAGCGGCCATGGCCGCCAGCCTTACTTTCTCACATCGGTCGCTCATCATTCGTCTGTTCCTGCCAAATGGCCGTCCTGCCTTGCGGTGAATTTCTCGCGGAAGCGCCGGCGGGCGTGATAGAGCCGGCTCATGACCGTGCCCGCCGGGACCCCCAGCCGCTGAGCCAACTCCTCATAGGTTAACCCCTCGAGGTGCTTCAGTACCAGCAACTCACGATCCTCCGGCGCGAGCGTAGGCATGGCACCCGGTGCGGGAGCTTCCAAATCGTCGATATCCGTGGTAGAATCAAATTTTTGCCAAGGCTGGGATGAAGTCATGGGATTACCGGTAGTTGCCATTATTGGTCGGCCGAATGTGGGCAAGAGCAGTCTGCTGAACGCACTGGCCGGCGAGATGATCAGTATCGTCGAGCCGACGGCCGGTGTGACGCGGGACCGCATCAGTACGTTCATCGGGCGGGATGACCATTATTTCGAGCTGATCGACACCGGCGGCTACGGCATCGTCGACTCCGACCAGCTCAGCGACCACATCGAGGGGCAGATCCTCCAGGCGATCCAGTCGGCGAACCTTGTGCTCTTTGTGGTTGATGTCCGCGAAGGCATCACGCCGCTGGACCAGAGGATCGCCGAACTGCTCCGCCAGCACAAGCTCGACGTCATGGGCGTGGCGAACAAGGCCGATGCGGCCAAGCTCTTTCCCGCCGCCGGCGAGTTTGTCAAGCTGGGCTTCGGCGAGTTCTTCTGCGTCTCCGCCCAGAACAACCTCAACATCTCTGTCCTGCGCGAGCGGATCTTCGAACGACTCCAGCACCTGGAGACGACCGGCGCCCCGCCGGAGCCGGTGATGAAGATCGCCATCGTGGGCAAGCGCAACGCCGGCAAGAGCAGCCTCGTCAACGCCATTGCGGGCACCGAGCGGGTGATCGTCAGCGAGATTCCCGGGACCACGCGCGACGCCATCGACGTGCGGATTGAGAAAGATGGCAAGACCCTCCTCGTGATCGACACCGCCGGCGTCCGCAAGAAGGCCAAGATGGCCAAGACCGACAACAGTATCGAGTTCTACGGCTATGTCCGGGCGCTGCGCTCGATCAAGCGGGCCGATGTCGTGTGGCTGCTGATCGACGCCACGGAACCGGTGGGGCAGGTCGATAAGAGCCTGGCCCATCTCGTCGCGGAGGAATCCAAGACGTGCATCATCATCGTCAACAAGTGGGACCTGGCCAAGAACCGGGCCGCCACGGGCGACTACGAGGACTACCTGACCAAGATGCTGCCCGGCCTGAAATACGCCCCGATCGCCTTCACTACGGCGACGGAGGCCAGGAACGTCCAGAGCGTGCTGGACTTGTCGGCGGAGTTGTTCAAGCAGGCGAATACCTGGGTCACGACAGGCCGGCTGAACAAGGCCTTCGAGATCATCCGGACGGAGCGGGCTGTCCCCGGCAAGCGCGGCTCCAAATGGCCGAAGATCTACTACGTGACGCAGGTCGCGGTCAACCCGGTGACATTCATGATGTTCGTGAACGATCCCGGCCTGTTCGACGAGAACTACCGCCGCTTCGTCGCCGGCCGCCTGCGCGAGCTGCTGCCCATCGCGGAAGTCCCCATCCGCCTCCTGGCCCGGCCCAAAACCTCCCGCCGCGAGCGCGGCGAGAAACCACAGCACACGTGAAGCAGGTGGAACGCAACGGCTGCGAGCCTTTGATAGAACGAACCTGAATATGTCATTGCGAGGAGCGCAGCGACGAAGCAATCTCAATCCCACGCATGGGAGATTGCTTCGCTGCGCTCGCAATGACATGATCCTCCCGCGCCTTCACTCTGTCAAAGGCTCTAAGGACGTACGGCGGTGGCTGGCTCCAGAATCAGGATAGCATCTTCCCAACCGTCGGGGGTGGAGAACCACGGAACGACCCTGTTGGAGAAGCTGCCGGCCGCCGTCGCAGCGCCGGTCCTCGGGTCAATCCAGCGGGCGTTCAGCCTGGGAGCGGCGAGCTTATCCATGTGGATCGAGAAAGATGCTTTGCTACCGAGATAGACCATGACCCACTTGCCGTCCTTGTGCCGGGCGGCGAGGTTCAGGATCTGGCCCTGCGTCTGTCCACCATCGGCGAAGATCGACTGATCGCCAACGAGATACCACCATTCGGCGAGGCCCAGGAAGATCTTCTTGAGGATGCGCAACTGCACGGCGCCGGGGGCGTCGAGGGCCTGTTTCCAAGTGGGCAGGACCCGCCAACTATCGTTATGGCCATAGGTGTGGTGGGCCCCGGCCAGATAGGAGTAGTACGCCTGCCGCCGAATCCATCGGGGAGTCACGTCGAAGCCGTATTCCGAACCATGCTCGTAGGCCCCTTCGGCCATGAGCACCGGCTTGATCGGCTTAAGGTTGTAGTCATGGGTCACCATCGGATAGATCAGCTCGACGCTCTTCCACGTCTGCATCGAGTCGAAATCCAGCCATTTCTCCTCATGAATGAAGCTGGACGAGTAGGGAGCGGGATCGGGCTTGAACGTGATCAGGTGAGAGCCACCGTCGCCTTCGTGCAGACCGGCCGCCAGCTCGCGCAGGACCGGGACGAATTCCGGCTTGGCCTCCGGCGTCATGGACCAGATGATATTGGGCGCCTCCTTGTACCGCTGGGCCAGCCATTTCGCCCAGGCCCGGCCGTTTTCCGCCGTGATGATCTTGCGCCAGCGCTGATGGTAGAGGGTCATCGAGATATTCACGCCGTTTTCGCGGGCGATCTGAACCACGGCGTCCACGTTCTTGAAATAGGCCTCGTTCGGCGTCAGCGGATTATCGTTAATCCAGGGCTTTTCGCCGTACACGTTCGGCTTGGTACCGTCACCGACGCCCGCCAGCATCACCTGCGCGAAGACAAAGCCCTTGTCCGCCGTCTTTTCCAGGATCGTCCGGGCGTCCTCGATCTTGTACTCCCGGAAGAGCTGCCACTGGGTGGTCCCCATCCAGAAAACCGGCGTCCCCTTCTGGTCCACAAAGTACCGCCCATTGTCGCTGACCTTGACCGGATACATCGGCCGCTCGGCCGCAAGGATCGAGCCCCCAATCAACAAGAGTACGGTGAGCAATGCGAGTGCCGTGCCCATGCGTTTCATCTTCATATCTCCCATTTTTCACCTCGTCAGACAGCACAGATCGCCTGAGATTCTCCTGTGCACATTGTACTCTCTCGGGTGGCAGCGGCAAGCGGACTCGCAGAACTTCAACCACGAAGGGTTTCGATTATCCGAATGATCCGTGCCGCGCTTGCCGTCTTGCGTGCCGTGTTGACTTCAATCCAGTGGGAGTCGGCAGTCTTGATGTGGAGAGTCGATGTGTCGGCGCCGATCGCGCCGGGGGTGTTGGCGATGATCATATCGAGGCGCTTCTCACGCATCTTTCGCTCGGCATTGGCGCGCAGGTCCTTGTCCTCCAGCGCGAAGCCGACAAGCGTCGGCCCGGGCTTTCTTTGTCGCCCGGCCCACTTGAGGACATCGGGGGTAGGCTTCAGTTCGAGAGTGAGCTTTGCGCTTTGCTTCTTGAGCTTCGTTTTGGAGGGCCGCGCGGGCGTGTAGTCCGCCACGGCAGCGGCCATGATCAAACAGTCGCACTGGCCGAAATGCTCCTTCACAGCGGCAAACATGTGGGCCGCACTCTCCACGCGGATGAGCTCGACGCCGGTCGGTGGCTTGAGGGTGGTTGGCGCGGTGATCAGCGTCACCTGGTGGCCGACTTTCAGGGCGGCACGGGCGAGGGTGTAGCCCATCTTGCCGCTGCTGGCGTTGGAGATGAATCGCACAGGGTCGATGTACTCTCGTGTGCCCCCCGCCGTAATCAGAAACCGCATGTCACACCCCGCACGCGACAATGCCACCCGGAGTTATACAAGTCCGACTTTCTTATGCTCGCCTGCCATCTCCTCAATAGCCGCGAGAATCTCCTGCGGCTCGGCCATGCGGCCCAGGCCCTCCGTGCCGCAGGCCAGGCGGCCGGCACAGGGGCCGATCAGGCGTACGCCTCTCGTTCGCAAGGCTTCCACGTTGTGCTGCGTGGCCGGGTTCTCCCACATCCGTGTATTCATCGCCGGGGCCAGGAGGGTCGGCGTGGCCCAGCAGGTACACAAAACCGTGCTGAGCAAATCGTCGCAGATGCCGTTGGCGGCCTTGGCGATGATATCGGCCGTCGCGGGCGCGACCACCACGATCCGGGCCCAATCGGCCAAGGCGATGTGCGACATTTGATGGTCCTGCGGATCGCTCCAGAGAGAGGTGAACACCGGCGCGCCCGTTACCGCCTCGAAGCTCTTGGGAGCTACGAGCTGGCAGGCGCTTTCCGTCATCACCGTGCGAACGCCCGCGCCGGCGGCCGTCAGCTTGCTGGCCAGGTCCACCGCCTTGTAGGCGGCGATCCCGCCCGTCACGCCGAGCAAGATGTTCAGGTCCTTGAGCATCCCCGCGTCCAACGCCCGCTCACAGCGTTCGCTTCTCGAACGCCCGTTCCGCCTCCTCCGCCCGGGGGGTGGCGATCGCCTTGGTCTTGCGCTCGTAGGCGGTCTCGTCGATCGTGATCTTGTCCTGCAGGATCTCCTGGACCACGATCTCCATCATCGTCTTGCCTTCGCTGTTCTCGATCAGCGGACGGGAGCCTTGCAGCAGCTCGAGCATGCGCTTTTGGATCAGCGCCGCCAGCTTGAACCGGCCCCCGACCTTCTTCACGATTTCCTGGCTCTTGAGTTCTTCCAGCATTATCGATCTCCAATGTTGTTCTGGTCTGTATCCGATTCGGCCTCGATTCTCGGCGCCTCCTGGATGATCTGCATCACCTCGCCGAGGGCCTGCTCCAGATCGTCATTGACCACCATGTGGTCATAGTATTGCCACGCGGCGGCGGTCTCACTGCCGGCGGCGCTGAGCCGTCGGGCGGCCACGGCGCCGCCTTCCCGGCCCCGGCGCCTCATCCGCTCGGCCAAGGTCTTGTCGCTCGGCGGCAGCAGGAAGATCATCGTCGCCTGCGGATAGAGCGCCTTGACCTGCCGGGCGCCCTGGACGTCGATTTCCAAAATCACCGTTTTGCCGGCGTTCAAGGCCTCGTCCGTCTTGTCCCGGGGCGTGCCGTAAAGGTTCCCGAAGACCTCCGCGTACTCCAGCAGCGCGCCGGCCTCAATCCGCTGGTGGAACTGTTCGCGGGAGATGAACCAGTATTCCCGGCCGTTCTGCTCGCTCGGCGCCTGCGGCCGTGTCGTTACCGAGACGCTCAGGTACGCCTCTTTCAGCCGCTCGACGAGCCGGCGCGTGATGGTGCTCTTGCCCACACCCGATGGGCCGCTGATGATGATCAACTTGCCCCGCTGGTTCTTCATTCCACGTTTTGGATCTGCTCTTTGAGCCGCTCGATCAGGCATTTGATGTCCACGACGGAGCGGGCGATCTGGGCATCGCCGGCCTTGCTGGCCACCGTATTGGCCTCCCGCAGCATCTCCTGACTGAGGAAATCCAGGCGGCGGCCCGCCTGTCCATCCGTGCGGCAGATCTGCGCGAATTGCTGCAAGTGGGCATCCAGCCGGGTGATCTCCTCCGAGATATCCGACCGGTCCGCCAGGATGGCCACTTCCCGCGCCAACGTCTGCTCGTCGAGCTTGAGCTTGGCTTCCGCCAGCAGCTCATCGACCCGTTTCCGCAGCTTGCGGGCGTAGTCCTGCGTCACCGAGCCGCTGCACCGGCGGATGGTCTCCAATTCCGCCTGGATGGCGTCACAGTGCTTCTTCAGGTCCGCTTCGAGGAAACGGCCTTCCGCTTCCCGCATGTGTTTGAGCTTATCCAGCGCCGTGACGGTCAGCCCCAACACGAACTCCTTGATCCGGAGGCACTGCTCTTCCTCCGGCACCACCGGTTGGACGATCCCGGGCAGGTCCAGCAGGCTCGCCAAGTCGATGGTCCCTTGGACGCCGACGGAGGCACTGATCTCCTTGAGCTTCATCACGAGGGAGCGCAACGAGGCCTCGTCGATCTCGAACAAGGCGTTGGCGGACACCGACTTGACGCGCAGCACGTAATTGATGGTTCCGCGCGACAGATGCCGGCGCAGCTCCTTGTCGATATCGTCTTCCAGGAAGGCGGTCCCTTCCGGCAGTTTGATGATGGTCTTGAGATAGCGGTTGTTGACGGCCTTGATCTCGACGGCATAGGAGATCCCGTCGAACTCCCCCACTACCTCACCATATCCAGTCATGCTGTTGAGCATGGGTCCCTGTCATTCCAATTTCGTGTCTTGAGTTTGCCGCTGCCACCCGATCTTCGTCGCCCCACGAGTACCCGGGCCTCAGCCGCCGCTCTTGCCGGTATCGGCGCTCGGGGTCGGCTGGGCGCCGGTATCGCTCGGAGCCGGCTGCGGCGCAGGCGGTTGAGCCGCCGGAGCGGACGGCGGAGTCGCCGGCTGGGTCGCGCCGGCTGGCGGTGTGGCCGAGGGCGCTGTCGGCGCCGGCTGTTCGCTCGCCGGAGCCTGCGGCGCCGTCGTCGGCCCTCCTGTCACCGGCTGCTGGGCCGTAGCGGGCGCCCCGCGGCCATAGGTGGTCGAGGGCCGGTAGTAGCGGGCCATCAGGACCGCCAGAAACAGGAAAACCGTGACCAGGACGATCGTCACCCAAGTCAGGAAGTCGCCGGTCTTGGAGCCCAACAGGCCGCTGGCCATGCCGCCGCCAAACGCGCCGCTCAGGCCGCCGCCGCGCCCCTTCTGCATCAGGACCACCAGGATCAGCACGAGCGAGACCAGGACGAACAGCACGGCCACGAACTTCATCAGCAGGCCCACGGCCAACAGCGGTAGAACAGTCATATTCTATGCCCTAAACAAACTCTCTTTTTCCCTATTTTCGTTTCACGCCGCCGCCTGGATAATCCGGACGAACTCCTCGGCTTTAAGACTGGCCCCGCCGACCAGCAGGCCATCCACATCTTCCTGCGCCATCAACTCCTTGGCGTTATCCGCTTTGACCGACCCGCCATACTGAATACACATCTCACGGGCCAGGTTCGCATCATACATCTGAGCCAGCAGCTTGCGAATGAACGCATGGACTTCCTGGGCCTGTTGCGGCGTGGCGGTCCGGCCGGTCCCGATCGCCCAAACAGGCTCGTACGCAATCGTCACCGCCGCTACCTTCTCGGCGCTCAGGCCCGCCAAGCCGGTTTTCAGATGCCGGGCGACCACCTGTTCCGTCTTGCCGGCGTCCCGCTCTTCCAACAACTCGCCCACGCACAGGATGGGTAACAGCCCCCCGCCGATGGCAACGGTGACCTTCTTGCCCACCAATTCATCCGACTCGCCGATGACATGACGCCGCTCGGAGTGTCCGCACAGGACGTAAGTGCAGCCGACATCCTTGAGCATGCCGGGGCTGATCTCGCCCGTGAAGGCCCCTTTCGGCTCGAAGTAGACATCCTGGGCGCCCACGGCCACGCCGGAAGAGCTGACCGCCTGCACCACCGCTGGCAGATACACAAACGGCGGGATTACGGCCACCGTTACCTTCTCTCTGGCCAATCCTGCAGAGCCCGCCACTACCGCCTTTGCTAATTCCACGCTGGAGCGGCTGTCCGTGTTCATCTTCCAGTTGCCCGCCACGAACGATTTTCTCATTCTCTTCTCCTACTTCACATTTCAAACTTCTCTACAGCAGTTCCATGGCGCGCGGAAAACTGCCCAAAACCGAAAGCTGCAAACAGTGCTGCCGCATCTCTTCGAGCCCCGCTTTGACCCGCTCCTGCGTCCGGTGGCCCAGCAAATCCACGAAGAAGTAGTATTCCCATTCGCGCTTTTTGCTCGGCCGGGACTCAATACTGGTCATGTTGATCGAGTACTTGCGGAAGACCTCCAGCACATCCACCAGAGCCCCGGCCTTGTGGGCCGTGCTAAAGAGGATCGAAGTCTTGTCTTCCCCGGTCGGCCGGGAGTCTTCGCGGCTGACCACCAGAAAGCGCGTCACGTTGTTGGTGATGTCCTCGATGTTCTCGCAGATCACCTGCAAGTCATACAACTCGGCCGCCTCGCGCGAGCCGATTGCCGCCGCATAGGCCTCCTCGGCCGCCATCTGGGCCGCCTTGGCCGTCGAGGCTACCGCAATCGTGTTGGTCTCTTTGAAGGTCGAGGCCAGCCAACTGCGGCACTGGGCGAAGACCTCCGGCTTGGAGTAAATCTTCTCCACCTCCTCCAGCGTGCAGTTCGCCAGCAGGTTGTGGTGGATGCTCATCAGGACCTCGGCGCAGATCTTCACATCGGTGTCGATCAAGGCATCCAGGGTCTCGATGACGCCGCCCCCGATCGAGTTTTCGACCGGCACGATCCCCAAGTCGCAATGCCCCTTACAGATCTCGTCGAAGATGCTGCGAATATCCGCCAGCGGCTCGAACTCCACGCTCTTGCCGAACTTGACCATGGCGGCCGCGTGGCTGAAACTGCCCGCCGGGCCCAGGTATGCGATGCGCGGGGGCTTTTCCAGCACGAACGACCCGCTCATCATTTCGCGCCAGATCGCCACCAGCGTCCGGTCCGGTAAAGGCCCCTGGTTGATCTTCACGACCTTGTCCAGCACCTGCTTCTCACGGTCCGGCGCGTAAATGGGCCGGTCCGCTTGCGTTTTGAGCTTGCCGATCTCCATCACGACGCGGGCACGCTCGTTGAGCAGACCGACAAGCTGAGCGTCGATCTCGTCTATCCGGTTCCTGAGTTCTTCCAGAGACATAAGCCATCCCCGCGAAGCGCCGCCGACCGGCGGTCGTGCTTGCCTTCGCGTCTTCTCTCAATATCGGGGCATCCAACCGACATTCCACCGCCCCTGGTAACCATGCTCTCCCCCGCCCAGTTTGCCGGTTCCGAAACACTGGCGCGATTCTGTGAAAACTCTCTTTTTTAACAGCCGCTCGCCCTTGCGTCAACCGATTTCGCCTGCTATGAACAATATTATGATTATGCTCTGCTATACCATCTTTCGCACAAAGTGGGGCTACTTCGGGCTAACTGGCACCGATGAGGGCATCTGCCGGACTTTTCTGCCCGGCCTACAGCGTCAAGAGATAGAGCAGAAGATGCGGGAAGGCCGCCGGTCCAGTAACGATAACTTTCGGTGGGATAAAGACTTCCAGCATGATCTCCAGGAGCAGATCATGGCCTACTACGAAGGCGAGCCGGTGGACTTCAGCAGGGATCCCGCTGTAGACCTCAACGGATCGCATCCCTTCGCGCGGAGAGTCTTGCAGGCGTGCCGGAAGATAGCCTTCGGCCGGACAACGACTTACAGCGACCTGGCGCGGCAGGTGGGTAGTCCGCGCGCCGCCCGGGCGGTGGGCAGCGTTATGGCGGGTAACCCCATCCCGCTGATTATCCCCTGCCATCGCGTCCTGCGGACGGACAGCGGTCTCGGCGGCTTCTCCGCCCCCGGCGGTACCGCCATTAAGCAGAAGATGCTCCGCCACGAGCAGGCCGGATCTACCCACCACACCTCAAAGCGGCCATCCTAACAACCCGAGCCAATCCCTTACCCACAGGTGCGTATCTTCCCTATTGCCCCACCGGGGGACTTGACGTTGATTGGGTCTGGTCTTTGTCTTGGCAGCAACAGAAAAAATCATGGAGGGGCGAATATGAACAGTCGACGCTTGCTGAGTGCCCTGGTTGCCTTGGCCACCACGCTCCTGCTGGCATCCGCAGCCCAAAGCACCCCCATAACCCTGATGAACGGCGTGCCGGCCACGGGGATCTCCGGCACCGCCGGCAGTCAGCAGTTCTACGTGATCGATGTCCCAATTTATCAATCCTGGCTGGACATCACCACCGCCGGAGACACCGGCAACCTCCAGGTGTACTCCTCATTCGATGCCGAGCCAACGACCAAGGTCTACGACTTCCGGTCGCACTTGGAGGGCACCGATCAGAGCATCGCCGTAAGATATCCGCACAGCGGGCCGTGGTACATCATGCTGCTGGGCACCTCGCCGTACACGGACGTTACGCTGGAGGCCGATTATCGTCCCTGTGCGGGTACTGCGGTGGTCCCCGCTCCCGCGGCGCTTCTCTTGGCGAGCCTTGGCGCCGGCGCGGTCTCTTGGCTCCGACGCCGCAGATGGCTGTAGCCCGCCAGAAAGGAACGACCGCCACCGGGGAAAGAGGTATCGTCCTCTTCTTCCTCCGGCTCGCAGACAACGGTTCTTTGGGGTCCTTTGCAGTCAGACAATACAGGGCGTTCAGACTCGTCCTAAAGTGTTCCGGGCCGGACAACCGATAAAATGTCAGTAGACTGTCCTACTGATATGGATGCTCTGGTAGAAAGGACACCAAATGGCGTGCAATCGCTGTGGATGCGGATCGGGTAAGATGACCAAGCGGGCGGCCAAGCCGAAGACCGCGAGCAAGAGCAAGACCAAGGCCAAGAAGAAGTAACACCGCCTCCCCACGAGGATCATCTCTCGCGCCCAGACGCGGCACGGAGCTTGAATGCCGGCAACGCCTTCGGGCATTCCGAGTCTGTCCCGCGTCTGTGTCTCACTGCGCTGCCTTTCCGCGCCGCGTGCCGCTGCTCGCTCGTTCGTAGGGTGCTCGTAAGAGCATAGAAGACAACGCCTTACGGCATCACTACAAACGGGAAGCCTCTTCCGCCAGGCCATGCGAAGCCCCCTTCTCACCAATCCCGGTGTCTCCCTATGATGTTCCTGTTCCTGCAACAGTCCAGAACCAAAAACAGGCCGGCACAAAGATTTTCTTTATTGGCGTAAGGACAAGGACTTACGGAGATTTGGAAGGGCAGCACCACCCATTTTTTCGACAAGATTCATACAACACGGCGCGTAATAGGGGGACGCGTATAGATTAGGAAAAGTGTGAAGTTTGATGTTTGAAGTAAGAGACTGCCGGGGACCCATCGTGTGAAACAAAGCCAATTTTTCCATTGCGAATTTCGGATTGCCGGAACGACACCGGGAAACTGGCATCCGCCTTCGGCGGAGTTGTCGGATTGCGGATTGAGCCGGCCCTGCGGCCTGCCGCTTCGGACTGGCGCGGACCGATCATGCAAAACGAACCCAATCTGGCCCCAGACGGGCGGGCAAGGCCGTGGCTGGACTCGATCGAGCAAGACTCCGGGGCAAGCCAGATACTTGACGGCTCAGGGACAAACGACTATCGTGCAGGGTTATCAGACGTGTTGTGGCGTTGGGAGGCCGCAAGATTGGAGCCGGAATGAGACGACGTGAGTTCATCCAAGCGGTAGCCGCCGCCGCGGCTGCCCATGGAATCCCGTCCGCCCGTGGGGAACAGGGCAAAGAGGGCACGGTCGCAGCGGCGCCATGGTATCGCCGCACCTACCGCTGGGCCCAGACGAATATCACCGAGATCGACCCCGGTCGCTACGACATCGCCTGGTGGCGGCAACACTGGAAGAGGACCCAGATTCAGGGCGTCATCATCAACGCCGGCGGCATCTTCGCCTATTACCCGAGCAAGTTCCCCCTGCACTATCGCCCGGCGGCACTGGGCGACCGCGATCTCTATGGCGAGTTGGCTCGTGCGGCGCACGAGGATGGCCTCGTCGTGCTCGCCCGCATGGACTCCAACCGGGCCCATGAAGCGTTCTACCAGGCACATCCGGACTGGTTCGCGGTGGATGCCGGCGGCAAGCCCTACCGAGCCGGCGAGCTGTACGTGTCGTGCCTCAATGGCCCCTACTATGAGGAGTACCTGCCGGAGGTCCTCCGTGAAATCATCGAGCGATCGCACCCCGAAGGGATCACCGACAACAGTTGGAGCGGCCTGGGTCGGGACAGCATCTGCTACTGTCCACATTGTGTCCAGCGCTTCCGCGAGCGGACGGGCCAGCCGCTGCCACAAAGGCACGATTGGAACGATCCAGTGTACCGCGAATGGATCCAGTGGAGTTATGCCCGCCGGCTGGAGATCTGGGATCTGAACAACCGTACGACCAAGACGGCGGGAGGTCCGGATTGCCTGTGGGTGGGGATGAACAGCGGCAGCATCAGCGGCCAGAGTCGGAGCTTCCGCGACTATAAAGAGATCTGCGCCCGCACGGAAATCATCCTGCTGGACCACCAGTCCCGCAGCGACAGCGAGGGTTTCCAGCACAACGCCCTGACCGGCAAGCTCATCCACGGCCTGCTGGGCTGGGACAAGCTCATCCCCGAGAGCATGCCGATGTACCAGATGGGCCGGGCCACGTTCCGGCTGTCCAGCAAACCCGAGCCGGAGGCGCGGATGTGGATGCTGGCCGGCTTTGCGGGCGGCATCCAACCCTGGTGGCATCACGTCAGCGCTTATCATGAGGACCGGCGGATGTACCGCACCGCCGAGCCGATCCTGCGCTGGCACAAAGCCAACGAGCAGTACCTCGTCAACCGACGACCTGTTGCCAATGTGGGAATCGTGTGGTCGCAGCGAAATACCGACTTCTACGGCCGGGATAATGCCGATGAGTTGGTGGACCAGCCCTGGCGGGGCTTTACGCAGGCCCTGATTCGGGCCCGCATCCCCTATCTGCCGGTCCACGTGGACCATATCGAGCGGACGGCGGCTCATCTCGCCGTGCTCATCCTGCCGAATCTGGCGGCGCTGTCGGACGAGCAGGTCGGCGCTGTGCGGCGTTTTGTCGAGCGGGGCGGGTCCTTGATCGCGACCGGCGAGACCAGTCTCTACCATGAGTGGGGCGACCCTCGTCCCGACTTTGCCCTGGCCGATCTTTTCGGCGTGACGGGCGGCAAACCGAGGCGCGCCACAAATGAAAGACGCGGCGGGACTCAGCATACGTACCTGCGCCTGACGCCGGAGCTGCGCGGCCGGGTCTACGGCCCCAAGGCCGGCAACGAGCCGCCGATTACCGCCGAGCGGCATCCGGTCCTCGCCGGCTTCGACGAGACCGACATCCTGCCGTTTGGCGGCACATTGGCCCCGCTGATGGTGAACAAAAAGGCGAAGGTCCTGCTGACCTTCGTCCCTTCGTTCCCGATGTTCCCACCGGAGACAGCGTGGATGCGCGAGCCGAAGACCAGTATTCCCGCCCTGATCCTGAACGAAATGGATGGTGGTCGCATCGCCTATCTGCCCGCCGACCTCGACCGGCGCTTCGCTCTCGACAACCTGCCCGACCACGGAGACCTCCTGGCCAACCTCGTCCGATGGGCCGCACGGGGCAGTCTGCCGCTGGAAGTGACCGGTCGCGGCCTGATCGATTGCGAGCTCTACCAGCAGCCGGGCCGGCTGATCCTGCACGTGGTGAACCTCACCAGCGCGGGGACGTGGCGGGCCCCCGTGCACGAGCTGATCCCGGTCGGCCCGTTCCAGGTGCGGGTCCATCCGCCGCAACGCATCCAGCCGAAGACGTTGAAGATGCTGGTCTCCCAGGAGAACAGAGGGCTTGCGGCCGAGAACGGCTGGGTACAATTTGAAATAGGGTCGATACTCGACCATGAAGTTGTAGTGTTGGAGTCGTGAGGATTGCACGCATGGATTCGAAAGACAAGCATCAGTCAAGCCGTCGGGAATTTCTCCAGCACGCCGCTCTGGCCGCGGGCTGTACGGCGGCGGGAGCCATCTCCGGTTGCGGCGGACCCGATCACGCCACGATACAGCGCACCCGGGAAATGTCCGGGCCGGTCCGCGTGCTCATCGTGTACGATCCCGGCGATCCGGTGGCCGCCAGCGCGCCGGTGCAGTGGAGCATCGAGCAATTGCGGGCGTCCCTGTTCGCCAAAGGCCTGGCCAGCGCCGTAAGCGACCAGGTGAGCCAGGCACCGCGCCGGGCCACGTGTCTCGTGGTCACCGGCGCCGCGACCTCCGCGGCAGGCCAGGTACTTCCCCGTGCCGGCGTGACCCTGCCGAATGCGCCCGAGGCGTTCGGCCTGGTGCCGGGGGAATGGGCCGGCCGGCCCATCCTGCTCGCCTGCGGCAGCGATGTCCGGGGCCTGGTCTATGCCCTTCTGGAATTGGCAGATCGGGTCCAGTATGCCTCCAGACCGCTGGCGGCTCTGGAAGTACCCCAGGCGATCGTCGAGCAGCCGGCCAACAAGATTCGCAGCATCCTGCGGCCCTTTGCCAGCAATGTTGAAGACAAGAGCTGGTACTATGACAAGACCTTTTGGGATCAGTACCTGTCCATGCTCGTCGCCCAACGGTTCAACCGCTTCGCCCTGGCGTTCGGGATCGGCTATGACTTCACCTCGCGCCTGCGGGACACCTATTTCCACTTTGCCTACCCCTTCCTCGTCTGGGTCCCGGGTTACGACGTGCGCGTGCCGGAGTTGCCGGACGTCGAGCGGGACCAGAACCTGGAGATGCTGCGGTTCATCAGCGACGAGGCGGCCCGCCGGGGCCTGCATTTCCAGCTTGGCCTTTGGACGCACGCCTACCAGTGGACGGACAGCCCCAGCGCCAACTACACCATCCAGGGTCCGTCCCCCCAGAACCATGCGGCGTACTGCCAGGCGGCGTTACAGACCTTGCTGATGGCCTGCCCGGCCATCAGCGGCGTCACGTTCCGCGTTCATGGCGAAAGCGGTGTGGCGGAGGGCAGCTACGGGTTCTGGACGGCGGTCTTCGAGGGCCTCCAAGGGTGCGGCCGGCCGGTCGAGATCGACATGCACGCCAAGGGCATGGACGAGGCGATGATCGACGCGGCCGTCGCCACCGGCATGCCGGTCACCATCTCGCCGAAGTACTGGGCCGAGCACATGGGTCTGCCCTATCACCAAGCCGCCATTCGCTCGCTCGAGCTGCCGCCGCCAGACCGGAAAGATCAGGGATTCTTCTCGCGCAGCTCCGGCTCGCGGAGCTTCCTCCGCTACGGCTATGGCGATCTGCTGGCCGAGAACCGCCCCTATGGCGTGCTGCACCGCCTGTGGCCCGGTACCCAGCGGCTCCTGCTCTGGGGCGATCCGGCCATGGCGGCGGCGTACGGCCGGGCCTCCAGCTTCTGCGGCAGCAATGGAGTCGAGCTGTTCGAGCCGCTTTCCTTCAAGGGACGCAAAGGCTCGGGTCTGCCCGGCGGACGCAATGCGTACGCGGACGCTGCGCTGCGCCCGGCGCGCGACTATGAGAAGTACCTGTACGGGTACCGGCTCTGGGGCCGGCTCCTGTATAATCCCGGTGCGCCGCCGGAGACCTGGCGCCGATTTCTCCAGAACCAGTACGGCGCCGCCGCGGCGGCCTGCGAAGATTCGCTGGCCCACGCCAGTCGCATTCTGCCGTTGTTCACCACCGCCCACACCCCCTCGGCCGCCAACAACAACTACTGGCCCGAGATCTACACGAACATGCCCATTGTCGATGCCTCCCGGCGCCATCCTTACGGGGATACGCCCAGCCCCAAGCGCTTCGGCACGGTCAGCCCCCTGGACCCGCAGTTGTTCGCGCGCGTGGACGACTATGCCGAGTCCCTGCTCCGGGGCGAAACAACGGCGAAGTACGGCCCCGTCGAAGTGGCCCAGTGGCTGGACGATCTGGCCGAGGCCGCGATGCGGCGCCTGCAGGAAGCCGAGACCAAAATGGCGGACCGCAAGGCGCCGGCGTTTCGACGGCTCGCCGTGGATGTGACGATCCAGAGCGGGTTGGGGTGGTTCTTCGCCGCCAAGCTCCGGGCGGGCGTGCTCTACGCGATCTATGACCGCACCGGCGCGCCGCAGGCGCTGGAGGAGGCGCTGAAAGCGTATCGCACCGCGCGGGCCATCTGGGCCAAGGTCGCGGCCGAAGCGCAAAACGTCTATGTCCGCGACATTACCTTTGGCTTGGAGAACCAACTGCGCGGCCACTGGCAGGATCGCCTCGCCGCTATCGACCAGGATATTGCGGACATGGAAAAGCGCGTACAGTCGCCCCCGGCCCAGGGGCAGGCCAACGCGCCCGCGTCCGCGCCGGTCGCGCCGGCGATCCAGACGGTTCTGGGCCGGGTACAACGGCCGCTGCTTCCCCTCGTACACATGGTGCCCCCGCTGTTCGTCGCCGGGCAACCCGTGGCGGTCGAGCTGGCATTGCTGGGTGGGTCCCCCAACGCGAAAAGCCGCGTTGGGGAGCCCGGGCAACCGTCCTCTCCGGTCGCCGTGCGCCTGTGCTACCGGCGGGTGCATCAGGCCCAACCCTACGAGAGTGCCGAGATGTTCCTGCAGGAGCGCCGGTACACGGCGACGATCCCGGGCCCGTACACGAACACGCCGTACCCGCTGGAGTATTACTTCGAGTTGCGCGACGAAGCGGGCCAGGCGTGGATGTTCCCCGGTTT
>JAMCWO010000255.1 GCA_023481165.1 Planctomycetota bacterium | reverse complement strand
GGCCCCCTCGGAGTTAGGATTTATGAACTGTACTACTGCTTGTCGAAATCCTGTTTTCCTGCGCCAATTCCGGACGATGGTCTTGCGTTTAGCGCAGGGCAGGCTACCAGCAGGCTTGTCACCGCGTCTGCTCCACACTGCGGCTGGAGTGGCGTTCGCGCGCGGGGTCTGCTTGATCCTGCCGGCAGCCGCAAAGCGAAAAACGCATTGGGTCGCGGCCACAGGCCGCCTGGGCGAAACGAACCCAATTCCCCCCGGCTGAGCCCGCGCGGGAACCAAGCGTGCGAAACAAACCCAATTTCGAGAACCAATCGTATGAAACGAACCCAATTCCGGGCCCTGCCCGGTGGCCAACGGCCCCGGGGACGACGGGCGAACGTGCGAAACGAACCCGATTCTGCGGGGTCAAATGTGCAAAACAAACCCAATTTCACCGGTCGGCCGTGGCCCGGGAGAACGAATGTGCAAAACGAACCCAATTTGCCCGAAGCGGGGCACCGAGGCGGTGTCTCGCTTGCGGATTGTGCAAAACAAAGCCAATTTCAGCCGCCGGGCTCCCCTCCTCAGCTCAAGGCAGGGACTGCTTGCGTACCAAACAAACCCAATTCCCGGCTGCAACGGTTGGGACCGGGCGCGGAGTGGATCGTGCGACATCGCCTCGATGCCCGGTGTCGTTCCGGCAACAAAGCCAATTGTCCGAAGTGGCGCACCGAGGCGGTGTCCACGGATCGAGCCCCAGCGATGGAGGTGCAATCCGCCACCAACTGCCGGCCACACGCTTCGTTAATCCCGCCCGGAGCAATGGTTGCAGCCAGCCACGGACGTCGTTATCCTGAGAAGCTCGTTCGAGGGACGGCGGCCCTGCAATCCGCTGTGGTCGGGCAGAAGTTTCAGGAGTGCAGACCATGAAGAATGCGATATGGGTCGGACTGTTCGTCGTTTTGATCGCCGCGTTCGTCGGCATTGCGGTGATGCGCAAGGGCGGCACGACGGCTTCTCATCGCATTGGCGTCATCCCCAAGGAGACGGAGTCGGTGTACTGGGAGGGCGTCCGGCAGGGGGCGCTCCAGGCCGGGGCGGAGGAGAAGTACGAGATTCTCTGGAACGGCCCGGAGATCGAGACCGATTGCGAGCGGCAGATCCAGATCGTGGAGGACATGATCGCCCGGAAAGTCGACGGCATTGTCCTGGCCCCCAGCAACCGCAAAGCCCTCGTGCCGGCGGTCGAGAAGACCTTTGAGAAGAAGATCCCCTGCGTCATCGTCGATTCCGGCGTGGAGACGGACAAGTACCTCTCCTACCTGGCCACCAACAACTACAAGGGCGGCGTTTTGGCCGCGCAGCGGATCGGGGAGATCCTCGGCGGCCGGGGCAAGATTCTGGTCGTGGCCTGGACGCCCAACTCCGCCTCGACCGATGCCCGGCTGCAGGGCTTCCGCGAGACACTCGCCAAAGAGTTCCCCGGGATCGAGATCGTCGATTCGCAGTTCCCGAACCCGCCGACGATGGACAAGGCCCGGGATGTGACGCAGGACATGCTGACGAGAAATGCCGGCGTGGACGGCCTGTTCGCCTGCAATGCCACGACGGCCGGCGGGGCCCTGACGGCCCTGAGCGGATTCCAGAAGGGTGATAAGAAGATCAAAATGGTCGGCTTCGATGCCTGGCCGATGGTCATTGCGGGCCTGGAGAAGGGCGATCTCGACAGCCTGATCCTCCAGAATCCCTACAAAATGGGGTACGAAGGCGTCAAGGCCATCATCCGCCATCTCCGGGGCGAGAAGGTGGACAAGGAAGTGGATACCGGCGTCGAGCTGATCACCCGGGAGCGGCTCCAAGACCCCAAAATCCAGGAGTTGGTCCAATCGCAGATATGACCCCCGCGTCCCCAGAGGTCACGCCCGCGCAGCACGCTGCGCTGCGCATGACGAGCATCTCCAAGCGCTTCGGCCCGGTGCAGGCGCTGCGGGACGTCTGCATCACGGTCCGCGCGGGCACGGTGCACGCCCTGGTTGGCGAGAACGGCGCGGGCAAATCCACGCTGATGAAGATTCTCGCGGGGGTCTATCAGCCGGATACCGGCGCCATCGAGATTCACGGCCGGCCGCAGAGCTTCGCCCATCCCGCCCAAGCCCTGGAAGCGGGCATCTCCATGATCTATCAGGAGCTGGACCTGGCCGAGCACCTGACTGTGGCCGAGAACATCTTTCTGGGCGCCGAGCCCGGAGGGCCGCTGCCCTTCACGATCAGCCATAAGCAGATGATGGCCCGAGCTGCCGGACTCGCGCAGCGCTTCAGCTTCGATATCGATCCGGCGGCCAAGGTCGAGGATCTTGCCACCGGCGACTGCCAGATCGTCGAGATCTTGAAGGCCCTGCGGCACCACGCCTCCATTCTCGTGATGGATGAACCGACCTCTTCTCTCTCGGAGCGGGAGGCCAAGCGGCTCTTCGAGGTGGTGCGGCGGCTGCGCCGGGAGGGACTGGCCATCGTCTATATCTCGCACCGGCTCGAGGAGATCATCGACTTGGCCGACCAAGTCAGTGTCTTACGCGACGGGGCTCTCGTCCACTGCGAGCAGGCAGCCAGGCTGGATATCCCGAAGATCGTGCACTACATGGTCGGCCGCGAGCTGACGGACTTTTTCCCGACGCGGGCCGCACAGGTCGGCGCGGTTCTCCTGCAGGTGCAGGGCCTTTCCTCCGAAGCGGGCATCCGCGACATCAGTTTCGAGGTGCGGCGGGGCGAGATCGTCGGCGTGGCCGGCCTGGTCGGCGCCGGCCGGACCGAGGTCGCCCGGGCGATCTTCGGCGTGGACAAGAGAACCGGCGGACAGATCACCCTGGACGGCCGGGCGTTGAATATCCGTTCGCCCGCCGACGCCATCGCCAGCGGCATTGCCCTGTTGACGGAGGACCGCAAGCGCACGGGGCTGTGCCTGGAGTTGCCGTGCAGTTGGAATATCACGCTGCCGAATCTCGACTGCATCGGTTTCAAACCGTTCCTCAAGCCCGCGCAGGAGAATCGGCTGGCGGGGGACGTGGGCGCGCGCATTGCGATCAAATGGTCCTCGCCGGCGGCCGTGGCCGCGTCCCTCTCCGGCGGCAACCAGCAGAAGCTGCTGATTGCCCGCTGGCTGCTGGCCAACTCCGAGTTTCTGATCTTCGATGAACCGACGCGGGGGATCGATGTCGGAGCCAAAACCGAGGTCTATGGCCTGCTCAACCGGTTGGCCGAGGAGGGCAAGGCGATCCTGTTTATTTCCTCGGAGCTGCCGGAGCTGTTCGGTATCGCCGACCGCCTGCTCGTGATGCGCCGGGGCCGACTCGTCGGCAACCTCGTGACGAAACAAACGACGCCGGAGGAGGTCATGCACTTGGCGGCCGTGGAGGAAAAGACGTGAACAAATTCGTCCGACAACTGCTGCCGTTCGGCACGTTAACGCTCATCATCGCCGCCCTGTCGGCCCTGGAGCCGGACACGTTTCTGACGGCGCAGAACTTCTCGAATGTGCTGAGCCGGTCCAGCTACAGCGGCATCATCGCCATGGGCATGACCGCCGTCATCATCTCCGGCGGGATCGACCTGTCCGTCGGCTCGATGATGGCCCTGTGCGGCATGATCGCGGGCCTGATCATGACCTTGCATGGCGAGATCGTCCCCACGCCGGGACTGATGGTGCTCGGCACTCTCGCGGGCATGGCCATGGGCCTGGTCTGCGGCCTGCTCAACGGCAGCCTGATCACGCTGCTGAACCTGCCGCCTTTCATCGTCACGCTCGGCACGATGAGCGCCTTTCGCGGCATCTCCTACGTGATCAACCAGGGCATGATGTTCGATGTCCCCGCGTACACTTTCCTGGGCGAGGGCACGATCGCGGGCGTCCCGGTCAACGTGGTGATCTTTCTCCTGATCGTCCTGCTGGCTTTCTTCATTCTGCGCTACACGCCCCTGGGCCGGTACACCTACGCCATCGGCTCCAACCGCCAGGCGGCCTACCATGCGGGCGTGAACGTCAACCGCAACCTGATCGCGATCTACACGCTCACGGGCCTGTTCGTCGGCATCGCCGCGATGATCGCCACCAGCCGGACGGTCTCGGCCCAGCCGACCGCCGGCATCAGCCTGGAACTCGATGTGATCGCCGCCGTGGTCATCGGCGGCGCCAGTCTCTCCGGCGGCCGAGGCACCGTCATCGGCACGATCGTGGGGACCTTGCTCATCAGCTTCCTGCGCAACGGCTGTACGCTCCTCGGCATCTCGACCAACATCCAGCTCGTGGTCATCGGCGCGATCATCATCGGCGCCGTTGCCCTCGACCAGGCCGCCCGCGCCAAAGCCGAAGCAGCATGATGCGGGAGGGTCTCCCAGATGCAGTGTATCGCGTTTAGGGACCCGCCGCCCCTACACAGGGCGGGTACGGGGGCCTGCCCTCTACGCGAGCCTATTACGGGCGAATGATTATTCGCCCCTACGTCGGGCGCGGTCGGCGGCCTTCTTGAAGCCGGAGGCCGCCCGGCGGATGATCGCCTCATCCATGCAGTAGGTCAGGCGGAAGTAGCCGGGCCGGCCGAAGCCGCGGCCGGGGACTGCGAGAATCAGCTCTTCCTGAAGCAATTGGCAGAATTGCACATCATCCAATCTGCCCGGGACTTTGGCGAAGAAGTAGAAGGCGCCCTTGGGCAGGGCGAACTCGATTCCGGCGTCGCGCAAGAGGGCGGCCATGGTGTCCCGGCGGCTCTTGC
>JAMCWO010000037.1 GCA_023481165.1 Planctomycetota bacterium | reverse complement strand
TCGGCGTCCGTATCGAACGTATCGGCGGCATTGTTGCCCATCGTCACGATGTCGATCGGCGCGGGTGTCAGATGAGTGGACGTTTGATTTCTGACGGTTGATGGTTGATTTGAAAGAAGGGAGGCCTCGTGTCCTCAAATCAAAAATTAAGAATCGTAAATCGAAAATTGTCGCGGGGGTTCACCCTCATCGAGCTCATGGTGGTCATCCTGATCATCGCGATGCTCGGCACCTTTGTGGCTCCGAACGTGATGAACCGGTTCCGCAAGGCCAAGGCCGATCTGGCCAGGCCAAAGATGACGGTGATCGAGAGCGCCCTGAAGAGGTTCGAGTTCGACTGCGGCCGACTGCCGGATGAGTCGGAAGGCGGACTGGAGGCTCTGTTGGTGGCGCCGCCCGAGCTGGAAGAGAAATGGAACGGACCGTATCTCAAGAAGAGCCAACTCCTCGATCCCTGGGGCAATCCGTACATCTACGTGCGGGAAGGCCAGTATAACCCCGGCAGTTTCGACCTGATCTGCTACGGGGCGGACGGACAGGAAGGCGGCGAAGGCGAGAACGCGGACATCGCCAATGACTGATGTTGAAGTCTGATTTTTGATGGATAAATCAAAAATCATAAATCAGAAATCGGCCCGCGGGTTTACGCTCGCGGAGATTCTGCTGGTGGTCGCCATCATCGCGATGGTGGCGGGCCTGGGCGGTAGCTACGGTGTCGGCACGTACCGGCGGCTGCAGGTGGAAAAGACCGCGCGCCAGCTTCTCGTGACGGCCACGTACGCCCGGATCATGGCCATCGAGCAGCAGCGTCCGTATGAGCTCCAGTTGGCCGCGGGGAACCGGGGCTTTCTGCTGGCGACCACCGAGATGAATCCCGAGACCGGCGCGACGGAGCGCATCATTGTCAGAGATTATTATTGCCGGCCGGTGGAGTTCGAAGGCGACATCAAATTTGAGGATGTGAAGCTGGAACTGATGACGGGCGAGTCGGCGGACGCCGCCGATATGGAGGAGAAGGTGGTCTTTCTGCCCAACGGCACGGCGGAGTCGGCGATCCTGCAGCTCGGAGACGGCAGGAGCCACTATACGCTCGCCGTGGTCGCCGCGACGGGCAAGTCAACCTTGTACGACGGCACGGCCAAGGACGTCGATACGGTGTCGGTGGATTTGGACATCCAATGAGAAGCAGAGGGACAAAACACGGTGGTTTCAATCTCGTCGAGGCACTGGTGGCCACGATGATCCTGTCCAGTGCCGTGCTGACCCTCGGGGCGATCGGCACGAACGCCCTGTCGGGCACCCGCTTGCACCGGCACTACGAGGTGGCCGCCGCACTGATCGACAAGCAACTGAGCCTGATCGACTACATGGGCATCGATCAGTTCATCCAGACGGGGCAGACCGAGGGCATCGTCGAGGAGCTGGAGCCCGGCTATCAGTGGCAAGTGACCACGGAGTATCAGAACGTCGACAACCTCTATCTGGTGGGGATTACCGTCAGTTGGCTGGAAGGGGCAAGGCCGTACCGTGTCACCGCCCAAACGATGCTGGACGGCACCGGCGCTGTCGCTGCCACCGATACGAACACCGGTACCAGTGCGGAAACGGGGGACCAGCCGAGGCTATGAGCAGAAGCAGAACAAGACGAGGTTTCACTCTGGCCGAGGTTCTGGTGGCTTCAACCATCAGCGGGTTCGTGGCGGTCGTGGCCGTCGGGGCCCTGAACGCCCTCGCCGGCAATGCGCAAACGGTCAATCGGATGACCGAGACGACCTCCGAGATCCGGTTCGCGGCCCGCATGATGGCCCGCGACCTGGCGAACCTGTACCGGGACCCGAATCCGCAGTACATGAAGCTGCTGGGCTCCTCCGCGGGCACCGCCAACGGGGGGCCGCCCTTTCTGACCTTCTATGTCACCGGCCGGGCCAAGGCCCGCGCGAACCAGCCGGAGGGGGACGTGTACGAGGTGGAGTACTTCCTGGGCACGCGCCAGCAGCAGACCGCACGGGCCGAGGAGTCTTCGGAAGAGAACACGGTGCTCTTTCGGCGGTTGTGGCCCAATCCCGACAAGGAGCGGGACCCGGGCGGCATCCTGACCCCGATCGCGGAGAATATCGGCGTCTTTCAGGTTCGCTTCTGGGATGGGAAGCAGTGGGCGGATCAATGGACGGAGGAAATGCAGTCTCTGCCGGAGTGTTTTGAGGTCACGCTGGCCACCCTGCCGCCCCAGAAGGGCGATCCTCTCGTGGAGACCTTCGTGGTCACGTTCCCACGTTTGAGCAAAGCGGGGGCTGCCGCCGCGGCCCAGCAGGGCGCTGGGACGGAGGGCGGACAGGGGCAGCAGGGATCGGGCACGTCCTCGACGGCGGGGTCGACGTCGGGACCGGCGGACCAGCAAGGAAGTCCCGCCAGCAGTGTAGGCGGCAAGCGATAAGCAGGAAAAGCGTGGAATGAGCGGATGAATTCGGGAAGAGATAACCAGGGGATGATTCTGATCGCGGTGCTCTGGATGATCGCCGTGATGACGGCCCTGGCCGCCATCGTGGGGCAGACCAGTCGTCTCAATATGAAGATGGCGGCGTCGGCCACCGACGAGGTCCGGTGCAAGTGGGCCTGCCGCGCCGGCACGGAGAACGCCATCGCCGTGCTTACCGAGGATCTCAAGGACAGCGATTCTCTCCTGGACCTCTGGAGCGACAACGACGAGGATTTCAACGATGTCGAGCTGGAGCGCTGCCGGTACACCGTCCGCGTGACCGATGAGGCGGGCAAGCTCAACATCAACACCGTCACGAAAGACCAGCTTATGGCACTGCCTTATATGGAGGAGTATATTGCGGACGCCATTCTGGATTGGCGCGACGGCGACGATGAGCCTCGGACACAGGGCGTGGAAGCGGGGTATTATGAGAACCTGCTCGTCCCCTACAAGATTCGCAATGGTCCCCTGCGAACAATCCGCGAGCTGCTTCAGGTCAAGGGCGTCACGGAGGACCTTCTGTATGGCGAGGACACGAACCTGAACGGCCAGCTCGATGCCAACGAGAAGGACCGCGAACTGAGCCCGCCGCTGGACAACGGCGATGAAGTCCTCGATCAGGGATGGATCGCCTTTCTGACGTGCTATTCCTACGAGAAGAACGTCGATGCCGCCGGCAACGCCCGAGTCAACATCAACCAAGCCGACCAGAAGAAGCTCGAAAGCGACTTGGGCCTCTCAAGCGCGCAGGCAAAATGGATTGTGGACAACCGCGGCGGCGGGTATAAGAGTATTGCGGATTTGCTCAACGACAAGAGCCCCAAGACCTCGTCGGGCCAAAGCTCGGCTCCCGGCCAGAACCAGGCGGAGCCGATCGATTGGCAGACCTTCGGCCAGATCGCGGACAAGATTACCGTCTCCGGCGAGCAGAAGATCCTGGGCAGGGTCAACATCAACACCGCGCCCAGGGAGGTGCTGGTGGCGCTGTTCGGCGGCGATGACCAGGCGGAACAACTGGCGCATACGGTGATGGCGAACCGGTCGAGCCTGATGTACGGGTTCCAGAGCATCGCCGAGCTGCTCGACCAGCAGGGCATGACACTGGAGAAGTTCAAGGCCCTCGCCGAGCAGATCACGGTGCGCTCGGACGTCTACACGATCCGGTGCTTCGCGACGGCCCAGACCAGCGGGGCGCGGATGCAGACGGAATGCGTGGTGGACCGGGGCCAGACGCCTTGCGCGATTCTCTACGGGTATCAGGGAGCCAACTACTGATGATGAGTAAAGGCGAGAAAACGCCGCATGTCGTGATTGCGGCCGCGAAGGACGATGGGCGGTTCAAGGCCGTCGAGGTGCGCAAGCACGACGATGCCCTCGAAGTCGTGTGGACGAAGAGCCTGCCGGCCGGGGACCAGACCTGGACCGCCTTTGCGGCGGCTTGCGGCGTCACGGCCGGATCGGATGGGCACGACCGGACCCTGAAGAGACATACGCCGTCCGTGGTCGGCCTCGACTCGACCGGCGTGGCCTTCTACCGCGTGACGGCTCCGGTCGTGGAGTCGCAGGAGATGGCCTCGATTGTCCGGATGCAGGCCGAGTCGCTGCTGCCCCTGCCGCCGGATCAGATTGAGGTCGCCTGGCGGACGACGCCTTCCGCGAACGGCAACGTCGATATCACCATCGCCGCCGCCCGGCGGGAGTATCTGCACAGGTTTGCGGGCAGCGTGCGCGACTTCCGGCCGGGCCGCATCCTGCTATCCTGCGAGGGGACGGTCCGAGCCTGGCAGAGCCTGTTCGCCGACGGTCAGCGTCCGGCGACCGGCAACGGCTTCGCCCGCACGGGCGAGACCCGGACCCTGCTGGCGAGCATCGGCGTGGAGAATACCCAGTTGTGCCTGATCCAGAACGGCGCCGTGACGCAGGCGGCCGTGCTTGGCACGGGGACCGCCGATCTCGTCTCATCCAAGGAGCACGCGACGTCCGCCCAGTCGACGGAAATGATCGAGCGGTTCGCCCACGATATCCGAACGGTTCTGGGGTCGTTTGGCTGGGACGAGTCCATGAACTGGCCGATTCTCGTTCTCTCCGACGGCGGCGAGACCCTGAACCGCATTGTGGAAACACTGAACGGGGCGGGCGTGCCGGCCAAGGTCAGCCTGCCCGAGGCCCGGGGCCTCAAGCTGCCGGCGGGCTTCCAGACCCAGGATATCTACGAGTATCGCACGCCTCTGGGGCTGTCTCTGATGGCCCTGGAAAAGCCCGCTTTGCTCAA
>JAMCWO010000321.1 GCA_023481165.1 Planctomycetota bacterium | reverse complement strand
CCGGCGGAAACGAGGCCGCCCTGTAGTGAAGACTTTCGGCCGAAAAGGCCCTTCTTGACCCCGCCACGCCGGTTTCATCCCGCGAATCCGCGAAGTCGGGCTAGGGAGAGGCGGCACTGCCGGGCGCACCGAGCAAATACTGTCGGACGAACAGAACGGTGGCACAGAACTGAAAGTCAGCGTTCTCTTTCTTGCGGAAGCCGTGCCCTTCGTCCCGGGCTAGAAGATACCAGACGGGCGTGCCGTTCTTGCGAACCTGCCCCACCATCTGCTGGGCCTCGGAGCGTGGCACGCGCGGATCGTTGCCGCCCTGGACCACGAACAGCGGCTTCGTGATTTTCGCCGCGTTGTGGAGCGGAGCGGTACGGTCGAAGAATTCCCGAAGCGTGGGATCGCGCTCGTCGCCGTACTCGGCGCGCCGCAGATCGCGCCGATAGCTTTCGGTGTTTTTCAGAAACGTGCCAAAGTGAGAGATCCCCACGACATCAAGCGCGCAGCAAATCCGATCATTGTAGTGTGTGGCCGACGCGAGGGTCATGTATCCGCCGTAGCTGACGCCGGTGACCATCACGCGGTCGGCATCCAGGCTCGGTTGCTGCGCGATCCAATCGAGCAAAGAACCGATGTCCTGCACGGCATCCTCGCGTTTGATCCCGTTGTCCAGCTTGACGAAGGTCTTACCGTACCCGACCGAGCCGCGGACGTTGGGCACAAGCAGAGCAATCCCAAGCTCGTTCAGAAAGTAATTGTCGCGGCCGAGGAAGGTCGGACGCGCTTGTCCCTCGGGCCCGCCGTGAATGCTGATGATGACCGGCCGCTGACCGGTGAACCGGGCCGGCGGCTCGTAGAGAAAGCCGGTGATCTGACGCCCATCGAAGCTGGGCCAGCGTACCAGTCTGGGCTCGACCAGGTCCGCCGCGACGAGTCCACCCAACTCACTCTCGGTCCAGCGCGACAACCGGCCGGTGTCGGCATCCAGGGAGTAGACATCGGCGGGCGAGCGCGCGGACGAGAGAGTGAACCCCAGCACGTTCTCCTTCGGGTGCCATTTGAGACCCCGGATTACGCCTACGGGAATAGCATCGATCCGCCGGAGTTGACGGCTGCCCGTATCCAGCAGGTAGAGCCGGGAGATGCCCGCCTCATTCGCGGCCAACGCGATGGTCTTGCCGTCGGCGGAAAGGTCCAAGTCCTCAATGTCCCATGGGATCGAATCCACCAGTACGGCGATCTTCCTCGTCGCCAGGTCCAGGCAAGCCAGGCGCTGGAACTCGCTGTCTTTGTCGTAGGTGAGGTACAGGCCGGCACCGTCCTTGCTGAAACGGGCCGGACGGTAGGAGACTTTCTCTTTCCCAGGGTCAGTAAGCAGGTTCTTGGCGCCGGTGGCGATGTCCACGAGCCACAGACGGCTCTCGTTGACCGAAATCGTTTCCCCGACGAGCAGCATTTTGTCATCCGGGGACCAGTCCGCCACGTACCAGCCTCCCCCTGTGACCTGGAGGGCCAAGCGGTCGGTTTTTGGATCGAGCGGGTCCATCACCCAGATGTCCCGATCCGCCCCGTTGCGGCGGGTCGAGCCGTAGGCAATCCGGTCGCCGCGGGTGCTCCATTCGATGCCACCGTTCTGGGAGCGGCCTCCATCGGTCAGAAGCGTGATGCGCCCATCCGCCAAGTCATAACGATAGATTTGGGCAAACTCATTGCCCCCGATATCCCGGCCGAACAGGAAATACCGCCCGGCCTGAGGCTCGTAGGTGGCTGCGACAACCGGTTCGCTGAAGAACGTGAGTTGGGTCCGTGCTCCGCCGGGCTGCTTGACGCGATGAATTTGAGCCGTATTGGCGAAGCGCGTGGAAATCAGAATCTCGCGCGAGATCGGATGCCAATCTGCCAGAGAGGCGGAACGGAATTCCGTGTACCGCCGCACCTCCTCGGCCAACGAAGCAGGAATCGGCGGAAGGCCCTCCGTCACCAGGTTCTCCCCGGGAGCAAGGACCTTGGTCTGCGCGGCCCCCTCCTGGACCGGCATGAAAGTACAAGCTGTCAGTAACATCAGGTACTCCAACATGGATCTCGCGCGAACCATGACGCCCTCCAATGAAGAAATGGCATAGCTACGCCTTCAGTGCTTCGGCCACCGCCCGAATATGCTCAGGACCTGTGCCGCAACAACCGCCCAGGATGTGGATGCCCGCTTTCAGAATCCGTCCACAGGCGGCCGCGAATTCCGCCGGGGCGACCTGGTAGACCGCCCGTCCATCCACCAGTTCGGGCTTGCCGGCGTTGGGCTCGGCGAACACCAGCACTTTCTTTCTCGAGGATCGCGCAGCCGTGACGTACGCCCCCGCCAGCTCGACGTACTCCTCAAGCGAGGCCGTGCCGCAGTTGAACCCGACGGCATCCACGCCAAGCGCGACCATTTTCGATACGGCCATCGGGACGTCCACGCCCATCATCGTCCGAAAGCCGGCGCTGCCCTTATCGAAGGACATGGAGGCAAAGACCGGCAGATCGTCGCCGGCCGACCGCGCTGCCTCGATCGCCAGAGAAAGCTCGTCGAGCGCCGTCATCGTCTCGATGATGAACCCGTCGACGCCCCCCTCCCGCAACCCGCGCACCTGCGCGACGTACGCCTCCCGGACCTGGTCGATCCGCAACGTCCCCACCGGCTCCAGGAAGTCACCGGTGGGGCCGATGTCCCCTAACACGTACCGCTGCTCTCCCGCCGCCTTTCGCGCCACCTGGGCGCCGGCCAAGTTGATCTCGGATACCCCATCGGCATACCCATGCCGGGCCAGCGCGTAGCGATTGGCACCAAAGGTGTTCGTCAGAACGGCATCGCTGCCGGCGTCGAAGTAGGCACGATGAATCTCCATCACCACGTCGGGCGACTCGACGTTGAACCAGTCGTTGCACTTGCCCGGCTGGGCCCCGCGGGCGAAGAGCTGCGTGCCCATCGCGCCGTCCAGCAGAAACAGATCCCTCCGAATTCTCGCCCACAAATCCCGTCCAGCCATTTTTCCCCCTGTTACTCCGGCACCCACTGGCCCTCTTCATAGCGATAGACGTGCTCATACTTGTCGGCATCCGGTGGGCGGAAAATCTGCTGCTGCTTGGCGTTGAACGGCTTCGTCCACACGGAACTGAGGTCCATGGCGACAGAATCCTTGCGCCCATCGGGCCGCATCGACACCACGCTGATCTGGGTCGGCACGGAGAAACCCTTCTCTAATGGCTTGTAGCCGTCCAGCCGCGCCACCGCCACGACCTTCCCGCGCCGGTCGAAGTATTCGATCTCACGGACGGTGTAGTCACACGCGTAGACGTGCAGGCGCCGCACCGGGTGGCCGCTCTCATCCCGCTGGGTCAGGATATCGTAGGGTCCCTTGTTCTCCAGTTTCCACAGGGCCGGATTGGGCTCGGTGCCCGGCAGGTTCACAATTCCCACGGCTTCGAGCACCACCCGGGGGCTCATCACCAGGCCCTCGAAATCCCGAACATCCTGCCACCGGCCGATATAATAGCTGCTGATCTCCTTGGGTTTCAGAGCCAGCCAGAACTCTTTTTCATTCGATCCGAGAATGACCGCCCTCGGGATTGCCGTGACGCTGCCCTGGAGATAGACGCGCGCCGGAGGGTCAAACCGAAACACGAGATCCAGAGAATGTCGCTCGGGCTTCTTCTTGTCCGGCGCATGGTACGTGAGGACAGCGCGGCCGGTGGCCCAGACAGGAACCGCACCTTGGGCGCGGGCCGTCAGGGTCTGTAACGCCTCCTCTGCTGTCGCTTTGCCCGGACAGACAACCAACCCCTGCCTCTGCGGCTGCGTCACGCAACCACCAAGCAGCGCCAGCAGAAACAGGAGAACGGAGGACGGAAGATGGAGGACGGCAGTCTGACCGCGGTTCTGTGCTTTCGGGCTTCTGTCTTCTGTCCTCTGTCCTCTGTCCTCTGTCTTCATAGGTCCGCCTGCAGAATTTGGCCGATCTGGGAGGTGAGCGTCTCGACTTGCTCCTCGGCGAGGTGCGGATTGACCACCTCAACCGGGTCCTTGTCTCCGGGGACGCGCAGGCACCAGATCTCGCGGCCCGCGTCCATTTTCGTCCCATCGTACTTCAACCGGCGCTTGCGCATAAGCACGAGGGCCAGCACGAAACGGAAGCTCACCTTCTCGGGGTCCGTTTCCGGGGCCAGCCGCTCAAAGAAGGCCATCAGCATGTCATCGCTGATGAAGAGCTTCTTCTTCTCGTTCGGCGCGGCCAGTTTCGTCTTCCAGAAACAATATACCGGCGGCTTCTCA
Source organism: Planctomycetota bacterium (assembly GCA_023481165.1). Classification (GTDB taxonomy): domain Bacteria; phylum Planctomycetota; class Phycisphaerae; order Sedimentisphaerales; family Anaerobacaceae; genus PLanc-01. The sequence goes on along the minus strand of JAMCWO010000321.1, from coordinate 470 downwards.
CGCTCCCAGTATTCATTGCTGAAATCGCGTCTCTGGAGTCCCTGCTCGGTTTCTACGAGAGCCCCGTAATACTCCTCGCCGGATTCAATTCTTCTCCCGCTTCCACAACACTGGCCCAGCGGTCTATTGATTTCCCAATCAGCCATTTTCGATTTATGATTTATAAATTATGATTTACGATTCGCAGCCTATGACTTCCACGATTCACCCTTGCGGTAATCATAAATCATAAATCATAAATCGTAAATCATAAATCCCCTCGGCCTGGAGAGCCGCCCTTCTGAGCACTCGGTTGCCATGCCGAGCTGTCGTTGAGACTATTCACATCCGTTGCTTTGGGGTTCTTGACCGTCAGGGAATAACCCTGACCATCGGTGTTCTTGAACCAACTGTCGTCATACGTGAAGCTCTGGATCACCTCCCCGATTGCATCGACCAGTTCGATGCGCTCCCCGCCATTGTCCAGACTG
>JAMCWO010000058.1 GCA_023481165.1 Planctomycetota bacterium | reverse complement strand
GATGTCGATGAACTCGGTCCCGACGCGCGACTTCATCAGGTAGTTGTCCGTCGCCTTGCCGCGATAGCAGCGATGATGGAACCAGTACGTCTGGATGTCGGGCGGGAATTCGGTTTTGATCTGGCCCGTGCGCGGGTCGCGGCCGGTGAAAACGCCGACCGCCCGACCGCTGGTCGTCTCGCCCGTCCAAACTAAGCCGCCGGCGACCAGGAGATCCTCGGGGGACCGGTATCCGGACGGCGGGTGGTACGCCGTCCAGAGGACTTCGCCTGTGCGGACCGACAGCGCGGTGAGCGTGTCCTTGCCGCTGGTGTACCAGGAACCCGTCTGGGCGCCCGCCGTCTCACCGCCGGAGAAGAGCACAACGTCCCCGTATATGACCAGCGTGGGAAGGTAGAAACTGCGGATGATCTCGGCGCGGTCAATGGGCTTGGAGCGCCACAGGACCTCGCCCGAGGACCGGTCGAGACCGACGACGCCCGAACCGTCATGGAAAAATACGCGCTCCCGGTCGGCGGCCAGCGTGGCCGGCAGGACCCGCGCGGACCTGCTCCAGAGAGTAGCGCCGCTATCCGCGTCAAGGGCCACCAGCCGCCGGGGTTGCTCATCCCAGAAGGGACCATTGCTGGCGTGCTTAAGCTGCTGCGGATCGGCGAACGCCGGCTCTTCCATCCGCTCGTTGACCAGGGCAAAGAGGGTCCCATCCGAGCAGATCACCTCTTCGGTGGCCTTCGTGCCGTCGTAGGTGCGAACGGTCCGACCGGTCGCCGCATCGAGGGCGGTGAGCGGCGCATTGAGAGCCAGCGTCACGTAGACCCGCTCACCTACCGCCACCAAGCGGCGGGGCAACTGGGCCGGTCCGCTTTTGAGCGGCCACAGGTGCGTCTCCCACGGCCCCATTTGCCGCTTCCAGAGCACCGTGCCGTTGAAGCCGTCGCGCGCTTCCAGCGTCCACACGGGCGGTAATAGGATCGAGGCACGGGACCCCTCGTCCATGATAGAGAAGACCCGCCCCCCCGCCGAGACCGCGGCGCTGACGCTCGACAGCCGATCGTGATGCCGTCCGTACTTCGGACTGCCGATCCACTGGATGTGACGCGGCGGCGCGACGACCTGGTCGTGGGAGACGGCGTTGTTCGAGGGGTCGTGCAGATAGTGGGTCCACTCGTCGAGCGCCGCGGGCCGGGTCTTCACAGTCCGGGTCCAGCCGCCGTCTTTCCGGACGCAGGCCACGCCGTTCGGGCATAGCACGCGCATGATCTCGGCCATCGGCACGGTGCCCAGGTCGTCCGCCACGACCAGATTCACCAGATTATCAATGTACGGCAGGCGACTGCCGGCCAGCCGGTCCGCCGTCACGGTCCCATAGAGACCGAGTGATTGAAGACGCTCTCGCGCCCGGTGGACGTTGCCCGGGTCGGCGTCCCAGCCCTGAACAAGATAGGCATCGCTCGCGTGCAAGGCCGCGGTAAGCTCGCCTGGGCCGCAGCCGAGGTGAACGATGAGACCGCCCGTCATTTTGCAGGTTTCCAGAACCTCCCGGGCCTGTTGCTCCGGCGTGCTCTGCCCCGCCGGCGCCGTCGCGACGACCACGGAAAGCAGGATCGAAAACAATGCCGCGTTCGATCGTCTCTTGCCGCTCATGGGTTCTCGTCCTCCTGTGCAGGATCCTGTTCATATCGGCAGCGACACAAAGAACTCGCGACATTCTACCACGGACCGCGCTGGGACTCAACCTGCTGTCGCCACGCGTGACAATCCGGCGCAACGCGCATACCATGGGCGGGCAACGTGATCCGGGTCGAGTCCCGTTATTCGATGACAGGAGAGTTCGATGGGTATCCAAAGGGTTACCTTATTGCTTTGTCTTTGTGGTGTCTCGGAGTGCCTGGGGGCGGTTCTTGAAATCCAGCCGACGGTCGCCCAGGAGGACGAGGAGTTCGAGCGGCGCGCCGACGCCGTGATCCGGAACAACGTGATCTTCGACTGCACGATCTCAGGAATTACCGCGGCCCCGCACGCCGCCGTGCCCCACATGCGAAACGTCCGGATCGTGAACAACACGCTGGTAAATCACCCCGTAGGCGTGCGGATTCGCTGGGACAAGGCCACGGACATGGTGTTCGCTAACAACGCCGTGTTTTGCCCGGAATCGACCGCCCTCGATGTCTCCGGCGTCGACGCCCACAAGTTCAGCGCCAACTACCTATCCGGCCGATTGGTCGGCGCGAGCATCGACGGGAGCCGCTTCGCGGAAGGGGGCAATTTGGCCGAGGCGTTTGCCGCTCCGGCGGAGCACAATTACTTGCCGAAGCCCGATTCGGCTCTGGTGGGTCGCGCCGATCCGGATTTGGCGCCGCCGCAGGACTTCAGCGGCACAGCGCGCCAACTACCTTTCGACCTGGGAGCGTACGAAGTCCCCGGAAAGACGCCGGCAAAATCGCCACGGTGAGGCGCTGGGGGCCGCCCCTCACTTCAAACCGTTCTTCGGCCCCAGCAGGAATTGACGCAGCAGCGTGTGGCCGCGCCGGTCCAGCGGTTTGACCGCCTTGGTTTTCATCCAGATTCGATAACAACTGAGCGGCTGCTCCTGCAGCAGACCGGGCTTGGTCTTCGTGCCGTTCATCATGACCCTCTCTTGTACCTACTACCTACACACACAACCTTCGCCGGGTGCCATGCGCGTCTCAGACCTCAACCAGCTCCAGCTCGCAACTGTCCACCGGCGTCTGGCTTTCCACTTCCTGCTCCGCCCGGCGGTAGCTCTCCCAGATATGGCGTGCCTGCACCGGCACCTCGAAGTACGGGGCCTGGGTGTTCACGATGGGCGCTTCCACCATCTCATGAATCTCGTCCAGCCGCTCGCGCATGTCCCGCAACATCCGAGTGAGCTGCTCATTGTGCAGGTCCAGGGCGGCCATCGCCTCTTCGTAGCGGATGTGCCGGATTCCCGTGCGGGCCTGCTCGGCGACCCAATCGCACAGCCGTTTCTGTTCTTCCGTGAGATCGAATCGGAACGGATTCGCGCCCGGCAGCGCGGCGTCGCGGCGCAGAGCGTCACCACGTGGGTAGTATGGCATAGTCTGAATCTCCTTATCATGAGCCTTGGCGGCTCACCTGACCCGTCCGACTTATCGACAGGACCTGCGGAGACCTTAAACATCAGGCGGGGAAAAATTCCGCGCGTCGGATCGAGATGACAGCCGGACGCCCCCAGGGGATTCGTGGACGGCGGCGCGGCTCGTTTCGTAGGCCGTCACACGGAGTGGGATCAATTCTTGCGCCCCCTTTGTCATCCTGAACGGAGCGCCGCGGAGGGAAGGATCTGGGCCGCGAAGGAGAGGAACATCTCCTGCGGCGGCCAGATCCTTCGGCTGCGCCTCAGAATGACAAAGGGGGCGCCGCGCACAGACTCTTGCGAATCCGTATCAGACGGCGGTCGTAACGAGGCGCGTAACCGCAGTCGTCTGCCGGTCGTTTTTATACGCCGAAGCTGGTGCCTACGGCAATCGCGGCCCGAACGAGAGTGTGATTTCTCGGAACTGTCTTGGTCCGCCCCGCCACGCGTGCCAGCGGGATACTGGAGTAACGACCGTCCTTGAGCACCACCAGATGGTTCTTCAGACCCTTCATCAGAAGCTCAAGGGCCGTGTGGCCGAAGTTCGTCGCCAGGATCCGGTCATACGGCGTGGGGGTGCCGCCCCGCTGGACGTGGCCGAGGATCACCGCCCGGCATTCCAGGCCGGTACACTCCGCGATCTCGTCGGCCAGCCTGGGTCCGATACCGCCGAGGCGAATCGGGTCCGGACTGCCCGCAATCCGTTTGCTGACGACCATTTGTCCCCCCTTGGCCTTGGCGCCTTCCGCCGCGACGATGATGCTGAAGCGCTTGCCCCGGCCGGAACGTCCGAGGACATATTCACAGATCTTCGCCGGGGTGTAGGGAATCTCCGGGATGAGAATGACATCGGCCCCGCCGGCGACGCCGGCATGCAAAGCGATCCAGCCGGCGTACCGGCCCATCACCTCGACGATCATCACGCGATGGTGCGAGCTGGCGGTCGTGTGGACTTTGTCGATTGCCTCGGCCGCCGTCGTCACGGCGGTGTCGAAGCCAAACGTGACGTCGGTCCCGTACAAATCGTTGTCGATCGTCTTGGGCACCCCCATGATCGTCAGGCCCTTTTGGGCGAACTGGGCCGCCGTCGCCATCGTGCCGTCGCCCCCGATGCAGATCAGCGCCTCGATTCCTCGTGCTTCGAGCACGCGGACACAATCATCCGAGACGTCCTTATATTGGATCGAGCCCTTGTCCTGGCCCGCAGCGCCGCTGCGCGTCGGGGACGGGAACCGGAAGGGATTGGCGACGTTGCTCGTCCCCAGGATTGTGCCGCCGACGGTCAGAATATTGCTGACGTCATTGTATTCCAGACGCTCCATCCGGTTCTCGATCAGGCCCAGGTATCCATCCTGGACGCCCCAGACCTCCAACCCGTACCTGTTGATGGCGGTCTTGACCACCGCCCGAATCACGGCGTTGAGCCCCGGGCAGTCCCCCCCGCCCGTCATCACGGCAATCGACCGAATACGTTTTCCAGCCATCGGTGTTCTTCTCCTTGTCCGTCACGGCCCCAACCATTGGGAGTCCTGTGCCGCGAGTGTCGGGCTTCCAGTGGGAAGTGTCAAGTTTCAAGTTTGAAGCTGGCACGGCGTTCTTGACTTCGAACTTCAAACTTGACACTTCCCCCTCCTCTACACGGCGCGGTATCCTG
>JAMCWO010000213.1 GCA_023481165.1 Planctomycetota bacterium | reverse complement strand
CGCCAGAGCTTCCGAGCGCAGCACCATGTCGCTCGACATCTCCAGGCGGACCACCAGGCCGTGCTGCTCGCGCACGCGGTGGGCCAACCACGCCAGGACCTCCGCCAAGTCGTTCATGTGCACGACGGCGGGACTGAGATCGTACGACAGGTGGCGGGATTGCTCGATGGTTTCGGCCAGCAAGGCATCGACCTTATCGACGTACGCCCGCTGCCGGTCGTTCGGAGCCACGCTGCGCACCACATTCAAGTGGAACCTGGCCCCGGCGATCTGTTGTTGCAGGTCCTCGTGCAGGATCACCGCAATCCGCCGGCGCTCGCGCTCTTCTGCCTGGGCCAGTTCCAACGTCAGCTTCTGGAGTTGCTTGGTGCGGCGGGCCAGTTCCGCGGTCCGCTGGCCGACGCGTGCTTCCAGCGTCGTGTTCAGCTCGCGCAGCGCCTGCTCGATCTCGATGCGGTGCACGGCCATCGCCACGAGATCCGTCACCGCCTTCATCACCTCGATTTCCTCCGGACGAAAATGCGGCCGCGCGCGAGTGCCGAAGGACAGAGTGCCAATCAGGCGGTCCTGGACCGTGAGCGGATGGCAGCAGTACGCCTGGATGCCGTAGGACCGGACCAGCGTCGTGCGTGGGTCGGCGGTGTGGGGGATATCCTCCGCGATGATGCGGCAGCCGTCGCGCGCGACGCAGCCGCAGACCGCCACGCCGTAGTCCAGCCACTCGATCTTCCGCGCCTCTTGGGCCGGGATGCCGGCGCACGCGTTCAGGCGCAAGCGCCCGGACGGCGGGTCCACGAGGAAGTTGAAGAACGCGTGGCAGTCCAGGAAGTCCATGACCTGCCGGCAAAGCTCCTCGACGAGACCCTGGGGATTGTCGCTCTGGAGCAGGCGGGCAGCCGTTTGCGAGAGCATCTCATCCCGCCGGGCACTCCACTGGAGCGCCTCCTGGGCCTGTTTGCGCTCCGTGATGTCCTGGACAATGCCCGCCATGCGGCGCGGGACCCCGCTGGCATCCTCGCGGTGCCGCCCGGCCGCCCAGATCCAGCGGAGTTCGCCATCCGCGCGCCGGATGCGGCACTCGAAACTCCAGTCGCTGCACGCGGTCGTGGCCTGGCGGAATTTCGCGTCCACCAGCGCGCGGTCTTCCGGCACCACGTGCTCCAGAAACATCTCGTAGGTCCATTGCGGGAGCAGTTGCTCGTAGCCGAAAATGCGATCGTGTTCGAGGGAGCGATGCACGGTGTGGTCCACCAGATCGAGGTCCCAGGCGCCGGTGCGGCTGGTCTCCAGAGCGAAGCGCAGCCGCTCCTGACCCTCGTGCAGCACCTTCGCCGCGCGGCTGGCCCGGCGGCCCGCATGATAGGCCAGCGCCGAGAAGATGACGATGAACAGGAGCATCGTCATCGCCGTGCCTGTCGCCGCATCGAAGAGACCGGCATGCTCCCCGGCCAGCCGCAACCATCCCAGCGGCAGCGGCAGAATGATGAGCAGCGGCAGCAGCCGGCGGAGGCTGACCCCGCCGGGGTCGCTGGCCGTCACCTGCGCCATCAAGCCTTCGGCCGGCCGAGCGCAGAGCAGGCCCAATCCCCCCAGCCATAAGACGACGGCCGTATGCCAGGCAATGCCCGTATAGCGGGCGATCCCGTAGAATTCCTGGGCGCCATAGAGAAAGCCGATGATCGGCAGCAACCCAACCAGACAGACCGCCAGCGCCAAGGCTTGCGCCGTCCACACCCGGCGATGGTCGCGACGGCTCAGGATCAAGAGAGCCAGTCCGATCAGGGTGAAGCTCAGCGAGGCCGGGACACCCATCTGGTTCGGGCTGGCCACCGCCATCGCCCCCGGCGTCTCGGCCGCCAGGAACTGGTCGATGCCGAAATTCCAGCCGGAGACGTTCTCCATGAACGTCAGGAGGCCGATCAGCAGCGCAGCGGCGGCAAGCACCCTGGCGACCCAGCGCCGCAGGCGTCCCACCTCTGCCGGGACCAGCAGGATCAGGGCCGTGCCGACCAGCGTCAGGCAAAGGGCGGTGTTGGCCTTCATGGTGATTGTGCTTAGACCCCGTTGCGACATCCGGCCGCCCAGCCAGGCGGCCAAATGCCCCGCGCCCACGGCGGCGGCGATCAGACCCAGCAACAGCGCCGCGTGGGTGAGAGGGCGGGTCACGTTGCGTGCAGACAGTTCTCCTGCTGTCATGTCCGGCGTCTCGCGTTTGGACGACCACGCCGATCGGCGCACACCCCAACTCCTCCTGGAACCCGGATTGTTATCCATCGTTCGTCCTCTGGGGGACCCCAACAGCATACGAGCATCTACTACAGACCGGCCAAAGACCGTACGAAAACATTACGGACACGAAACGAAGACGTTCATCAAATCCAACCGAAAAGGGCTCCTTGGCCGATCCGCCGCTGCCTCGCCTGCCGTGCGGCGCGCTACGACCCGCGCTCCTTGCCGCGGATCGCGGCGAGGAGCTCTGTGTACGGGGCGGTCTTGAGGACGTAGCTTTCGGCCCCGGCCTCGCGCATCTTCTCGCGCACCTCGGGCTCCTCCCGCATGGAGAGCGACACGATGCGGGTCCGGGGCAGGTTCTGCTTGATCTCGCGCGTAGCTTCGTCGCCATTCATCACCGGCATCAAGACGTCCATCACGACCACATCGGGATGAAGCTGACCGGCCAAGTCCACCGCCTCGCGACCGTTGGTCGCCTCGCCGACGATCTCGACCCCCTTTTCTTCGCCCAGAAGCGAAGCCAGGCCCTGCCGCACGATTTCGTGATCGTCAGCCAGCGGAGGATCTCGGCGAGTTCGCTCTCGCGCAGCGCGGCGGGGCTCAGCTCATGGGACAGACTGCGTGATTTGCCAATCGCGTCCTTGAGCATCTCGTCCACCGTGGTGATGATCTCCTGCACGGAAGGGTCGTACTTGACCCGGCTGCGCACGATGCTCAGGTGGAACTTCGCCGCCGCCAGTTCCTGCTGCAGATCATCATGCAGGACGTGCGCGAGACGCTCGCGCTCCCGGTCTTCCGTCTCGGACATTTCGAGGGCCAGTTTCTGAAGCTGTCGCGTGCGCTGCCGCAACTCCGCCGTACGCTGCGTCACTTTGCCCTCCAGCGTCGTCGTCAGCTCGCGCAGCGCCTCTTCCGCCTGTTTGCGCCGGGTGATGTCACGCTCCGTGGTAGCCATCGCGACGGGATGTCCCTCGTTGTCAACGAGTTTGGTGGTGGTCAGCCAGACATCCAGTATCCGCCCGTCTTTGGTCTGACGCTGCACTTCGAGAGAGACGACTTCGTCGCCGCGCTGGATGGCATCCAGGAAGCTACGCGCCTGCGCGCGTGCCCCCGGCGGGACGAGCACCTCGATGTTCATTTGCAGCGCCTCGCGGGCAGAGTAACCGTACATGAGCTCGGCCCCCCGATTCCATGCCAGGATGTGCCCATCAAGGTCCTGCAGTGTGACAGCATCATTGGAATCAAGCACCACCGTCGCCAAGCGCCGCAGATCGGCCTCTGACTGCCTACGCGCGGTGATGTCCATTACGATGCCGAGGAGGTGTGTGGGCTGGTCCTCGGGCTCATACTGGAAGACGCCCCGGTCAATCACCCAGTGCACACTGCCGTCGGGCCACAGGACTCTGTACTCGGCTTCGCAAGGGGAGTGATCGACCTGGCAGCGACGCAGTTCGGCTTCCACGCGCGGCAAATCTTCCGCATGGACACGCTCGGCCCAGTCGTGGTAATGGTACACTTGGGAAAGTGTTGTTGTTGTGCGCAGGCCCAGGAGCCGGGCCATTTGTTCCGTCCCACGGATTTCGCCCGTCGCGGCATCGCGGTCGTACATGCCGATCTGCGTCCCGCTGGCGGCCAAGGCGAGCTTTTCCTGGCTGCTACGCAGTTCTTCCTCCGCGCGCTTGCGCTCGGTGATGTCGCGGGTGTAGATGTTGACGTACCCTGCGGGGGCAGGCGCAGGGGCAACCGTGATCAAGTAGGTGTGGTCTCCAATCATCATTTCCTGGCGGATGACCTTGGTGGTGGCACGCGCCACGGCGGCGATCTTGTGAATAGCTGAGGGGACTACCATCTCATCGTCGGGATTCCATCGGCGGCACAGGGAAAACGAGGCGGGATTGCGATACCGAATCACACCGCGTTGGGAGACTTGCAGTACGGGATCGGGGTTCTCGTCCGCAATGCGGGCCAGCCATTCCGCTCCCCAGATCGAACCTTCGTCCAAGTGCTTCAACTCCTGCAACTCAAGAACTTGCCGGCGGAGTTCCTCCACCTCCGTCCGCAACTGCTCGTTGATATTGGCGAGATTCTCGGACGGCGGACGACCCGCAGGTACCAGGTTTGGTTGCTTCTGGCGGCTATGGGACTCGCGTGCCGTCTCGAGGTTCTCGCTTTCGGACTTCCTCTTCTTCACCATGATGCCGATCCCGACAACAATGCGGGAGGCCCTCTGCCCGCTGATGCGTTGGCACTCTCACAACACCAAAGCTGTATTGTACCTTTCTGTCTCCGCGATACCAGAGGGGGCATCGCCTTTGATCTGTGCGCGTCAAGCTAACCTATCTTCATATAATAACTTATAGACGGCCTTTGTTCATGGCAAGATCCCACGGGGTGTGTTTTCGGCGCTCGGCGCAAAAATCATTAAGAAAGAACGAAGCGGTAACAAAACGGTAATACACCGGCCCGACAGTAATAGCAGGTTGATGGCCGCGGGCGGCCGGTCTTCCATGGCTTGCCGACGACCATCAACAACCGAGAACCAGTGGCCCAGAACCGCCCACCGACC
>JAMCWO010000191.1 GCA_023481165.1 Planctomycetota bacterium | reverse complement strand
GATGGTACGAAGGTGAGGTTTACGTACGGGAACCCGCTGGCGGGCGGGACGTTGGACCTGATCCATGGCGGGACGATGGAGTTGCCGGCGCTGGTCTCGGATGCGGCGGTGCACATTGACGGGGATTCCAGTCTGACGCTCCGGGGCACCACGATTTCCGGCGGTACGGTCACCAACGAGGGTCGGATCGAGAATGCCTACGGGAACCAACTGGGCGGGCATGTGACGAACACGGGCACGATCGCGGTATTGGATAATTCGTTCCTGCGCGTGCCGGGTGGCAGCACCTACACGAACGATGGTCAGATCACGCTCAACGGCGGCAGCGGCTACAGCGTCCTGATGCTTACCGGCAGCGGGACCGTGACCCTGGGCGGCACCGGGTCGTTGACCACGACGGATTCGGCCAACAACCATATCAACGCGGAGGCCGCCGGCCTGACTCTCGTGAACCAGGCCCCGCATAGCATTGCCGGCTCCGGCTTGATCGGTGGTTGGCAGGCTCTCACCTTCGTCAACGAGGGGACCGTCGCCGCGCAGGGCAGCGCGGGCCTGACCTTGGGCCCCGGCACGACATTTCAGAACGAGGGCACCCTGGCCGTCAACAATGGTTCGCAGGCGAATGTTGTCGAACCATTCACCAATGCGGGGACCGTGGTCGTCCATCCGGCTGCCACCCTGACCACCGCAGGCTACCAGCAGACCGCCGGCTCGACCATCGTCAACGGCACCCTGGTGGCGCCGACGTTGATGCTTGCCGGCGGCACGCTCGGCGGGCGCGGCACGATTCAGGGCAACGTGATCACGGGCGGCGATGTTACCTTGATGCCGGGTGGCAGCCCGGGCCTGCTGACGATCCATGGCGACTTGACGCTGGGTCCGGCAAGCCTGCTGGAAATGGAATTGGGCGGCTTGACCCGCGGCGACGAGTACGATGCGCTCGACGTGACCGGTACGCTGACCTTGGCCGGGACCCTGGATGTGGTGCTCTACGATGATTTCGAACCCGTCGCGGGCAACAGCTTCGACCTTCTGGATTGGGGAACTGAGCAGGGCACTTTCGACACGGTCCAACTGCCGATCTTGACCGCCGGTTTGTACTGGGACACTTCTGCCCTGTACACGAGCGGCGTTCTGAGCGTCTCTTCCGGCCCGCAGACCATTCCCGCCCCTGGGGCCTTGTCCTTGGTTCTGTTTGGCCTAGTCTTGGTGAGGGGCCTGCGGCGCAGCCGTTCGTAACCCACACGGCAATAGCAGGGGTCCCGCAAACTACTTCTGACTCGCTGATAGGACGGTCAGTTTGCCGAGGCGGTATCGGTGGTGGCCGTCGTCATCGAGCAGGGGCAGGGCGATCTGCTTGCCCTTATCGAGCCACCGTTGGGCGGGCGTATCGAGGACCGGCCAGTTGAACCGGCCCTCCTGCGGTTCGAGGTAGGACCAGGCGATTCGCAGATAGACCGTCGTCACACCCGGGAAATCATCGACAGTATCGGACGGTTCGAGCTTGCCGCCGTAGTTGAAGGCGATATTGTCATAGTGGTGCAGGACCCAGCCCATGCCGGGGTTGGCGAGGGCGGCACCCGTATCCTGCGGGCGAACGACGGTCATCTTCTCGCCGGCTAGCGAATCGGCGGTCATCGCCAGTGCAACCACCGTGTAAATGCGAAACCATCTTGTTGCGGCGTACATACTCCACTCCTTACGTTGGCCTGGGTGGCATGCCCAAGCGCAGCGGCCCTCCTGAGCCGCGGGAGGATTGAGCATATCTTCATGTACGTAGGACTATATCGAAACCAGCACGGTCAAACAAGTTTGGCCATGCCACCCGAATGAGCCAAACGTAGATATTTTTGACTGACCCACGGCCGGTGAACAGCCGATAATCCTGTACATCAGTCTTATTTTCACCGGTGGTTGCACAAGAACGTTTCTGCTGATAGGATAAGGGTTTACGGAAGGCCCGTAGCGCATGGATGATATCATCAAAACGATCAAAGGCGAGCAGCAACTACAATTGTCGGTTGTCGTGCCTCTGCTGGATGAAGAGGATAGCCTCCCGGCCTTGTACGAGCAGATCAAACGGGCCTTGGACGGGCGGTATCAGTACGAGATTATCTTTGTGGATGACGGCAGCAAGGACGGGAGCTTTCGGATTCTCAAAGAGTTGCACGCCTCGGACTCGCGCATCCGGGTCATTCGTTTCCGGCGGAACTTCGGCCAGACCGCCGCATTGAGCGCCGGTTTTGCGCATGCCCGGGGCGACGTGATCGTGGCGATGGACGCTGATTTGCAGAACGATCCGGCCGATATCCCGATGCTTGTGTCCAAGCTCAATGAAGGTTGCGACGTGGTCAGCGGCTGGCGGAAGAAACGCCACGACAAGGCTCTGACCCGCCGACTGCCCTCCAAGATCGCCAATTGGCTGATCTCGTGGATCACGGCCGTGAAGCTGCACGACTACGGCTGCACGCTCAAGGCCTACCGCCGGGAGATTCTGGCGGAGACACGGCTGTACGGCGAGATGCATCGATTCATCCCGGCCCTGGCCAGTTGGAGTGGGGCGCAGGTAACGGAATGCATCGTCAATCACCGGCCCAGAACCGCGGGAAAGGCGAAGTACGGCTTGGGACGCACCGTCAAAGTGGTGCTGGATCTTATGACCGTCAAGTTCCTGGGGTCGTTCTCCACGAAGCCGATCTACATCTTCGGGGGCCTGGGTATTCTCACTGCCTGCGCAGGCTTGCTGTCGGGTTTGGCCGTGCTGTACCAGAAGTTCCTCGGACACTCGCAACTGGCCATGAATCGCAATCCGCTGCTGATTCTGACGGCGGTACTGATCATTACGACGGTGCAGTTCATCCTGATGGGCCTGCTGGCGGAACTGCTCGTGCGCACCTACCACGAATCGCAGAACCGGCCCACGTATGTAATCAAGGAGGTCCTGGATTCTTCGGACACCAACGGAGATCGTAAATGAGCACGAAGCCGAGCAAAACGAAGCCCTCCAAGAAAGCCGCGGCAGCCGAGATGGGCTTGAAGCTCCCCGGGGCCTTGAACAAACGGCTTCTCGTAGTGCTTTCCCTCATCGTTTTCGCCGGCATCCCATTCGCTTTGGGCAAGTACTTCGAGTTCAAGTGCCCGGACCCGTTCGACAGCGGCTCGTATGTCTACTCGGCCCAGCACGTCCTTTCGGGGGCTCGAATCGGCTATGAAGAGAAGCCCAGCGCCCAGGCCGGCACGCTTCTGGTCAACATGCTCGGCGTGAAGCTGACCGGCTTCAATGAGACCGGCTCCAAGCTGCTGCAGGGCCTCTTTCAGGCGGCGGCCCTGATACTCATGTTCTTTACTATCCGACGCCTCTACGGGTCTCTGGCGGCCGTTATCAGCGCGTCGGTCGCGTCCATCTATCTGTCGGCGCCGGTCATCGCCAAATTCGGCAACGTCAAAGAGCAATTCATGATTGCCCTGATGATCGCGGGTATCTGCTGTTTCGTCTGGTACCGGCTCACCGGCCGCTGGTGGTGGGCCTTGCTGACGGGCGCTCTGCTGATCGGCGGGCCGCTGTTCAAACAGACGGGGGTTTCCGCCATCGCGGCCGTCGGGCTCTTCGTGCTGGCGGGGCCGATCCTGTACCACTATGCCTGGAAGAGGGTGGGCAAAGACATTCTGCTGCTCGTCGCCGGAGCCATGGTCACCCTGGCGCCGATCTGTGTCTGGTACGCGAGCATGGGCACGCCGCTATACTATTGGCCCTATTCCTTTGCCTTGGGGCCGGTGTTCAAGCTGGCGGGGGCTCGTCTGGAATATGTCGCCGACACCGGCCAAGCTCCCCAAGAACCGGCCCCGCAAGCCCAGGAAGTCAAGAAGAGCGATGACAGCCTGATCCTCCGACTCTTACCAGGCTACGTCAGCGATAGCTGGCGCATGCTCGGCCCGGCCGAAAGAAAAGAGTCCCTGCATCGCGTCCTGCGCTACTATGGTGTACTGATCCTGCCGATCGCGTTGGCGCTCTCTGCGATCGCGGCACGCGTGGTCGTCCTGCTGCGGCGCCGATGGGCCCCCGCCAAGGCGCCACTGGAGGAAGATCCCGGTCGATTCGTGCTGCTGTTCGGTCTGTGGTGGTTCTTCGACATGGCCTTCGTATGGATCAGCCCGCATTCCTACGAGCAGTACTACCTGCCATTGAATGCCTCCAGCGCCGTTCTCGGCGGGTATTTCGTTGGTCTTTACGCGCACCGATTCCAGGCAAGCCGCGACAGGACCCGGTGGATCATCCTCGGCTTGGTTGGCGTGCTCGTCATGACCATCATGTCCTGGCACATCTTCTTCGGGATCACCAAGAGCCCGCACAGCGGCGGTCTCTACCGGGATCGGGCCGGACAGCCGACCCGTACCCGAGGCTATCTGCAAAAGTGGCAGGAAGTCAGGGCGAACGGGCAGTATCCCTGGATCATGGTGGGCGACTACATCCGTCAGCATTCGCAGGCTTCCGATTCCCTGTACGTCTGGGGCTGGGTCCCGGGCATCTACGTCCAGGCCCAGCGGATGAGTCCGACCCCCAAGGCGTTCGAAGGGATGATGCACACGCTGCCGCCGCCGCAATTGGCGGACCGAGTCCAGGAGATCCTCAAGGCGTTCGAGAAGAACCCGCCCAAGTTCATCGTCGATACGCGTAAGATTCATTTCCCCTGGATCCGGCCGCCTCTGGAACTGTGGTCCAGCGTGGCGAACGCGATCAGGCTGCTCGGCATCCAGCCGAAAGACCAGGCCCAGTTCTGGCTTCTTCTCCAGCAGGCCTTCAATATCCGGCCCAATGACTTGATGAACGACTCGACGAATAAGAATGAACTATCCCCATTCCTGCGGCCGGAGGACGACGTCGCGCGCCGGTACGATGCCGCCTACGGCAAGTTGTTGCGCGAACGAATCGAGCCGGCGGAAGCGGCGCGCTATGACGCGATGCAGGCACTGCGTTCCTACGTGATGAAGAATTACCGGATCGTCGGGGAGTTCGGTGATAATGTTCTCTTTCAGCGCAAGTAGGTCCCGGCGGGAAAGGCCTGTCGCTCGTGCCCGAGCTCACGGATGAACAACTGAGACAACAGCAAAGCTTCTACGATACCGGCTGGCGCGGCGAGCTGGGCCGGGGCAAGGAGCAGCGGGGCAATCTGCAGGCGAACCTGGACTTCCTCGCCCGCACGAATCTGCTCAAACCGGGCGACCGGGTTCTGGAGATTGGCTGCGGCATCGGCACGGTCGTGGCCCAACTGGCCCAACAAGGGTACGAGGCGATGGGCACGGACATCTCCCAGGTGGCGATCGAGTACGGCCGGGCCAAATATGGCAATGTCCGCCTGGAGGTACAGCCGGCGGAAGACCTGCCGTATGCCGATGGCACGTTCGATGTCGTGCTGAGCTTCGATCTGTTCGAGCATATTTCCCGCATCGACCGGCACGTCGGCGAAGTGCGGCGTGTCCTGAAGCCCGGGGGCCATTACCTGTTTGAGACCCCGAACAAGCTCAGCAACGTGATCTCGGAAACGCTGGCCTACAAGTCGTTGCAATGGCGCCGGGTGCATCCCTCGCTGCACACGCCGGGACAATTGCGGCGGCGCCTGGCCCGGCATGGGTTCGAGACGCAGTTCGTCAAGATGGACCAGAGGAACGAGTACACACGCTCGAAGCTCCGCCAGCTCGGTCCCGTGGGTCGCTTGGTCGGGCGGATCGACTTCACGAGGCTGCCGCTGGCATTGCAGATCAACCTTTACGTGGTGGCCCGGAAGCGCGACACGTAGGGTGGGCTGTGCCCACCAATTCGCCAGGCATGAACACCACGACATACGGGTGGGCACAGCCCACCCTGCGAATCGGATGAAGATTCTGATGCTCAACTACGAATTCCCGCCGCTGGGCGGCGGAGGCGGCCAAGCCCACTTGGCTCTGTTGCGGCAGTACGCCGGCAGACAGGATCTGCGCGTAGACGTGTTGACGTCGGCATCCAAACCGGGTTTGACCGTAGAGGAATTCGCCCGCCATGTCCTGATCCACAAGATTGGCCTGCATAAGAAGGACCTGCACCTGTGGCACCGAAGCGAGATCCTGGAATGGCTCCTCAAGGCCGCGTCGTTCTATCGGAGGCTTCTGCGAAGGAATGAGTACGATTTGATTCACGCCTTCTTTGGCTTCCCCACGGGCTGGCTGTGCTATCGGACGGCGAAACGGGTGCCCTACGTGGTTTCGCTGCGCGGGTCCGATGTGCCGGGGGCGAACGCGCGGCTCAAACTGGACTACAAGATTCTTGGGCCGCTGGTCTTTAAGCCGATCTGGCAAAAGGCTTAGGCCCTCGTCGCGTGCAGTGAGGGTTTGAAGGCCCGCGCGCTCCAGTTCCTGCCGTCAGCTCAGATCCAGGTCATTCCCAACGGTGTCGACCTGGAGCGGTTCTCTCCGGCTGCGGCGGAAAAGCGTCCCGGTGAGCTCAGGCTGTTGACCGTGGGACGACTCTCCGTGACGAAGCGATTGCCCCTTTTACTGGAAATGATGGAGCTGCTCCGCGCTCCAGGTGCCAAGGTGTACTTGACGGTTGTCGGTGGCGGGGCGCTGGAAGCGGAGCTTCGGCAGCAACTGGACCGGCGGAACCTGCGCGATATGGTCACGCTTCTGGGCCGGCGGGAGGGGGGCGAAATGCCGGAAATCTATCGGCAGCATGACATTTTTGTCAGTGCGAGCATGCAGGAAGGGATGAGTAATGCGATGCTCGAAGCGATGGCCTCGGGCTTGCCCATCGTGACCACCCGGTGCGAGGGAGTGGACGAGCTGATCGCCGACAATGGCATTGTCGTGGAGGATTCGCGGCCCCAGACGCTGGCGGCCGCCGTTCGGAAATTGGCCGATGATCCGGCCCTGCGGCAAGCCATGTCCCTCGCGGCCAGAAAGAAAGCGGAGAGCTTCGGTTGGGATAGGGCGGCCGAGGCTTACCTGCAGCTCTACGCGAAGGTGAAATGAAGATCCGGGTCTTACATGTGATCGACCATCTGGGCTATGGCGGCGCGCCGTTCGTCGTCAAAGGCATCGTCGAGCGAATACCGGCGGACCGCGTCGAGAGCCTTGTCTGCGCTCTGCGCCCGAATCCCAAGCCGCTGCCGATCGGGGCCGAGGTCCTCACGCTGAAGGGGAGCAAGTACAGCCCAGCCGCCATCGGGTCCATCGCCCGGATCTGCAAGACGCACCGGATCGACATCGTCCACGCTCATTTGCAGAAGGCGGTCGTTAGCAGCCTGCTCGCCACGTACCTGGGCGTGGGCCGGCTGATCCTGCACGAGCACGGGCCGATCTTCCGGGGCGGCACCGGCTGCCTCTATCGCGGGCTTCTGCGATGGCTGGGACCACGGGCGAACCTGATGATCGCCAACTCCGAGGCCGCCAAAGCGGCTCTGGCCAGGACGATGCGCAGCTCCAAGGTGCCCATCGCCGTCGTGTCCAATTTCATCGACGTGGCGCAGTTCGATCCGGACCGGTACGACCGAGACAGCATTCGAGAGTCTCTCGGTTTCGGGCGGGACCCCTTCGTCGTCGGCTTCGTCGGCCGGCTCGACCGGGCCAAAGGGGCGGACCTGCTCGTGGAAGCCGCGGCGCTCCTGCGCAACGAGGGAAGCTCCCGGTGTTTCCTCCTTGTCGGCGCCGGTCCGGAGCGGGAACGTTTGGAGCGCCGCATTCGTACGCTGGACTTGGACCGTGTCGTGGTCTTGGCGGGGCTGCACGAGAACCCGGCGACGGTGATGCGGGCCTTCGACGCAGGCGTGGTCCCCAGCCGCCGCGAGGCGTTCGGGATCGCGGCTCTGGAAATGATGCGGATGAAAGTGCCGGTGATCGTATCGCCCGTCGGCGGGCTGCCCGAGCTGGTCCAGGACGGCCGGACCGGGACCATTCTTCCGCAGCTTTCTCCCGAGGCGATTGCCGAGGCCATCCGCCGGCTCCAGGAGAATGCCACGCTGCGTCAGACGCTGAGCCACAACGCTTTCGAGCAGGCCTCCTCCTTTGACGGCCGGGAGCAGGTCCGGCAAATGGCAGAGATTTATGAACGATTAGTATCGACTCAGGGGCCCCTCCGTGGAACGTGAATACTACAAAGGTGCGGATGCCGCGGGGTACGAGTACGTACATGGCGACATCTTCAACTCCATCGAGCAGCAGCGGCTGCACGGCCTGCTGCGGGAAGCCGTGCAGTCGGTGCAGACAGGCGCCCAACCGGTGCGCGCGCTCGATTTCGGCTGCGGCTCCGGCAATCTGACGAGGCACCTGATCGATCTGGGCGTTCACACCGTCTCCGCCGACGTCTCCGACGATTTTCTCGAAGGCATCCGCCGCAAGTTCGCCGCGACCGGCTTGTCGGAGACGCTCCGGCTCAACGGGACCGACCTGGCCAATGTGCCCGAGGCGCACTTCGATCTCGCGGCCACCTATTCGGTTCTGCACCACGTGCCGGACTACCTGGCGATCGTACGGGAGATGGGCCGGGTCCTGAAGCCGGGCGGAGTCCTCTACCTCGACCACGAGGTGACGCCGGACTACTACCGCAGGCCGCCGGAGTACGCCGAGTTCCTGAGGAAGGCGAGGCCGCGTGTTGACTGGCGCCGGATATTGTCGCGGGCGCTGGATGTGCGGGGCTACAAGCACATCCTGCGCCGCCTGGCTGATCCCCGCTACAAGAGGGAGGGCGACATTCACGTCTGGCCCGATGACCACATCGAGTGGGACCGGATTGAGCAGGTCCTGCGGGCGCAGGGCTTCGAGGTCGTGCTGGAGCACGACTATCTTCTCTACAAGGCGATTTATGACTTGCGGGTCTATCATGAGTATAAGGATCGCTGCGCCGATGAGCGTGTGCTGATCGCGAGGAAGAAGAAATGACGGACGAACAAAAGACAACGGATGGGGGCCGTGTCGAGGGCGAGGGGCTCCCCAACGCAGAATTGCGCGTTGGGGACCCCGTCCCGCCCTCGATTCGCGGGCAAGATGCCCGCGAGACGCAAGCGGCGGCTTTTTTCGATCATTTGCGGAAGGCCCAGCCGCCGACGGGTGTAGGGCTGCGGCTCGTGCGGCGGGCCTTCGAGCGGATGCTGGCCTTTGCGGAGGTGGCCCCAGGCAGCAGCATCCTGGAGATCGGGCCGGGGCGGGGCGAGTTCGCCGACCTGTGCCTCGGCCGAAAGATGGAGTACCATGCCATCGAGCCGAACGCCGGATTGGCCGAAGCTCTGCGGCACAAGGGCGCCCAGGTCCTCTGCGCCCGGGTCCCGCCGCTGCCCGCCCTCGACCGCCAGTTCGATCTCGTGGTCATGGTCAACGTGATGGAGCACATGAACGGCCTGGAGCAGGCCCTCGCTACGGCGTGCCAGGTCCGGCAGGTCTTGAACCCGGGCGGCAAATTCCTGATTCATTCGCCCGATTATCTGAGCTGGCGCGGCCAGTTCTTCAACTGCGACTTCTCGCACAACTATGTCACAACCCGGCGCCGACTCGACCAGCTTCTGGTCAACGCGGGCTACGAAGACATCCGGAGCGGCTATATGAGCGGCCCCTTCCGCGGCGCCGCCGCCGTGATTCTGTCGAGCATTGCTTCGCGGATGCCGTTCGGCGCATGGGAGGCGCTGCGGCCGTCCTGCCCCGTGTGCAGTCGGCTCTACAAGCTGCAACTGACCTTCTCGCGACGCATCCTGATCCTGGGGCATAATCGGTAATTTCGAACGGTGGCCATGTCCGTCCGCACCAAACAGATTCTCAAACTCGCCGCCAAGCTCTCCGTGGCGGCCCTCCTGCTGGCCTGGGTCTTCTCGCAGGTGGGCTTTGAGCAGTTCCGCGCGACGGCCCAGGCCGCGCGGTGGCACTATCTCGTCGGCGTGTGGCTGGCCACCGTGCTCTTCTCCCTCCTGCAAGCGTACGCCCTGCGGATCATCCTGCGCAAGCAGGACTGCGAAGTGGGGCTGCACACGTTGTTTGCCACGACCTGCGTCACGGCCTACTATAGTCTCTTTCTGCCCGGCATCGTGAGCACGGGCGTCAAGTGGTACATTCTCAAACGCTCCACGGGCAAAGGGGTCAATGTCCTGAGCAGCATGCTGTACAACCAGGCGACCCTGGCGGTCGTGATGGTGGTCGCCGGTCTGGTGGCGCTGGTGCTGGCCGTGCCGACGCAGGCCGCAGCACCGGATGCGGGACGGTCGTCGTTCTTGCCGGTTGTTTGCATCGTCTTGGCTGTGTTCATCATCGGGTTATCTATTCTTGTCTTGAATGAGCGGACGGGCGGGCTGGCGATCCGGCTGCTGATGGCCGCTCTCAAGCCGTGGCCGCGATGGGTCCAGGAGAAAGGCCGGGCCATGCTGGAGCAGATTGCGGTCTTTCAGACTGCCGGCTGGCGATTCCACTCTATCATCGCTTTGATCAATCTCATCGACGGGCTTCTGGTCGGCCTGTTGCTCTACTTCCTGGCCGCTCGGGCGGCCTCTGTCATTGTGCCGCTCGGGGCCCTGGTTTGGCTCTGCGCGGTCGTCTTCGTCCTAGGCAAGATCCCGATCACGATCGCCAATCTCGGCGTACGGGAAGTGACCCTCGTGGGCCTGCTGGGCCTGTATGGCGTCACCAAACCTGCCGCTTTGTTGATGTCGATGGTGATGTTCTCGGGCCTCGTCTTTCTCGGCCTCTTGGGCGCGGTCTATCAACTATACTGGAGCGCGAAACGATGAAACCCTGTCCGATCTGCAACGGGCCCGGCGCGAACAAGAGCCGGGTCGGGGAACACGGGCTGCTGCAATGCCGGAATTGCCGGTTCGTCTACGCCAACGCCACGGACGAGCAGATCGAGCAGGTGAACTTCGCCTATGACGAGTTCGCCGAACAGCATTACCGCGAAGTCCAAAGCGGGATCGACTTCCTGTGGTTCGGCCGCATCGTCGCCCGGCTGACGCAGGGCCGGACCGGCCTGAAGGTCCTGGACATCGGCTGCGGCAACGGTGTGCTGCTGCGGCAATTCCAAAAGCAGGGCTGCATCTGCACAGGCAGCGACCCCTCGCCTTGGGCCCGCACGTGTGCCCAACGCTACGGCTACTCGGTTCTGCCTCGGATCGAAGAGGCGGACATCGCCCCCGGCACGTTCGACATCATCACGAGCACCTCCGCCCTGGAGCACATCGGCCGGCCCCTGGAGCACGTGCGGCGGATCGTGGAGATCCTCAAACCCGGCGGCCGCGCCTACTTCACCGTCCCCAACTACGGCTCGCTGCCCATCCGGCTGCATCTGGTCAAGGGCCGGCTGGTGAATCCGCCCGGCCACTGCAACTACTTCACGGCCGGGACCCTGCGGAACCTCTTTCGGCAGGGCCCCTTGGCCCAGCAAGTGGCGAGCGTGCAAGTTTACAGCTATGGCATTCCTGAAATTCATGGTCTCTATCAGTGCTTCACCAAACGGGGCGTCAAGCCCGCCCCAGGCAGTGAATCCAAGCCCTCGCAGAAGCTCTGGCCCAAGCAACTCTTAGTGAACATCTACTACTGGTCCGGCCGCCCCTTCGGCCTCGGCGACAAGCTCGAAGCCACCATCCAGAAGAGCACTGGCGGTTGAGACGGCGCAGACCGTATCGGACCGACCGTGATCAGCCTATGCGCAACGTTTGTCATCCTGAACGCAGCGCAGCGGAGTGAAGGATCCAGCCATCACATGAGGGGTTGCTCTCCCTCGCAGCCCAGATCCTTCACTTCGTTCAGGATGACAGACACGGCGCAGCGAGTAAACCTCAGCCCGCGTCACGCATTCCACGGGGCCCGCCGCGGCCGCCAGCGCATGCGATTGGCGACAGCGTCGCCGACGAACTCCTCTTTGACCGGATCCCACTTCAGCGGGCGCTTGAGCAGCATGGCGATATTGCCCAGGTGACACAGCGTCGCGGAACGATGGCCGACCTCGACGTTGGCAATTGGTTGCTGGCGGCTCTTGATGCAGTCGAGGAAGTTCTGGTGATGGTTCCTGCTCTCGTACAGGTGAATCTCGTTGGCGCCGATGGTCTGTGTTTGCAGTGACGCCGGCTCGGTCACCAGCTTGCCGCGTTTCACATCCACCCAGCCCTTGGTCCCTTCGAACCGCGTGCCGGAGCCGCCGGTCTTGCAGATGAGCTTGACGCCGTTGGCATAGGTCATCTCGAAGTAGACTTTCGTCGCGGTGGTGAACAGGCCGGAGGCGGGGAACTCGCCCTGGCCGAGGATCTGGACCGGCCCGGTATCGTCCGTGCCGAGGCCCCACTGGGCGATGTCGAGGTGATGCGCGCCCCAGTTGGTCACCTGCCCGCCCGAATAGTCGAGGAGGAAACGAAATTGGTAGTGGCAACGCTGGCTGTGGTAGGGGGCCCACTCGGCCGGGCCCAGCCACATATCGTAATCGAAACCCTCCGGCACCGGCTCCGGTGTCCACGTTGGCTCGCACTTGCGGTTGTTGCCGGGCAGGCCCGCCGTGACGGTCTTTACGTCGCCGATATAGCCATTGCGGACCAGCTCACAGGCCTGGCGGAACTCCGCGCTCGACCGCTGCTGCGACCCCGTCTGCAAGACGCGCCCATAGCGTTTCACCTCATTGGCCAGCACCCGGCCCTCCCGGATCGTCAGCGTCAGCGGCTTTTCGCAGTACACATCCTTGCCCGCCCGGACCGCGGCCAGGCAGATCGGCACATGCCAATGGTCCGGCGTGACCACGGTCACCGCGTCGATGTCCCGCCGCGCCAGAAGCTCGCGAAAGTCCCCATAGCAGGACCCCTGGTCGATCCCCGCCAGCTTGCGGGCCTCCTGGAGCCGCTGCGCATCCACCTCGCACACGGCCACCACCTGGGCATTCGTATTACCCTTGAACGCCTTCAAGTCGCTGCTGCCCATATTCCCAACCCCGATGCAGCCAATGGTGACCCGCTCAGATGGGGCGTTCGCCCCGAATACGGAGGATGGAACAATGGTCGGCACGGCGACCGCCGCACCCGCCAGGGCGGACGACCGCAGAAACTCCCGCCGGCTGATGGCATTGCTACTGAGCTTGTTGCGTGAACTCACGACATGACTCCTCACTGTTACGATGCTTTGCTCCAGGTTGTCACACATGTCCTGTCATCTTAGCAGAATCCCACCGCATCCACAACGACCCTTGGCCGTGTGGTGACGACAAGTCTCGCTCGCCGATACCCTACTGAGATAGCGGAGTATGGCGACCGCCGGAAATTGGGTTCGTTTTGCGCGCAATTACCCCCGTCCCCAAGCCGCGTCCCTGAAATTGGGTTTGTTTCGCACTTATCCCCAATTGGCTTTGTTTTGCAGGACCGGCAAGCCCCTCCAAACTCCTGTAACCATTTGGCGCAACAGCGGTTAACTTCATTATGCCTCATCCGGAAATTGGGTTTGTTTGGCACGATCGGTCCGGCCCGCCCCAGCGCGCCGGCCGGCGAATTGGGTTTGTTTTGCATCTTTTGTCCATCGAGGCCGTGCCCGGACGGGGCCAAATTGGGTTCGTTTCGCACATTTGACACCCACCGAATTGGGTTCGTTTCGCACGATTGCCCCTTCTGAAATTGGGTTTGTTTGTGCAGCAGACCCGGCGTGGGTCGGACGCGGCAGCCGCAGAGCAAGCGTCCCGCCGCAACTCCGTCCCAATCCGCAATCCGCAATCCGAGATCCGCAATCGGGAGATTGGGTTCGTTTTGCACATTTCGTCGCGCGCCCCACCCGGCCCCGCCGAGAATGGTCGAATGATAGAATAGTAGGATGCTGGGGTATCTCGGCCCCCCGCGAGACCAGGGGCCGCCCCCTGACTCTGAGCCCCCGTTTGGCCCGGGAACTGAGAACTGCCAACCGACAACTGTGACTATATAGTTTCACCATACTAAGACGCTTCTCGGCGCCCGCCTGTTGCCGCAAAAAGGCAGAATTCCGCAGAAATATTCATGGCAAGCTGGAGGCGGTAGGGTAAAGTTGCCCCTCTCTTGCCGGGAATTGAGAACTGGCAACTGTGAACTCCCCACCAAAGGGCCGATCTGATTTCGCACAGAGACACTGGGGCGCAGAGGTTGGGAAGCCCGACGACAGAAGGCGGTGGATAGATCCCTTACTGGCTACCGATCTCCCCATCAACATTCGCTGGATGGGAATCGCCGTAACTATGAGCATGGAGAAACAGAACGGTCCTGGACTTCCTGCGTTCTTGCTTGTCACATACGTCCCACCGTCTTATTGTGGCTTCTTCTCATGCGCGGTGTTCATCATTCAATCCTGGCGAGCGACCTTCTGGCTTGAGGAGGCATTCGATACTTGATATCGTGTGGGCCATGAGCAAACGTGTGAGAATACTGCTGCGTGTGGTCGGACGCACGATGACGGTGTTGTCCCTGTGCGCGGTGGGTTGGATTGTGATCAACAGCCGGGACATCGACCCTCCGGATACGTCCGATCTCGTGTCCGCTCCGATCGAGGCATCCGGCGACGAGAACGCATATACTCTCTTCCTGGAGGCATTCAAGCTCTTCCAGTGGCCCAAAGATGACCGTAAGGTAGAGGCAATGCTCCCTGGTAAGAAATGGGATGAGGCGTATGTGGACGACTTGATCTCCCGCAACGCCGAAACTCTTGCTCTGCTGAAGCAGGGCCTTGCCTGCCCGGCTTACGAGCCTCATGATGAGCCGGAATCGAGCGACCCCAGGCCGCTCTGGCAGAGGAACGACATGTCCAAGCTCATGGCTCTGAAGGCTGCACACGACGTACGGACAGGCCACGCCGGAGTTGCCCGGGAAGACTGCTACGGCCTTCTGCGGTTCGGGTCTCTTGTCGAGGCAAACCCCACCAGCCTCATTGATTGTGTGGTGGGTATGGTCGTTATTGGGCGGGGGCTCAAGGCCGTGGGGGGACTGCTGTGTGAGTTGGCGCTTGATGAGGCCGAACTCGTCTCGTTGTCGGATCGGCTGAGTCAGACGGCACCTCTTGAACAAGGGTGGGTCAAAGCCATCAAGATGGAGTATGGACTCATAAGCGGGGGAATCGATAAGGCCGCCGAAAGCACCGGGGCAAAGCACAGGGTCATTAGCGGCTATATCTTTCAGCCAAATCGAACGAAGGCGGATTTTGCCTGCTTTTGTCGCACGATGATCAAGAACTTCTCCCGGCCTTATTCCGAGATGGACCTGCCGGCACCCGAACCCAATCCCTCCGAAGGACCGCAAAAACTCCTGCTGCTGCTTCGACCCAACGGTATGGTCAAATTGGGCATGCCCAGACCTGATTATCTGAACGGTTTCCTGGCCGGACGTTGCCGTACCCAGAGCCATCTCGATGGTCTCCGGCTTGTGGTTGCTTGTCGGCTCTATGAAATGCGTCACGGCCGATTGCCGGAGACTCTCGATGCCCTCGTTCCGGAATTGCTCGGCACGGTGCCGCGTGACCCATTTGACGGTAAGCCATTCCGTTATTCGCGCGCAGACGCGGCGGTGTACTCCGTGGGAAAGGACCTGAGGGACTCCTGGTTTCTGGGGGAGCGGGCGGCGGATGCGTTGTTGTCCGAGCGTACCTCAAAGAAGACAGATGATCTCGCATACTTCATCCACGCAAAGACAGAGTGAGGATGGTCTCTTGAACTGCCCATGAGGACGTTCGGTGCTAAGGCAGGTGTTCCAGATCCGCGAGGTCCTGGTGCCGGCCGGAAGCTTTCTTGTTCTGCTTCAGATGTTCGAGACCGATCAGGCTGACGGGGACGCCGTCCAGAGTATCTTCGATGCGTTGCGTGTAGCACTCGGCAAACTCGACGCCGGAAATGGTTGTGGAGATCTCGATGCGGACGGGCGGCATGCCCAGCCGAACGATCTGCCATTCGCGCAGGAACAACTCTGGTGACAGGTCGGGAAGGTCGAAGCCGAACTCTTTCAGGGCGGCGACAACCCGATTGGCGTTGGCTGGGTGTACCGCGATCCAAATGTCCATATCTGCGGTCGCGCGCGGATACCCGTGGTAATTGACCGCGTACCCGCCGATGAGCAGGTACTCAACGCGGTGAGCGTTGAGCAATTTCAAGAATTCTCTGAAGTCGCGTGGTAGATGGGTCGTAGCCATAGACAATCTGGCGCATCAGTTCCGCCGCCTGCAGACGCTCCTGCGGGGTTTTGGAAAGCCAATAGGCCTTCTCGTCCGACGGCTCCCGAACGGATCCGACGGAGAGGGCCTTCCGGTCGATCTTTACGGAATCAACTTCGTCCATGACTCCACTTTATCAGGAATGAGGGAGTGTGTAAACATCCGGAAGTCTCGGACTCGACCGACCTGCTTCGTTTGACCGCGGATTTCCGGATGGCTGCAAGGGCACCCTGCCAAGAGCCTCCAACACAATGACAATCCACAGGCAGGTTCTTGTTTCTTGTCATTCCCGCGCAGGCGGGAATCCACTGACGCAGGGGCTTTCCTGGACCCCCGCTCCTGATCGGGTCGGGAGCAGGCTCTGCGCGGGGGCGACAAAGGGGGGCAGGACGCTCACACTGTTAGAGGCTCTAAGGAGAATGCTGGATTCCGCAAATTCCTTCCCGGCGAATCTGTGCCCGCGGCGTAATCTGCATATGTGGCCGCAGACCAGACATCGAGATCTGAAAGAGGAGCATCGGCCGGACAGGATTCGGGAGCGGATCTCGGCCCCGGGCGGCCAAAGCTGGCTGGGGGATGCGGTTCTGGGGGCGGTCGATGGCATTGTTACGACCTTCGCCGTAGTGGCGGGCAGTGCGGGCGGGCAGCTCTCGACCAATGTCGTCATCGTTCTCGGGTTTGCCAATCTGATCGCCGATGGGTTCAGCATGTCTATCAGCAATTACCTCGGCACACGGAGCCGGCAGGAAGAGGTCGAGGAGGCCAAGGAGGATGAGTCCTGGCAGATCGACCGCTATCCGCTGGGCGAGCACCGGGAGGTACGGGAGATCTTCGCCCGCAAGGGCTTTCGTGGCCCCACCCTCGACCATATCGTCGATGTGATCACCCGCGATAAGGAGGTGTGGATCGACACCATGCTCGAGGAAGAGCTGAACCTGCAAAAGGTCGCCGCGAGCCCCCGGCGTGCCGCCATCGTCACGTTCATTGCCTTTATCGTTTTCGGTTTTATCCCCCTGATTCCGTTCGTCTTTCCGGTTCCGGCGGGACAGCACCTCTTCCTGATCAGCGGCGTTCTTTCCGCGGTGGCCTTTGCCATTCTGGGCGTGTGGAAAGGCGCGATGCTGCACCGCCCACCGCTGCGATCGGGACTGCAAACGTTTCTGATCGGGAGCATCGCGGCGCTCCTCGCCTACGGCGTAGGCGCCCTGCTTCACTTTCTCTTCGGCGTCGCCCCCGCGAACGCGGCGTAACAAGTGTCGCCATCTGGTTCTGATGAGTTTTGACGAGCAACTTGGGAATCTACCACGTGGCGGATTTCTTCCGGAATTTGCGAACCGCGTTATTCTCCCCGAGTAGGAACTAGCAGTCCGATACGGGTGGTCCTTGGTATCGCCCATTGAGCAACATATGTGGGAAAGGGGCCAAAATGAGGACGGCAAGAGTCAGCCATTTCGGCAGGTTCCTCCTTGTTCTTCTGTTTCCGGGCTTGGCGGCTGCGCAGGCCCAGTTCTGCAGCGAGAGTTGCGCGCCGTTGCGCAATGGGAGCTGGACGTTCGGCGACAACGGGTACGGAGCGTATCGGTTGGAGGCCCCGCAGCCGTACTGCGTCCAACTCGGCACATTCCGCCTCGACAACCCGACGCTGCTGCTGGAAGTGGGCAAGCGGTATCAGGTCCGCGTGGTCCACTACACGGAGTATCCGCTCGAGCTGATCGCCAAGGGGGCCTCGGACGCGCGGGACACGGTGCTGTTGTCCATGGGGTCGGACGCGGGCGCCTTCGCGGCGGACCCCGAGGTCAACTGGCAGGATGATGGGCGCGGCACGGTCCGGTTCACGCTCACGGCGCGCCTCTTCGGCGCGATGTCGGAAGGGGGCCTGACCCCCGGCTACCGCAGCCGGGCCCAGGCAGCCACGATGCGCGGCGATTTCGCCGTGACGTGGATGCCGCCGCTCACGGAGCGGATCGCGCACGCGCCCATCATGATGGCTTCGGCGCGAGCGACCTCGGGGCTTGCGGCTTTGATCGAGCGCCAGTCGGACCGGCTCTACGCCGCGGATCTGCGGACGAGAGGAGTTGAGGACTGATCGCGCCGCAGCCGCCCGGAGAGCTTGGAGTTGTGTGTCAAGGGAGTGGGCCGGGACCAGAGGTGTACTCTGTGTCCCGGTCCACTCCATGTGCAGTCCCCCACGACTTCTGATGACCCGCTTCACTCATCAGCATCTTCGGCGGGGTGCAGAGGGACAATTCCACAGAACGATTTCCCAGCGGATCACCCGGAATTTATGAACCACGTCCCGTCCCTTCCGTAGATATTAGCGAGCCCGACAGGAGTGACGATTGATGTGAGATGGTGTCGAGGGCGTGAATGTCGCCGAGGCATGGTCGCAAGGCCGTGACACCAGGATTTCGCCACGAGAACAGGATTGGGGGGCTGCCATGGAAACTCGTGGAGTCAAGTATTTCGATGGTTTGTTACCTGGTCTTTCTGAAGCCGTCTGTGAAGGAAAAGGCCGGGACACCAAGGAGGAGGTCTACGTCCTGACCGACTCCGCCCTGGGTCCCTCTGGGACCACCGGTGTCGTGCTGAAAGTAGCGCGGCCCTCCACAGGCCGATCGTAAGCCCCGCACCGGGCACAAGCCCGGCCTGCCCCCTCGCGGGTCGGGCTTGTGCAAAGGGGTCTGGGACGACGCCGCCGGACGAGGATCAGGGATGATGGGCGAGCGCCGCGTGGCTTGGGCTTCTATGCTGGATTCGCCAAGCCTGCCGTCGGCCCCCGGCGACATGATGAGAAGTATCTCAAAAGTGATTTCCCTCTCCACAGGTCAGTAGCGCTTCTCCTTGCACAGGCCCGGCCTGCTTCCCCTCGCGGGCCGGGCTTGTGCGGAGGCTGCGAACCTCCTCCTTGCGGCGCGGTGAGGCGGCGTGTCTTCTGTCCTGCGCCCGGTTTGTTTTCCCGTTTACAAGCGCAGGTCGTCTTGGTACAGTGTCGCCGTCGTGGCCGAGGGACTTTGGCAGAGCGGCCGACGGGTTGCTTGGTGCGCGAGACCCCGGCGCGGGCTCCCAAATGCGAGGATTCGCGTTTGGGCTGCCCGAAGGACCTGGTGCAATGAAGAGGACCCAGCGATCATGAACGGCTTTACCCCACTGGACGGCGGCATCGTCGGCGTCTACCTCCTCGCGACGATGGTCATCGGCATCGCGATCCGTAAGTACGTAGGCCGGGTTGAGGACTTCCTCGTCGCTCGGCGCCAGATGGACTTGTATCTCGGCATCGCGTCGCTGGCGGCCACCGAGTTTGGCATCGTGACGTGCATGTACACGGCCCAGAACGGCTTTGAGAAGGGATTCGCGGGGGCCATTCCCGGTATCCTGACCTTCGTGGCGATGTTCCTCGTCGGCTGGACGGGCTTTTGCATCAAGCCGCTCCGCGATTCCGGCGTCATGACCATTCCGGAGCTTTTCGAGAAGAAATTCGGGCCCCGCGTGCGGTGGGCGGCGGGCGTGGTCATTGTGCTCGGCGGCCTGCTGAACATGGGCGTGTTCCTGCGCGTCGGCGGCGAGTTCCTCATCCACACCTGCGGCATGGACCCGGGCCGGCTGGAGATCATGATGACCGCGCTGCTGATCGGCGTGGCTGTCTACACCATTCTTGGCGGCATGCTCTCCGTGCTGGTGACCGATTTCCTTCAGTTCATCGTGATGAGCGCGGGCCTGATCGTCATCACCTTCCTCATTCTCCACCACATCGGCTGGAGCGGCCTGGTATCTACCGTGCAGACGTACCACGGGGAAGGGGGCTTCAACCCCTTCAAGAACCCGAGCATCGGCTGGTCCTACGTGATCTTCAACGCGTTGCTCAATACCGCCGCCGTGCTGACCTGGCAGACGCAGATCGCCCGCGTTCTGTCGGCCAAAGATTCGCGGACCGGGCGCAAGGTCTATACCGGCACCTCGTTCTTCTTCGTGGCCCGCTTCCTCATCCCGGGCATCTGGGGGATTGCGGCCCTGGCGACCATCGGCTGGGTCCCGCTCAAGACCCTCAGTGCCGAGCAGCTCCAGACCATTCCGCCGGCGCTCCAGCAGAAAATCGAGGCCAGCCAGATGGGCAAGGTCTTCGCCGCCACGCCGGAGGATTACGCCCAATTGTCCCCCAATGACCAGGCGCGCACCCTGTCGCCCGCCGAGACCGCCCAGCTGCCCAAAGAGACGGTGGCCCGCCTCAAGGAAGCATCCCTGCACCACATGCCGTTGTTTCTGGGCATGTTCGTCCCCGCCGGCCTGATGGGGCTGCTGATCGCCGCGATGCTGGCCGCGGACATGAGCACGGACTCCTCCTATATGCTCACCTGGGGCGGCGTGATTTACAACGACATCATGGCCCCGTTCCGCAGGAAGAAATGGTCAGAGAAGAAAGGTCTCCTCTGGAACCGCGCGATCGTGGCCCTGATCGGCGTGTTTCTCCTGATCTACGGCCTCTGGTACAAGCTGGAGGGCGATCTCTGGACGTATCTCGGCATCACGGGTACGATTTACCTTTCCAGCATGTCCGTTTTGCTGATCGCCTGTTGCTACTGGAAGCGCGCTAACAATTGGGGCGCCACGGCGGCCATTATCTGCGGGGCCGCCGTGCCGATGAGCACGCTCGTTCTACAGAAGTACGGCCCGTGGACACAATGGATCAAGGATCACGACACCACCTGTGGCATCGCCGCCTATGTGATCGTGGCGCTGGCTATGGTGCTCGGGTCGCTTCTCAAGCCGCAGCCGCAGGCTGCCGCCGAAGGAGTTTCAGCATGACACCCATCATCGACGGCATCAAAGCAATGCTCACGAACCACTGGTTCTGGGGCGCGATCACCCTCGCCTGCCTCACCTGGTATTCCACGATTACGATCTACATCGCGATCAAAGGCGTGGGCGACATTCGCGGCATGCTCCGCCGGCTCTCGGGCCCGAAAGACGCGTCGTAGTGCAGAACCGTGGCATGGGCTTCCAGCCCATGAATCATCGGCAGGATGCCGATGCCACCAAGCTGCGCGGGCAGAACGCCCGTGGCATTTCTCATACACGTTCCAAGAGATCCTCTGCGATGGCACGCTGCCATTTCAGATGGTCACCGTCAGGTACTCGGTATCTTGCGTGAATTGGGCCGCCCCTGCGAATGTCGCGGGAATCAGCAGGCAGTCCCCGGCCTGGAACGGAACCGGCTCGGCTTTGCGCGATAGGGTCGTGCCGCCGCCGGTGAGGAAGATCAGCACACGCAAACACCCCCGGCCGAGGAGCAATTCGCCCCGGCGGGTCTGAGGGCCCTTGTCCACCTTGAAGTACTCGCAGTCGACCAGGCGGCCGACCGTCGTCACCGGCAGCTTGTCGGGCGTGACGTCGAAATGGATGCTCTCCAGGGCCTCGGCGATGTGCAACGGCCGAGGCCGGCCCGAATCATCCACCCGATTCCAGTCGAAGACGCGGTAGGTGGTATCGGAGGGCGTCTGGACCTCGGCGATCAGCAGGCCCGCCCCGAGGCTGTGGACGGTGCCGGCGGGGATGAAGTGACACTCGCCGGGCCGGACCGCCACGGCGGCGAGCAAATCGGCCGCGGTCCCATCCTCAATCGCCCGGGCAAAGCGCTCCCGGGTGACTCCCTTCTTGAACCCCTTGTAGATGACCGCCCCCGGCTCGGCCTGGATGATGTACCAGCACTCCGTCTTGGGGTCGCCCTTGCCCATCCGCCGGCAGGTCTCGGGGTCCGGGTGCACCTGCACGCTCAGCACCTCCTGGGCATCGAGCAACTTGATGAGCAGGGGAAATTGCGGCGGGAAGTCCCGTACCCCGGTAATATCCTCCGCATGTCGGCGGACAACTTCGCCCAGGGTCTGTCCCGCGAGCGGTCCATTGGCAATACGCGACTGCCCCTCGGGCAGGTCAGCAATCTCCCAGCTCTCGCCGATCTTCTGGTCCGGCGGAAGCTCCTTGCCAAAGACCTCCGCCAGTCTCCGCCCGCCCCAGATCCGCGGCTTGAACACCGGCACCGATTTCAAAGGATAGACGTCCATGCCGCCCATTCTACCAGAGCCTGTCGCTTGTCGATATACCTGCGGTTGTGTATGATTTGGCGAACTCGGGACGGCCGAGGAGAATCGGATTATCGCGGGAGGCTCGCAATGAAACCAATCCGTCTGTCCGCCCACGCCGCGAGCTATCTCGCGAGGCGTGGGTTCACGGTTGCCGAAGTGGAGGAGGCGATTCGCGCCGGCCGCCGGGAACAGGCAGAACTGGGCCGACTGGGTAGCCGTAAGGAGTTCCCTTTCAATGACGACGGGAACGGACGTTGGTACGCCACCAAGCAGGTGCGTCCGATCTTCATAGAAGGGGCGGACGAAATTATTGTGATTACCATCTACGTCTATTATTATTGAGGCAAGGTGCCCTATGAAGATAACCTATGATCCCGAAGTTGATGCATTGAGCATCACCTTCCGCGATACGACCGTGACGACCAAACATCTGGCCGAAGGTATCGCCGCCGAGTACGATAGCGAGAATCGCTTGGTCGGCTTGGAGATCTTGGACGCCGTCCGGCGCTTCGGCGGGCAAGACACCTTGCGTCAAGTGGTGCTCGAGGGCGTCGGTCCATCTGTGCGTGTCTGATCCACCTGCTCAACTATCTGTTTCGTGCGTGCAAGGGGCTATTCCCTCTGAAGATCTGCATGCTGGTAGCGTTGCTTTCAGAGGATCTCTCCGATGTACAAGGATGAGATCATTGCCGAGGTGTGGCGGAACCGCGATGCGTATGTGGCAGAGCATCAGCACGATCTGAAGAAGATTGTGGAAGATCTACGCCGATGGGAGAAGGAGCACCCGTTCAAAGTGGTCGACCGTCGTCGATAGCGTCGTCGATGAGGGCACCGACCGATAAGCCCGAACCTATCGCATGTAAGTCAGAATGCCGGCGGCGACGGCTTGGGCGAGGCGGTTTTGCCAGGCGGGGTCGCGCAGGCGGGCGGTGTCCTGGATGTTGGAGAGGTAGCCGATCTCCACCAGGACAGCCGGACCGCTCGTGTTGACCAGGACCTTGTAGTCCGCTTCGCGGACGCCGTGACTGTCGGCGCCGGTGGCGGCCATGGCCTGGCCGATACAGTTGGCGGCGCGGTAAGCCTCGGCCGAGGCGGCGCGCGCGACGAAGACGGTGAAGCCCTGGCGGCTTCGGTCGGGGTTGGAGTCGGAATGGATACTGACGAACAAGTCGGCGTTGCGCCGATTGGCGATATTCGCCCGCTCCTCCAGCTCGATGAACCGATCCTGCTGGCGCGTCATGAGGACCCCGATTCCCCTTTGTTCGAGGAGATCGGCGACCTTGAGGGCCACGGCCAGATTGATGTCCTTTTCATGAAAGCCGCCGACACTCCGGGCGCCGGGATCCTGGCCGCCATGGCCGGCGTCGACGACCACCAGGGCCTTTGATTTGACAGGACTGGGGGGGACCACCGGTGACGGCGGGACGGCCGCACGCAGATACTGCCGGATCTGGGGGATCAGGAAATCGGATACGAGCAGGGTGTCCCCTTGCCATTTGATCTCCCCGACGTTGCCCATGGGCTTGCCGTTGACGAAGAATCGCCCCTCGGCATGAGTGAAGAGGATCACCGTGTTCGCCGCGTTCTTGAGAACGATGAACGTCTTGTCCCGCTCTTCGATCCGCAGGCCCAGGCGCGTGGCCAGATCCTCAATGGTCGTGGCGTGCTCGCCGACGATGACCTTGGGCGTCTGCTGCTGCGGCTGCTGGCAGCCGGCGATCCCCAGGGCCAGCAATCCCAAGGCAATCACGGAGGATAGAGGACGCACCATGGCGGGCCGCCGCTTCGACGTCCCGGCCACGACATCCAGTGGCACGGCCGATAAATTCGTTCTTGTGCTCATATAGCGACTATTATCGGAAATTGGGTGGCTAAGGGTTTAGACTTCTTGGCGGAATTTTGAGAGTTCGGCCCGGGGAAGGTCAGGCACAGGCCGGGCACAGGCCCTCCAGCCGCACCTGCTGGCGGTTGATAACGAAGCCCTTTTGCGCGATCTTGGCCAGGGGCAGCAGGATATCCGTGAGGCAGTGTGTCACGCCGCATTGGGTGCACGTAAAGTGCGGATGGCACTGATGTTCCGTGCAGTGGTCGGCCAGCTCGAAGTACCCCGCGCGCCGGTACGTGAACGCCCGGTGGACCAGCCCAACTTCGATCAGCGATTCGAGCGTCCGATAGACGGTGACCTTGTTCAGCGCCCGCAGGGTCAATTTTTCGCCGATCTGGTCCTGGCGAAGGGGGCGGGCCGCCTGCATCAGGACTTGCAGGATGGCGAGCCGGGGCTCGGTGCAGTAGAGCCCGGCGTCCTTCAGCATCTGTCTGGCTCTGTCCCGCAACGGACTGGTCATGCGTGCACCTCCTCTTCGGCGTGGTGATGCCCCAGATGCGGATGGGTGGACCGTACAAACAACAGCGGCATGATGATGTCGCTGGAGCAGCAGGGCACCCAGACCGCGAGGAAGAGCACCAGGGCCATACCGACCATGGTCAGAATCGTTATGTCACTATGGGTGTTCATCAGGATATGCGAGGCGGCCGCCCAGGTACTGACAAGGATATGGCCCGCGTGCGGCAGTTTGGTCCGCGGCAGGAAGAAACCGATCAGGATGCCCAGGACCGCCGCGGGATTGACAATGTACCATTCTTCGATGAAACCGAGATGGATCCTCGGTCCGTGGGGCGGGGTCGATTCGCCGGTGTCCGATCCCTCCTGCGCGTGGCTGCCGTGGACTTCGGACTCGGTGGGAATGGCCACGCCAAGAAGACTCTCTCCGAAAAACGGTATGACCGAGTTGCTCACGGTTGCCGTGCCCACCGAGCTGACGTAGCCGACCAGCAGGACGACGAGGAAACTCCGGGTCCTCTCGTGCAGCCGGAAGATGGACCCGGCCACAATCGCCGAGAGGGCGACATGCAGGGGATGGAATACGTAGAAGAGCCGGTACGTGGTCGTCTCGGGCAGGTTCCGGAAGAGCAGCATCATCGCGATGCCGGTCAGCGAGCCGAACAGCGTGAAGGGTATGTGAGCCCTCAGTTCCTCGAGTACGGTAGAAAGCTTTCTGTTCATCCCACATGCTCCCGGCCGCCTGCGCTGCGGTGGCCACTCCTATATTATAGACCCTGGGCCAGAATTTGCAACTGAGTTGCAGATTTTTTGTCGGACCGATATTTCGTAGACTTTATTTATGGGCGCGCGACTGCTCCTACATTCTTTGAAAGAGTGGCAGTATGGTTCCGACTCCGGATTCCCTTTCGATGCAGCCTGGTGAGATGACGCTGACGGTCGTCTTCTGGATGGGCGTGCTGGCCGCGTTCAACGTATGCGCCGCCGTGCGGCTGCCCCTTGTCGCCGCGTATGTGGCGGGTGCAGGAACCTCCCGGAAGCATGCCGCGCTGCTGGCCGTGCTTCTGGCCCTGGGGCTGGCCGGCGGCGTGTGGCTCCTCGGGCAGACCGCGGCACCGGCGGCCGACGGCGTGCACAAGGTCCTGCAAGTGGACAAGCACTCGTTCTGGATCTTGGGCTCATGCCTGGCCGCCATCGGGGTGCTGGTCTCCGGTCTGATCAATCTGCCGCTGGTGCCGGAGAAATGGCGCCGTATCGGCCGGCAGTTGGCGCCGACCACGGTGCCGGGGGCGCTGCTTTTGGGCCTTGTGCTCGGCTTGCTGCAGACACCGGCGTGCCCGGTGTGCCGCGGGCAGCTTCTGGCGGTCGTGGAGGCGGCGCCGCTCCAAGGCGGATTCCTTCTGTTGGTCGGTTTCGCCGCAGGGCAAAGCCTCATAGCCCTTGGACTCGGCCTGCTGGTCGCTCTGTTGAAACCGAGCCTGGTCTTGTGGCTCCGGACGCAGATGTGCTCCCTCGAGCAGCGGCTCCAGTTGCTGGCCGGGAATATGCTGGTGGTGCTCGGTATTTACTTCATCATTGTTGGTTGAAGGTGCCCCGTGGAAGACCGCCTGATCCTCTCTCATCAACGCCGGGAACGCTGGCAGCAGCGCAAGGAAGTGGCCGCCAAGAGCTGCTACAGCATCATCATTGTGATCGTCGCGCTGGTCGTGCTGCGGCCGGTGATGGTGGACCAGATCCTCAGCCGGGCCGAGGCTTACTCCGCGGCCGGGATGGCCGAAGAGTGCCAGCGGCAGTGCGAGAAGGCCCTGCTGATTGATGACGACAACAGTGATGCCTGGTGCCAATTGGCGCGCCTCTACAAGAGCGAGGGCGATCGCGCGATGGCCCACGCCGCGTACGAGAAGGCCGTGCACGCCGACGCCACCAATCAAGTGGCCCATTACGAGCTGGCGACGATGTACGTGGAGGATGGCAAGCACCAAATGGCGATTCCCTACCTGGAGCAGGTGCGCCGGCTCGGTGCGGCTCGCGCCAAGGACGGTGTCCTGGGACGAAGCTCCTATCATCGCGACGCCCTGGACATGCTGGTCCTGTGCTATCAGAAGGTCGGCGACTCGGACAAAACCGAATTGAATCTCAAGGAAATGCGGGTTCTCTATCCGGGTTACGGCCATGCCGCAGACCCTCTGCCGCCCGCCGCGCCGAACAGCCTCCCGCACTGATCTGTGCCGCACGTCTCCCCTCTTCTCACCCTGCCCGGCCGGCCCGGAAAGTGTGCGACTGATCTTCGTGGGGCCCAGCCTGCGTTTGTCATGCTGAGCGAAGCGAAGCACCTGGCCAGCGAACGGAACCTGCGCCCCCTCTCGTGCGCGGCCCAGATCCTTCGCTGACGCTCAGGATGACAAGCGTGATGGTCCGGCCCCACAAAATGTAGTCGCACGCCGCGGAAGCAAATTGCCCCCAGGTTCTGTCCGCTTCGGCGGGTCCACGGTATACTATGGCGGTCGTCGCACAAGCGGCCCCCAGGGAGCATAGGATGTACAGGGCGCGGACGACGACTCTGTGAGATGGTTGGATCATGAAGATTCTGGAGCGATTCGCAGAATTCGGGCAGGTCCAGGCGGGGTGTATCCTGACCATCGGCAACTTCGATGGCGTGCACGTGGGGCACCAGGAGATCCTGCGGACGGCCCGCCGGATTGCGGCCCAGCGCGGCGTCGAGATGGTCGTGATGACCTTCGAGCCGCACCCGGTCGCCATCCTCCATCCGGAGCAAGCGCCGGGGGTGCTCACGCCGCTGCCGCTGAAACTGCACCTGTTGCAGGAGTATGCCGACAACTGCATCATCGTTCTGGAGGACAACCGCGACCTTTTGAAGCTGTCGCCGGCGCAGTTCGTGGACGAGTTCCTGATGGCGGCGATCCGGCCGGCGGCCATCGTGGAGGGGGAGGACTTCCACTTTGGCGCGGGCCGGGCCGGGGATGTCCGGACTTTGGCCCAATTCGGGCGGGAAAAGGGCTTCGAGGTCGTCGTGGTTCCGTCCCGGCAGATCGAATTGACGACCGGGCAGACCCTGCGGGTTTCGAGCACGATCATTCGTTACATGATCGAGGGCGGCCACGTGGCGGAGGCCGCCCGGGCGTTATCGCGGCCGTACCGCCTCCTGGGCCCGATCGTCTCCGGCTGGGGGCGCGGCCGAAAGCTGGGCTTTCCGACGCTCAACCTGAGCAGGCCCGAGCAGATCCTGCCGGCGGAGGGTGTCTACGCCGGTCTGGTCGAGACGGCCCCGACGCGGGAGGAGCTTCTGCAAAAGCAGGAGCATATTCCGGCCGTGTTCAGCCTCGGACAGGCCCGCACGTTCGGGGACCAGCATCCGCTGCTGATCGAGGCCCATCTGCTGATTGGGAACGTGGGCGACCTGATGGGGCAGTGGATGGCGATGGATTTCGTGCAGCACCTGCGGAGCCAGCACAAATTCAACACGCCGGAAGAACTGGTCGCGCAAATTGCCAAGGATTGCGACGCAGCGCGGCAGGCACTACAGATGGATTATTGATGATGAACCATCATCCATGAAGGGTGTCCGATGTTTTTGTACGAGTTGGCTGTCATCGGTGCGATGCTGGTCTTCAACGCCGTCTTTGCGGCGTACGAGATGGGACTGGCGTCGATCTCGCGGGCCCGACTGGCCATCCTGCTGCACGAGCGCAGGAAGGGGGCGGCGGACGCCGTCTTCATGAAGGACCGGATGGAGGCGAGTCTGGCCGTGGTACAGGTGGGGATCACCGTGGTCGGGGCCGTCGCCGCGGCGACGGGCGGGGCCGGCATGCAGGCCAAGTTCGCG
This sequence comes from Planctomycetota bacterium, assembly GCA_023481165.1. Lineage (GTDB taxonomy): Bacteria > Planctomycetota > Phycisphaerae > Sedimentisphaerales > Anaerobacaceae > PLanc-01. Next base: position 44,685 of record JAMCWO010000191.1, on the reverse strand, counting down.
CCTTACCTGCAACAATTGGGCCTGTCCCGAACCCTGGCCGATATCGTGGCGCTGGCGGTGTTGGTCGTGCCCCTGACGTTTGTGACGATCGTCTTCGCCGAGCTGGTCCCGAAGATGATCGCGCTGCACAACAACGAGTGGGTGGTGCTGCGTCTGTCGCCGCCCATGCGGGTTCTGGCCCGGGCGGCCTATCCGGTGGTCTGGCTGATCGAAGGCGCGGTCAAAGCGGTGGTCAGCCTGCTGCCGCACCACCCGCGGGCGCAAACCGGGGCCCGGAGCCAGTGGCTGCATGAGCTGCGCGCCGCGGTGTCGCTGGCCCGCACGTCCAAGCTCCTGGGCGAGCGGGAAGAGAAGATCGTGCTGGCGGCGGCGCAAATGTCGGTTCGGCCGGTGCGCGACATCGTGATCCCGGCGCAGGATATGTCGATGATCTACGCGGGCAGCAGCCTGATGGAGGCGCTGGTCCAGGCGCACATGGACATGCACACGCGCTTTCCCGTCTGTGCGGTCCCGAACGATCCGCAAAGCGTGGAGACCTACGTCAACTTCAAGGACATCGTCGCGGCGATGCGAGTCAATCCCAAGGACCCGAGCCTCAAGGGGATCTCCCGGCCGATCAAGAAGGTCCGGGAGGATATGGCGCTGTCGAACCTGCTGGAGATGATGATCCAGCAAAAGACGCACATCGTCCTGGTCGTCTCCCCGGAGGGGACAGTCCTGGGCCTGGTGACACTGGAGGACGTGATCGAAGAGCTGGTGGGCGAGATCGAAGATGAGTTCGACCGTCTGCCGGTGCATATTCATCCCTGCGGCGCGGCCTGGATCATGGGCGGGGGGGTGCCGATGACCACGGCGGCTTCCACCGTCGGTCTCGATTGGTCCGGCAAATTCGGCGGCGGACGCGTGCCCACCCTGGCGGACTGGGCGCGACAGAATGCGCCGGACGGTCTCCAGGGCGGGGCCGCGATCGAGCGGGGGGGCCTGCGGGTCGTCCCCCGCAAGTTTCGCCGCAAGAGGCTGTCGGAGGCGCTGGTCAGCGCCGCCGGGCGTGACGCTCCCGCCGACAACTGCGGCTGAGTCAGCGGGACTCTCGCGGCCTTTTCTTCCGCGGCTGCCCTTCCGCAATTTTGCCCGGTTTGTTCTGGACGGGAGACGGCTCCGACCTATAATGACATGTCGATCAGGCGGGATGACCCCGTCGGCAGCGTCTGCTTTGCTGCGACAATGAGACGAACACGGCGGACGAAGTGTTCAGGTTGGATTGGATCGGCGCGAATAGATGAGGAAAGGAGGGGACACCCATGCCCAGCGTATATCTCATGGCCCTGATGGCTGTCACGGCCCAGGCATTCCCCGGGACGGCGGAGGTGCAGGTCAATGACCGGACCAGCGAGGCGCAGGCCAATGCAGCCGCGGCCTCCAGCACGAACGGAAGCTCGGTGATCGTCTGGAGCAGTTACTACACCTCCTCCGGGCGGTCCAATGACATCTTCGCCCGTCGGCTGGATGCCGCAGGCGGCTTTGCCGGCGGCGAATTCCTGGTGAACGTGACGACCCAGGGCAACCAGACGGAACCGGCGGTGGCGATGGACTCCCTGGGCCGCTTCGCGGTTGTCTGGCAGGGGCCCGGCGTCGAGCAGGAGGACATCTTTCTGCGGTTGTTCTGGCCGAACGGCAGCGCTGCCACGCAGGAGTTGCCGGTCAATCTGGATACGGCCGGCCGGCAGCTCTATCCGAGCGTCGCGGCGGCCGGCACCGGCACGCTGGCCGTGGCTTGGGAGAGCCGGGAGACGACAGCCCAAGGCCAGAGAGTCGTGGTCCTGGTGCAGCGTTTCGATCCGAACGGTTCCCGTCTGGGCGGCCCGGTCCCCGTGGACACGGAGGTGTACGATTGCCGCTACCCAGAGGTCGCCATGGACGGGACCGGGCGCTTCGCCGTAACGTGGATGCGGGACCGCACCAGTCATCCCATCGTCGCGCGCCTGTTCGATGCCGCCGGCGTGCCTCTCATGGATCCGCGGGAAGTGAACACGACCGGTATTTCTTCCGTCACGCGGCCGTCGATCGCGATGAACGCGCGCGGGTATTTCGTCGTCGCCTGGGACGGGCACCCGGCGCGGGCCGGCGAGGACGATGTGTACGCCCGTCGCTACGATCCGAACGGTGTGCCCCGGGGCGAGCCCTTCATCGTCAATACGATCCGTGCCGGCGTTCAGCAATTGCCGCAGGCGGCCATCAATGATGCCAACGAATTCATCGTTGTCTGGGAGCACGATACGGGCGACCCGAACGCCGCCACGGAGATCGCTGCTCGGTATTTCGGCCGGGATGGCATGCCGATCAGTGAGCAGTTTCAACTGAACACCTACACACCCGAGGCGCAGCGGTATCCGGATGTCGCGATGGCCGGCGCGGGCTTCTTCCTGGCGGCCTGGGAAAGCGACGGCCAGGACGGCTCCGACTATGGCATCTTCGGCGGTCTCGAACCCGCGCCGTTACCGGCCGACCCGAATCAGAGCGACGCGGGGGCACAGCTCTTGCCGTAAGCTCCGGTGCTGTCAGGCGTGGCACAGGGCGCACTCCGCGCCCCGGCGGAGGGCCTCGGCGTTGATCGGGATGGTCTTGTGGTGGCGCTCGGCCAGGACGTCGGGCAGAGCCTCGGTCGCTTGCTGGGGACTGAGGTGGCCTCGTTTGCCCAGGTAAGCGCCGAGCATGACCATGTTGGCGCATTTCGGACTGCCGGATTCGATGGCGATTTCTTCCGCCGGCACCCCGATGACCTCCACGCCGTCCGGGGCACAATCCACGCCTTGAATGAGAGATCTGTTGAAGATCAGCAGGCCCCCGCACTTGAGACGCGGGGCGAACTTGCTCAGGGACGCTTTGTTGCAGATCACCAGTGAATTCGGCGCGCTGACGACCGGGCAGGCAATCGGCTGGCTCGACACGATCACCATGCAATTGGCGGTCCCGCCGCGAACCTCGGCGCCGTAGGACGGCATATAAGTCACTTCCAGGCCGGCCCGCATGGCCGTCTGGGCCAGGAGCTTGCCCGCCAGGACGATCCCCTGGCCGCCGAAGCCGGCGATCACGAGTTCCTCGTAAAGCGACATCAATCGTCCTTTCCTGTATCTTTCAGGCAGCCGATGGGGAAGGCCTTGCTCATGTGGTCCTCGATCCATTGCATGGCCTCGCTGGGCGGCATCCGCCAGTAGGTCGGGCAGGGCGAGAGGATTTCGACCAGCGAAAGCCCGGGAGCGCCCTGCAGTTGCAGCTCGAAGGCGTGCTTCAGGGCGGCCTTGGTTTGCCGAATCCGCGGCACGCTGCTCAGAGCACATCGTTCAACGTACACCGCCCCGGGCAAGATCGCCAGCAATTCGGAAACCTGGAGGGGATAGCCCTGGCCGTTCGATTGGCGGCCCCGGGGTGTGGTCGCGGTGACCTGCCCGAGGACCGTGGTGGGGGCCATCTGGCCGCCCGTCATGCCGAAGACGGCGTTGTTGATGAAGATCACCGTGAGCTGCTCCGCCCGGTGGGCGGCGTGAATGATCTCGGCCGTGCCAATCGCCGCCAAGTCCCCATCGCCTTGATAGGAGAAAATGATCTTGTTGGGGTTGCAGCGTTTCATCCCGGTGGCGACCGCCGGCGCGCGCCCGTGGGCCACTTCGATCATATCGACGTCGATGTAGTTGTACGCCAGCACAGCGCAGCCGACCGGGGCGATGCCGATCGTGCGGTCCTGGATGCCCAGCTCCTCGATCACTTCCGCCAGCAGCCGGTGGGCAATCCCATGGCCGCAGCCCGGACAGTAATGCGTCGGGCAATCCTTCAAGACCGGCGTTCGCCTGAACATCGTCTTCATGCTCATCTCTTGCTTAAAGTCAATTCCCGGATTTTGTCCAGAAGTTCATCCGCACTCGGAATGCCGCCACCCATCCGCCCATAGAACAATACCGGCGCCTGGCCAGCCACCGCCAGCCTGACGTCCTCCAGCATCTGACCGGCGCTCATTTCCACGGTCAGAAACAGACGAAATTCCTCGGCGGCCCGGCTGATCTGTTGGGAGGGGAAGGGCCATAAGGTGATGGGCCGGATCAGGCCGACAGGAATGCCCTCATCCCGGCCCTGGTCGACCGCCGCCCGGGCGATGCGTGCAACGATCCCGTAGGCGACGACAACAATTTCGGCTCCATCAAGCCGGTACTCCTCGCAGAGGACCTCTTTCTCCTGGATTTCCCGGTACTTGGCTTGTAGTTTTTCGTTGTGTCTCTCCAAGGCGCCTTCTCCAAGCCACAGAGAGCGAACGATGTTCTGCTGACCGCTCTTGTGGCCGGTCAGGGCCCAGTCCTTCGAGGGCAGCTTGCGACGCGGCTTGGGCTCCAACGTCAACGGCTCCATCATCTGCCCGAGGAGGCCGTCCGCCAGGATTTCCACGGTGATGCGATACTGGTCGGCCAGATCGAAGGCCAAAGCCATGCAATCCGCCATCTCCTGCACGCTGGAGGGGCCCAGAACGATCGTCTTGTAGTCCCCGTGCCCACCGCCGCGCGTGGCTTGGAAGTAATCCCCCTGGGCGGGAGAGATATTTCCCAGTCCCGGGCCGCCGCGCATGACGTTGACCACGACTGCCGGCAGTTCCGCCCCGGCCAGATAGCTCATGCCCTCCTGCATCAGACTGATGCCGGGACTGGAGGAACTGGTCATCGCCCGTTTCCCGGTGGCGGAAGCCCCGAAGACCATGTTGATGGCCGCCAGCTCGCTCTCGCTCTGGATAAAGACCCGGCCCTCCTCGGGCATTCGCTGGGCCATGTAGGCGCTGATCTCGTTCTGCGGCGTGATCGGGTACCCGAAATAGGCGTCGCAGCCGGCCAGGATGGCTGCCTCCGCCATCGCCTCATTCCCACACATCAGAATCCGTTCGGTCGCGTTTTTCACTTCTGCTCTGCCCACTTATCGAGATAATCTTTCACTTTACCGACGAAATCCTGGGCGGTGTTCAGCAAGTCCTCTGCCTCCTCCTGCGCAACGGAACGGCTCACTCCATAGTCCCCCACAAGCCGTGTGTCATAAGCATAATTGATCGCTCTTCCCATATGGCCCTCTGTGTCATTCAAACGGCTACGCCCTCTTGCCTGACATTCAGCATGAACGGCAGGTTATGGTCCTCAAAAAAATCTTCGGGAATCACGATGACGGAAACGAGCTCACCTTCGTTCATGAGCATATCGAACAGGAGATCGCTCAGGCTCTTGCGGACCTCGGAGGGCTTCAAGGACGGATCGGTCAGCACCCGCACATCCACATCCGAGTCTTCTGTGGCTTCGCCGCGGGCGTGCGAGCCGTAGAGGATGACCCGTTTGATGCCTGCGCCGTATCTCTCGTGCAGGAATGCTTTTACTTGCTCCACCAGGCGTTTGACTTTCGGGTCCATCCGCTCACCGTTTTTCCTCGACAAGGTGCGGCGTGTCCTTTTTGGCCACCGTGGCGACGATGCGCATCCTCTGCGGCTCTTCCAAAATAACCTCGATGCTCCCCTCCGGGCAGACGATGGCGCATTGGGTGCATGCCGTGCATCCGACGTTCTTCGCCTGGGCCGGGAAGTAGCCGCTCTTATTCGATTCGCTTGAAACCGCGATATTCTTCCTGGGGCAAACCGTGATGCACAGGCCGCAGCCCTTGCACCGCTCCATGTCGATGACGATTTTGCCTGCCATGTTCACGTCCTTGGTGTTCCTGACATTATCAAAGTACCCGGACGACCCAGCGCAACGGACAACCCCCTCCCTTGGCCTCGGCCTTATGCTACCAACCCCAATCATTACTGTAAAGGACAAAACCATGTTCGGGCGGAGGCCTCCTGAAGGTCCACATTGTACGCTTGGAGCTTGTCACCGCCGGTCCTTTCTGCTTAACTGTGCCGCATGGAGAATGGGCTTTTCGATCTGGACGGCAAGAGGGCCTTGGTGACAGGGGCAGGGCGGGGGATCGGTCTGGCTGTCGCGCGGGCTTTGGCACGGCAGGGGGCGGATGTGGCCCTCGTGGCCCGGACTCAGGGCCAGCTCCAGGCGGCGAAGGAACAGATCGAGACCGAGACGGGCCGTACGGTGTGGGTCTTCCCCGCCGATCTCGCCGAGGTGAAGCACGTTGGGCGGCTCTTCGAGGAAGTCGTCCGAGCGACCGGCGGCGTCGACATTCTGGTGAACTGCGCCGGGACGACGGTCCGGGAGCCTTCGGAGGACGCGTCCCTGGAAAGCTTCCAGCGGGTGATGGATGTCAACCTGACGGAGGTCCTGCTGCTGTGCCAGGCGTTCTGCCGGCAGCGCAAGCAGGCGGGCCGGCCCGGCCGGATTATCAATATCGGCTCCCTCGCGTGTCATGCGGCCCGGCCGACCATTGCCGCCTATGCGTGCAGCAAGATGGGCGTGCTGGCCCTGACCCGGACCCTGGCGGTCGAATGGGCCAAGTACGGGATCCATGTCAATGCCATCGGGCCCGGATATATCGCGACCGACCTGACCGCCCCCTTGCAGGCGGATGCCCAGTTCAGTCAATGGGTGCTCTCCAAGACGCCTTTGAACCGCTGGGGCCGCCCCGAGGACCTGGTGGGAACGGCGATTCTGCTCGCCTCCCGGGCCGGTGACTTTATCACGGGACAGATCTTTTACGTCGATGGCGGCTGGACCGCCCTCGTTTAGCAGCACGGTGGATGCTGGGTGACAATCGGAGAACTACTATGAAGTCCGCGCCTGATTCAATCCGAAGTATGCAGCTTCTGGTCGCCGCACTGATCTGTGGCGTGGCGGCCGCCAATGCCGGGGCCGGGGACACGCTGAAGGTGGACCTCCGCAAGCGGGTCGCGGCTGCCGCTGCGCCGGACAAGTTCCATATTGTCTGCGCGAAGCAGCAGTGGAACCCCTCGGAAACGGCTATCGTCATCTGTGACATGTGGAACCGGCATTGGTGCAAAGGGGCGACGGACCGCGTGGCGGAGCTGGCGCCGGTGATGAACCAGGTCGTTTCCCTGGCCCGGGACAAGGGCGTGCTGATCGTTCACTCGCCCAGTGGCACCATCAACCATTACAAGGACCATCCCGCTCGCCAGGCGGCGATGAACGCGCCCAAGGCGGCCAACCTGCCCGAGGGGATCAATTCGTGGTGCAAGTGGAAGGACGCGACGGAGGAGAAGGTCGGCTATCCCATTGACCATTCCGACGGCGGCTGCGATTGCCAGCCCCAGTGCCAGCAGGGCTCGCCCTGGACCAGCCAGATCGCGAGCATCGAGATCAGGGACCAGGACGCGATCAGCGATTCGGGAGCCGAGGTCTGGAATCTGCTGGAAGCGCGGGGCATCAAGAACGTGATCCTGATGGGCGTTCACGCGAACATGTGCGTGCTTGGCCGGCCCTTCGGCCTTCGCAACCTGGCGAAGGCGGGCAAGAATGTGGTCCTGATGCGCGACCTGACCGACACGATGTACAATTCCCGCCAGCCGCCGCGGGTGAATCACTTCACGGGCACCGACCTGATCGTCGAGCACACGGAGAAGTACGTCTGCCCGAGCATCGTATCCACCGTCTTCACCGGCAAGCCGCCGTTCAGGTTCAAGGAGGACAAACGCCCCTTTGTCGTTTTCCTCTCGGCGGAGAATGAGTACGATGCGGCGGATACCTTGCCCGCCTTCGCGCATGAACTCCAGCTTCGTCACGGCCTGCGCTGCGAGATCGTCCAAGGCGCCACGGATGCAAAAAGCAAAGATCTGCACTACATCAGCGGCATGGAGATCCTGACCCAGGCCGACCTCGTCGTGGTCTTTGCCCGCCGCCGCGCGCTACCCATCGATCAGATGAAGTATCTTCATGACTATCTGGACCGCGGCGGCCCGCTGATCGGCCTGCGGACCGCCAGTCATGCCTTCGATGCCAAGGGCACCGGCCCGAAGGAAGGGCACGAGGAGTGGCGCAAGTTCGACCCCGAAGTGCTGGGCGGCAACTATCACAACCACTACCCCGCCGGCCCGACGCTGACGGTCACGCCGGCTGCCGGGGCCACCAGCCATCCGATTCTCAAGGGAGTCGAGCTGCCCCTGCTGAGCAAGGAGTCGCTTTATCGGGCGAGCCCCCTCGCGGCCAGTGCCACGCTGCTGCTGGTCGGGACGATCCCGGACAAGGATCCCGAGCCTGTCGCTTGGACGAACCGCTACCGGAACTCGCGGGTCTTCTACACCTCGCTCGGCTATCCCGACGACTTCGCGAACCCCCAATTTCGCAAAATGCTCATCAACACGCTATTCTGGGCAATGGACAAGAAGTGAGGCGTAAGCCGATATAGGTCCTATCGGTCCGATGTGTCCTATGGGTCCTATAAGACGAATAGGACGGATAGGACTGATAGAGCCTGCCCCTGCGAAGGCAGGGGACCTATGCTCGTTCCGCGAGATTCTCGCAGCGCGAGTTCCGTTCTTGCGGATTGTGCCCTGATCGCTGTCAACCCCAGCGCTACGATGCTCGTCTAAAGGAGTAGCCGGGGTCCCCAACGCGGAAGTATGCGTTGGGGGGCCCTTTGGAGTCGTAGCCTCGATGGAAGGTCTGGATGAGAGCTTAGTCGCCGCTCACCTGCGGGGTGATCCGGCGGCGTTTCGCGAGCTGGTCCGCCGGTACGGGGACGGCGTGCTGGGGTATTTGTGCCGCATGACGGGCAGTCGAGACCAGGCCGAAGACCTTTTCCAGGAGACCTTCCAACGGGTCCACGAGAAGGCCCGCAGCTACCGGGGCGGCAGCTTCAAAAGCTGGCTGTTCACCATCGCCACGCGCGTAACTATCGACACCGTCCGCCGGCGCAAACGCCTTGCGTTTCTCTCCCTGAACCGTGACACCGACTGCGAGGACGATCCTCCGTTGTTGGAGACAGCCGTCGCACAAGATGCCCCGGACCCGGTGGAGGAGGCGGTCAAAGAGGAGCAGAAGGAGCAGGTCCGGCGGGCGATTGAATCACTCCCGCTTGGGCAACGGGCCGCTCTGGTCCTCGCCTATTACCAGCAACTGAGTTACCCGGAAGTCGCCGAGGCTCTGGGCTGCTCCGTTGGTTCTGTGAAGACCCAGATGTCCCGGGCCTTGGCGAAACTGGCCCGGAAACTGCCGGATTCCGTTGACGTGACGCCATGAACCAGCATCTGACAGAACAACAGTTGATCGACTCCCAGTTCAAGCTGGCCGACGCGGCCGCTAGGAACGCGGCCCAGGCCCACCTGGATGAATGTGAGGAATGTCGGCGGAAGCTGCAAACGCTGGCGCGGAAGTTCGCTACGCTGGATTTGCTGCGTGGGGAGATCGAAGTCTCTAAAGACCTTCTATCCAAGACCGTCGAGAACGCCGCCCAAGCCCGTCCCGCCAGGGTAATCTGGCTGTACCGGTTGCCTGCGGCGGGGGCAGTTGCGGCGGCGGTCATAGTGGGTGTAGCTCTGTTGCTGGTCTCCAATTTTCCCCAGGACAATCGAATCGCGCCGACAATAGCGCCTGGCCCATCGGCCCAGAACGCCGCTCCTGCTGCCTCTGCGGATCAGGAGTTCGCCTTCAGGAAAGACCAGCCCGCGCCGCTCGTGGCACAGGAGGCAGGGCAAGCCGAGGCCACGGTGCCATCGAAACCTTCGTCGCTCAGGACGTCGCTGGCCGACGCCCAGCCTGGCACGACACCCGGGGCAGCCGGTAGGGTGGATCGGGCTCCCCAACGCGATGAATCGCGTTGGGGGTCCCGGCTTGCCCCACCGGAACCCACGTCCGCGCCGGGCGCCAGTATCAAGGCCGAAGGCCCGGTTCGTAGTGTGCCCGTAAGGGCATATCCGCAAACGCCCGACGGCGTCACTACAAACGTGCCGGACGCCACCCGGACGGCACAGGTTGCCGAGCAGCCGCCCTTTGCTCCGGCCAGCGCCATCGAGTTGGTTGTGCTGCCGCGCCGGGAGAACGTCCAACTGACGATCTACAACGGGGCCGATCTGACGCTGGTCCGCGAACGGCGCAACTTGACCTTGAAGCGGGGCTGGAACTGGCTCCAGTTCATGTGGGCCAATACGCTGATCGATCCGACCTCGCTGGCTTTGGAGCCATTGGAACACGAAGACGGCGTGCAAGTCCAGCAATTGGTCTTTCCGCCGAGGCTACGGGAACTTGGCCGTTGGCTCATTCGTTCGGAGGTCGACGGCCAAGTGCCTTTCGAATTGACTTACTTCACCAGTGGCTTGGCCTGGCGGGCCTTCTACATGGGCACGCTCTCGCCGGATGAGAGGACCATGCACTTGGCAGGCTACGTGCGAGTCAGCAACAGCAGCGGCGAGGACTACGAAGATGCGCAGACCCGCCTTATAGTTGGTCGCGTGCATCTCCTCGATCAGATCTCCGATCTGGCCAGGCGTCAGTATCCTTACGACAGTCCGTCGCCAATCGGCAAGAGCATCGCGACGGGTTTCGAGGGAGTGGATCGTGATAAGGATAGTAGCTCGCCGATCAGGAATGGTGTAAGGGCCGGAGTCTACGAGGCGGCCCCTAGGGTGATCCACAAAGAGGGACTCAGTGAGTACTTCCTGTACACGATTGAAGGGACGGAGACGATCCCCGATAAGTGGGGCAAAAGGCTTCTTTCCTTCGAGGCTGACGACGTCCCGGTGGCGAGCTTGTACAAATACGACGAAGAGCGCTGGGCCACGGCGACGATCCGGTTCCTGTCCTTCGCGAATGACGAAAAGCACAAGCTTGGCCAGACGCCGATTCCGGACGGCGCCGTCCGCATCTACGGTCGAGCCGGTGAGCAAGGCCATCTGTTGTACGTCGGGGCGATGAATGTGAAGTACATTCCCGTCAACGAGGAGGTCGAGCTGAACCTCGGGCCGGCACGGCTGGTCGAAGTCAAGCCCATCCTGATCGACTACCAGGTGGAGAATCATACGTTCGACAACAACGGCAATGTCTCCGGCTGGGACGAGGTGCGGACCTGGAAAATCGAAATCGCCAATACTCGTCCGCTGCCGGTGGACATAGAAGTGACCCGCGGCTTCGAGACGCCCTATTGGACGCTCAAGTCGACGGATAAGGAAGTGTCTTACGAGAAGTATGACGCGACCCACGCTCGGTTCAAACTGACGATTGAGCCGCAGAGCAAGCGGGTCTTCGAGTATACGGTGGCGATGTACCACGGCGCTCGCCGGCAAGCGGCGCCTGGCAGATGAACATTGGAACTGGGTGCCATGTCTACGCTTGCGTAGACATGCTCATCCGATAGGGAAGACATGCTTACGCAAGCGTAAGCATGGCACCCGCCGATAGATCGATTTGAGGGCAGGGAACTGGTTTTTGGGAGATGTACGTATGAACGCAAAACGTGCTATGGTGGTTGCTTTCTTGACTCTGCTGTGTGCCACGACGACGCAGGCCCGCATCAAGCTCGTGGCGCTGCCGGAGCGGGCGGCGACGGTGATCCGGCTGGATAATCCCAGCGCGACTTTGATCGAGGAGGAGCGCGTCCTGACGCTGCAGAAGGGTCTCAACAAGGTGGACTTCTCGTGGAAGGGCGTGCAGATCGACGAGGATTCCATTCGCCTGCAGATGCTCGAACATCCGGCGGATGTAACGCTGTTGAGCGTCAGCTACCCGCCGGGCGAGTCAGCGCTGGTCTGGGAGATCAGCAGCGGCGGCGACTTCGCCGAGACGGTTCGCATCAGTTACCTCCTGAGCAACATCGACCGGTTGATCACCTACAAGGCCGTCGCCAATAAGCCCGAGACGCTGGTGGACCTCAAGAGCTACCTGGTCCTGCGCAACTTCTCCGGCGAGGACTTTGCGAAGGCCCGTATCCTCCTCGATTACGGCGAAGCCTTCGAGCAGGGCATCAGCCACGAGGAGACCAAGCAGATGCTGTTCCTGAACGACCCGAACGCCCCGATTCGTAAGGTCTGGAAGTTCGACGCCGCGACGTTGCCCTGGGACCCGACGAAGCTCGAAAACCAGAATGTCGGCATCCCCGTCAGCTACGAGATCACCAACAACAAGGCCGGCGGCCTGGGCGGCTTCGCCCTCTGGGGCGGCAAGGCCCGTATCTTCCAGCAGGACGGCCACGGTGGCACGATCTTCCTGGGCGAGGACAACGCGGCCCTGGTGCCTGTCGGCGAGAAGATGGAGCTGTACATCGGCGATAGCCGCGACATCGTGGTCACGCAACGCAAGATGCGCGAGGCCCAGATCAGCATCCGCCGGAACAATTCCGAGCAGGTTGTGCTCTACGACACGGACGAGGTCATCACGGCCAAGATCGAGAACTTCAAGGACAGCCCCGCCGTGTTGACGATGATTCAGCACATCCCCGGCCAGTGGGACATGGAAGAGTGCAACATGAAGTACACGAAGAAGGACGCCGGCACGCTCAAATTCGAGATCGAGCTTCCTGCCCGGACCGAAAAGGGCCCGGCGGTGAAGGAATTGACGATGCACTACCACCGCCGCAACGTCCGGCCGTAAGGGGCCCTGAGCCGATGAAGGGGTGGTTGAACACCGCCCCCGTGTCATTCCCGCGAAGGCGGGAATCCCCAGATCTATCGGATGGACCCCCGCCTTCGCGGGGGTGACAAGACCTTCGGAGTCATCAACGAATACGGGAGCTATCCAATGAAGCGTTTGATCTCATCCTTGGGAGTGCTTACGGTAGTTGCCGGTGTCGCGCAGGCGAAGGTGGACCTGACCACCTTGCCGTCGCGCGACACGGTTCAGCTTACGATCTACAATTCCGCCGATATGACCCTCGCCCGCGAGAGCCGGGCCCTGACGCTCAAGACCGGGGCCAATGCCCTCCAGTTCTCCTGGGAGAATACCCTGATCGACCCGACGAGCTTGGAAATGCTGCCGAAGGCCAACGCCGATCAGATCGACATCTCCGAGTTGGTGTATCCGCCGCGAGTGAAGAACCTTGGCCTTTGGAACGTCCAAAGCAAGGTCAGCGGCAAGGTCCCCGTCGAGATCACGTACCTGACCAGCGGCCTCACCTGGCGGGCCTTCTACATGGGGACCCTGACGCAGGATGAGAAGACGATGCGGCTCCAAGCCTACGTCCGCGTGACGAACAACAGCGGCGAGGACTACGAGAACGCCCAGGTTCGGCTCATCGTCGGCAAGGTCCATATTCTCGACCAGATCGCGGAGTTGGCCCAACGGCAGTATCCCTATGGCCGACCGGGCGAGGTCAGGCCGCTCGCGCTGCCGGCGCCCATGGTCGAGGAGCGGCAGAAGGCCCTTGGCAGGGTTCGCGCCCTCGCTGAGAGTGCCATCGCCAAGCCCAAGGAGATCGTCAAGGAGGGTCTGAGCGAATACTTCCTCTACACGATCGAAGGCACGGAGACCATTCCCAACGGCTGGTCAAAGCGGCTGCTGAGCTTCGATATCGACGGCGTACCGGTGATCAACCTCTACAAGTTCGAAGAAGAGCGGTACGGTTCGAGCGTCACGCGCTTCCTGAGCCTCAAGAACGACGAGGCCCACAAGCTCGGCCAGACGCCGATTCCCGACGGCATCCTCACCGTCTACCGGTCCGCCGATGAACAGAAGCATCTCTCTTATGAAGGCCGGTCCTCGTTCAAATACATCCCGGTCAATGAGGCTGTGGAGCTTGATCTCGGGGCGGTGGCCGACGTCGTGGTCGAGCCGAACCTGATCGAGACCCGGACGGACAACTACCGGTTCGACAACAACCGCAATATCTCCGGCTGGGATGAGATTCAGGTGTTCAGCGTCCAGGTGCGCAACACGCGGGAGGTGCCGGCCAAGGTCGAGATCACCCGCAACTTCGCCGGCCCGAACTGGGACCTCAAGAGAAGCGATGAGGTCGGCAGCTTCGAGAAGGTCGATCTGGACACGGTCAAGTTCACCGTCGAATTGTCGCCGCACTCGAAGCAGGTGTTCGGCTATACCCTGACGACCTACCACGGGGTGCGGGCCCAGGAACCGAGCAAGAAGTCCCGATGACGTTGATTTGGAGAAACCCCCGTGCACAGTCTTGTCATCCTGAGCGGCAGCGAAGGATCTGGCCGGCGAATGGAAGGTGTCACAGGTCCGCGGCCCAGATCCTTCACTGCGCTTCGCTCCGTTCAGGATGACAGGGGGCGACGGAGGTCTCTTTTATGGGAGTGCACATGAAACGGTTCTGCCTTTTGTCTATGGTCGCGTTCCTCGCTCCGGGGGCCAAGGCCAAGGTCGATCTGGTCACTTTGCCGCCGCGGGACACGGTGCAGCTTACGATCTACAACTCCGCCGACATGACCCTCGTGCGGGAGAGCCGGGCGTTGACCGTCAAGCAAGGCGAGAACGCCCTGCAATTCTCCTGGGAAAACACGCTGATCGACCCGACCAGTCTGGAAATGGTGCCCAAGGGCGCCGCCGGTACGATTGACATCGCCGAGTTGGTCTATCCGCCGCGGGTGAAGAACCTGGGTCTGTGGAACGTTCGCAGCGCCGCCAGCGGCAAGACCCCCGTCGAGATCTCGTACCTCACCAGCGGTCTCACCTGGCGGGCGTTCTACATGGGGACGCTCGCGCCGGATGAGAAGATGATGCGCTTGCAGGCATACGTCCGCGTGACGAACAACAGCGGCGAGGACTACGAGAACGCCCAGGTCCGCCTGATCGTCGGTAAGGTCCACATTCTTGATCAGATCGCGGACTTGGCCCGACGCGAGTATCCCTACGGTCGGCCGGGTCAAGCGGTGCCTCTCTCCTCGCGGAAGGCTGGCATAGCCGGCAAAAGGGAGATGGAGCGGTGGAATTGGCCCAGGGAGGACGCACCTACCGTGGCGGCGCCCGCCGCACCAAAGCAGATCGTGAAGGAGGGTCTCAGCGAGTACTTCCTGTACACGATCGAGGGGACCGAGACGATCCCCAACGGCTGGTCGAAACGGCTCGTGAGCTTCGACATCGACGAGATTCCGGTGGCCAATCTGTACAAGTACGAACAAGAGCGCTATCGCTCCAACGTCATGCGGTTCCTGAGCTTCAAAAATGACAAGGAGCACAAGCTCGGCCGGACCCCGATCCCGGGCGGTGTGCTCAAGGTCTACCGCGCCGCGGATGCTGAGGCGCACCTGTCCTACGCCGGCCAGTCGGCGTTCAAGTACATTCCCGTGGACGAGGACGTGGAGCTGAACTTGGGTGCAGTCTCGGACATTGTGGTCGAGCCGATGTTGATGGAGGTGCGGACGGACAACTATCGTTTCGACCGTAATCGCAACATCGCCGGCTGGGACGAGATCCGGACCTTCGAGATCACGGTCAAGAACACCCGCGATATTCCGGTCAAGGTGGAGATCCTGCGCAACTTCCCGACGACCTACTGGACGCTCCGACGCTCCGGCGAGATCGAGGAATTCGAGAGGGTGGATCAGGACACGGTCAAGTTTACCCTGCTCCTACAACCGCGCTCCGAGCGCAAGTTCCAGTACACGCTGACCACCTACAACGGCACGCGCACCCAGGACTGGACGCCTCCGTCGAAGTGACGTGTTCGTAGTGACGCCGTCAGGTGTTCACTCGTAGCATGGGCGGGACGCCCATGCTACTGCTGGCGGAGCGCACTGATCGCGCGGGCCACGCGGTCACGATGCTGCTCGATCGCCGCCGGGTCCTTGGTGAAGGTCGTCATATCCTTCGTGACCTCCGCCGGTACGTCGAGCAGGGCGGTGTACTCGGCCTTATGGATGGCGCTGAGCCGGTCGCCTTTGGCGGAAATCAGGTTCTTCAGGATTACGAAGTACTCGTAATCTTCGATCCCATCCCGGAGCATCTCCCAGCGGATGCTGTCCACCGGTCCTTCGACAATCGGCTGAGTTGGACGTCCATCGGCCGCCTCGACCGGCGGATAGACGAACCGGCCATCGCCGTTGCCCCAGGGCCGCTTCTGGCCCTCGGGCGTGCTGTAGCCCGATGTCCAGCCCATCGGATCTTCGTAGGGATTCTGCGGGTGGTCGCGGTCGGGATACGCCGCCCCGCTGGTCCAGTAGTTCGTCTCCCAGACCAGGATGCCGGCGATCTTCCGTTGCCAGGTCTGCCAGAGCCAGACGCGCAGCTCGGTCCCCGGATGGTCGATGAACAGCGTGCAGTAGGGGGCCTTGGGTCCCGTGCAGACGTACCACCAGAACTTCTCGCCCTGTTGGCGCCGCTCCTCGGCGGCCCCGGGCTGGTACTGATTGGAGACGGGGCACCAGATGTTCGGGCCGCCGATCAGTCCCGGCTCGACCTGCTCCGTCAACATGCGGTGGATGTCGGGCGCCGCCGCCTTGAGCTTGGCGAAGCCGTTGCTGACGAAGGGATAATCCTTCGGGTCCGGCTCGTCGAACCAGTAGACGAAAGCCTCATCGAGCCAGCCCTTCTGCCGCAGGTGCTCCTGCAGTTGCGAGCAGTAGCTGTTGAAGAGCACTTTGTAGCAGGGTGTGTCCTCTCCGAAGCCGAGCAACTGCGGGTCTTGGCGGGCATGGAAGGTCCCGCCGCCCATGCCCAGAATTCCCAGGCGGAAGGAGTTGAAATGATAGTAGTCGATGCCTTGTTCCATCGCCTTGTCCCAGGCGGTGAAATCGAGCTTCACCTGGAGCTTGTCCCGCTCGACCGGCGGCAGCTCGGGCGGCTCGAACGTGCCGCCTTCAATCAACTCCTGCCCGGTCGCGGCGTTCGTCAGTGAAATATCATCGAACCAAACCAATCCGGTAGCCTCGCCGCTTTCGCTCCAGTTCGCCGCCCGCAGGTGAAGCTGCACAGACTTGGCCCCGGCGGGGAACTTCCGGAGCACGCGGTCGAATTCCTGCCAGTGCCCGCTGCCTTCGAGACCGATGTCGTTGTTGGCGCCGGAGATCCACCGGCCCGAACCATCATAGTGGTTCAGCGTGACCAGAAAGGTCTGGCCCGGCACGGCGGTGCGGTACCAGAACCGCAGACGCAGGTCGCCCTCCGGGATCGGCACGAGCGGCTCGTACACCGCCTCCACATTCGCATCCTTGCGGTCGTCGAACAGCAGGAGGCTGCGCGCGCCGCCATGCACTTCATTGGTCACCGGCCGGCCGCCTTGCCATTTGGGCTTGGGCGGCTTGATGTCGGGCCACGTCACCTCGATTCGCTCGAGCGGCGCGGGATCGTACGGCGAGATATGATGGGCGCTGTAGTTGGCCCAGTACTTCTCCAGGACCTCATGCCGGCGGCGTGGATCGGAGATCCCCTGGTAGCGCCAGACGTTGTCCGGACTGAAGCCGAACGCCGTCGTGCACGTCATGCGGTCCGGCAACTCGAAGTCATAGACCTCGACCTTCAGCGGCACCGCCGCCTTGAAACCTTCTGCCCTCAGTCTGATCGTCCCCTGGTATACGCCGGCCTGTGTCCCGCGCGGCACCTTCACCCGAACCCAGAAGGGTTGATTCTTGCCCGCCGCCAGATCAATAGCCTTCTTCAACGGCGGCAGGGGATCGGGCCAATATCCCGGCGTAGTGCTCTTATCCGTCGCCCGCGTGACGTGGACGTACCGCACTTCCAGAACACCGATGTTCTGCCCGGGTATTGTCGCACCGGCTGGTCCGGTCAAGACCCCCGCCTCCAGGACAAGTCCCTTCAGGGCCGCTGCCGGCCGCACCACCAATTGGGCCGCTTCGGCCTCATTTTGCGCCGCCCGAATGAGAATCGCGTCCCCTTTCGTCTGCGGCAGCGCCCGGTCCTGCCCGACCTTCCACCCGGATGAGGCCCACCACAAACCGACCTGTTCGGTCGATCCCGGCAGCCGCTCGCCATAAGTAGCTACCGCCAGGTAATCCTGGGCCCAGCCACAAGAGACAAATCCGCACGCGAAGGCTATCAGGCAAATCACTCGTGCACACATCTTCTGACCCTCTCAAAAGCTGACATTCAGACAACGCCGCCATTGTCAGCCTTGCATGGCCTGTCGTCAAGGATTGGCCTTACCCGCGTGTGCTCACGGTTCATTCGTACTCAATGTCGGTCCGGTGGGGCAGGGAGGCGAGGGGGCAGGGGGAGCATTTGGGGTGGGGCTTGCAGTAGTCTTTGCCGGTCATCACCAGCAGGGCGTGGAACTCGTTGAACAGGGCTGCATCCGGCTCCAGGTTGGACATGAACAGGTCCTGCAACTGCTGGTAGTCGAGGTCGGGACCGATCAGGCCGTGGCGGACCATCACCCGGGCGGTGTACGTGTCCACCACGAAGACCGGACGGTTCAGAGCGTACAGCAGGATCGAGTCGGCGGTCTCGGGACCAATGCCGGAGATGGCGAGAAGCTCCTGGCGCAGACGCGAGGTGTTGATGGATTCGAGGTTCTTCAAGTCGCCGCCGTAGCGGTCGCAGAGCCAGTTGATGAAGTTCTTCAGCCGCTTGGCCTTGACGCGGAAGTAGCCGGCGGGGCGGATCAGCAGTTCGAGCTGCTCGCTGTCCATCTCGTAGAGCTTGATCGGGTCGAGGCACCCGGCGGCTTTGAGGTTCGCGATTGCCTTGGCGACGTTGGTCCAACTGGTGTTCTGGGTCAGGATCGCGCCGACAGCGACCTCGAACGGGGTCTCGCCCGGCCACCAGTGCTGCGGCCCGAAAAAGTCCAGCAGCAGGTGGTAGATTTCCAGTAACAACTCGCGTGTGGTTTTCATGGGGGTCCTACCGCAAATCTTATTCTAACGAGTTTCGACGAGCAACTTCGGTAATTCCCGGGTGGCACGGCCAAACTTGTTTGACCGTGCTCCCTCGCATGCGGAGAACACGCTCAAGCTGCGCTTGGGCGTGACACCCGGCCATCCGTGGACCTCGATTACTGAACTTGGATGTCAAAACCCAACAGAGCACATCGTTCCCCGGCCGCCATCCCACTGTGTACTACGCGCATCTTATCGGCGCTGGTTCGCTCACGGCCACAAGCTATTGTAATTTCCCGGCGGCTGGGGTAAACTCCCGACTATTCCACCGGTAACGGATCCAGGGATGGTTTGGAGTGCAGGCCGCAGAAGGTGTTACTTTGCCGACGATGGGCCGGAAAAAGAAGGAGCCACGCGACTACCCGACGGGTCAGTTGCTCAATTTCGCGCGCGACTCCTACCTGGAGCGGACCAGCCGCCCGGTGTATGCCATCCTCTTTCTGCTGCCGTTCCTCATTTTTTACGAGATCGGCACCAGTCTGATCAACACGGATCTCCTGACCCGGTATCAGCTTCGCGTGGTGGCATTCGTCTGGATCCAGGATGCGCTGCTGCACCTGGGCACGAGCAGCCGGTTTGCCTGGGTGGCGCCGCCTCTGGTGGTCGTGGTGATCCTGGTCGGCCTGCAAGTGGCCTCCAAGAAGCAGTGGTACTTCTGCTTCAGCGACTATCTCCCGATGCTGCTGGAATGTGTGCTGCTGGCCGTGCCGTTGATCGTCCTGAGCCTGCTGTCCAACAGCCCGAGCACGCGGCCCGATCATCTCAACCGGCCCCAGAGTATGCAGCCGCCGGCCCAGGTGCAGATGGCCGCCAGCACCCGGATCGTCTCGCCGGAGCAGATCATGGCCGCCCTGGGGCAGCAAGAGGCGGCCCACCCGAAGGTTCATTCGCTCCTGGCGAACGTCGTGACCGGCGTCGGGGCGGGAATCTACGAAGAGTTGGTCTTTCGCCTGATCCTGATCTGTGCCCTGATGGTGCTGTTTCAGGATGTGATCGGACTGAGCCATCAGAACGCCATTGCGCTATCGGTCCTGATGTCGGCGGCCCTGTTCAGTGCGCACCATCATATCATCTGGATTGACGGCCGGCTGGCCCGCAGCGCTCCTTTCAATTGGACGGAGTTCGGCTTTCGCACGATTGCCGGCATCTACTTTGCCCTGCTGTTTGCCATCCGGGGCTTCGGCATCACGGCCGGTACCCACGCTTTCTATGACATCCTTGCCACGCTGATAAACGCGATTTTCTTCGACTATTGAGGGCCGGGAGACCCTGCGGTTTTTTCCCGCGCCGCCGGGCGAAAAAATCTTCTCTGCTGTTACCCTTTTGCGTGCGGGGGTTTGGAGCATAATCGTCCCATAAGGGGTACCAGCGGCCCTGGCAGTACTGATATTGCGCTTGAATCGCGCGGGGATTTCCGGTATAATACCGGAAAAGGTAGAGCAGAGTGTTTCGGGGTTTTTTCGCTATGGAATCGCCGCAGACCA
This sequence comes from Planctomycetota bacterium, assembly GCA_023481165.1. Classification (GTDB taxonomy): domain Bacteria; phylum Planctomycetota; class Phycisphaerae; order Sedimentisphaerales; family Anaerobacaceae; genus PLanc-01. Next base: position 24,504 of record JAMCWO010000191.1, on the reverse strand, counting down.
ATGTCGGGATCGACCAACTGACGTTCAGTCTTTTCCAGAGGCCGCTGCACCCGGAGCTGTTCCAGATCTACGCGAGCCGGCAACTCAAGACCGAGAAGTACGAGGCGCTGATCTGGGTGACGGGCTGCACGCACGTCGTCAGTGTGTTTGCGGGCGATGTCTGCCTGAGCGAAGTGGTGAGCACGCCGGGACAATTGCTGCCGCATCGCGGCCTGGTGGAGCGGTTCCAGTTCCGCGGGCCGCGGACCCACAAATGCACGCTCAACCACGGCGTCAGCTACATGACCGACTTCCAGATCGACAAGATGAGCGCGAACCTCTACCAGCAAAGCTACCTGGACCTGGAGAAACATGCCCGCAATCGCGGCGTGTTCGTGAAGTTCCCCGAGCTCGAAGTGGACAGTCTTCCGCCGTTCTGCTACATCGATTTTGAAGCCCGGCGGACGGAATTGCATATCTACACGTTCGCCGCGTATCCCGACCAGGTGACGATGATCAAGACGCAGTCGCTGTTCGATTTCCAGTGACCGGCGTACCGCCTGGCCGATTCCCCTGGTGGTAGGAAACCCGTCACCCTCGGCCCTCCCGGGTGACGGGCGGAGGGAAGTATGATTTTGGATGTGTGATTTTTGATTTTCAGATCAACAATCAACCATCACACTTCAAACTTCTCATCAGTTGGTCTGCAATTCCACGTTCTGCCGGAGCACGTGGAGCTTTTCACGAATCTCCACGGACATGCGGCTGTTCGGGAAGTCCCGCACGATCTGCTGGCCGATCTCCAGGGCGTTGGACCAGTGCTTGTCCGAGACGGCCAAGGCAAACTGCACGCCCAGGTTGTGGAGTTTCGTCCGGAAGACGTCCTTGGCCGCCTCCTGCAGCGCCAGGGCCTCGTTGGGCGTCAGGTACATGTCCAGCTCGCGGAGGATCTCCAGGCTGCGGTCCGTTTCCTGCCGCGTCACGGCGTCGTCCCAGGCGGCCAGCAGGATGCGCTTGCGCTCCTCTTTGCGCTCGACCAGCTTCTGACGCAGGGTCTTGAGCTTGTCCGAAGTCGGATTGGCCCGAATCAGTGACTCGATCTGCAGACTGGCCTTGACCCACTGGCACGCGTCGAACAGCTTCTCCACCTGGGCGATGGCCTGATCGATCCTCTCTTCCTGCGTGGCATTGCGGTAGTTGTCCACCTGCCGGCGCAGCTCCTCCGCCAGCAGCCGGTACGAGGAGTGGTTCTCGATCTCGTCGACAATCTCGTACGCCCCGTTGAAATCGTTTTGCTTGAGCCGCTCGAAGACGGCCTCGCGCAGGGAGCGCTTGTCGTCCTCGCGAAAGGCGATGGCCTTGGCCGCCTCGCTGATGCGCGAGGTGTGGTTGATCTGGAGCAGCCCATCCCGGATGCTCTCCATCGCCTTGCTGGCTTCCTCCAGCCGGGCGCTGTTTTCATTGAGCGTGCTGACGATCCGGGAGACGCGCGAAAGCACCGTCAGCAGGGCGATCAGAAAAATCAGCCCGCCCATGAGCATCAGGAGTTGCCGCACACTGTCCGACGTCTCCAGGACCTTCGTGAAGATCGACAAGGCCAGTGCCCCCGCCACCACGACGACAATGATGGCGATGTGCCATTTGTATTGCCATACCTGGCTGTCTTTCCCGGAGTCCATAGACCTTCTCCTCAAGAGCAGAATACCTCTCTACAGCCATCCCTATTCTATAAATACTATACGGCCAAGTCAACTATCCCGTTCCCGGTACATGCGAAGACTTGAAGTCTGCCGACTCTTGTGACAGAATAGGCCCATGTAGGGGCGAATAATTATTCGCCCCCAAACGGTCGGGAGTTGGCATGAGTGATGTCACACGCATCTTGAATGCCATCGAACGGGGGGACGCGAAAGCTACGGACGAACTCTTGCCCCTGGTCTATGAGGAACTCCGCCTTCTCGCCGCCCAAAAGCTCTCCCTTGAGCCTCCCGGCCAGACCCTCCAAGCGACCGCCCTGGTGCATGAGGCATACCTCCGCCTGGTGGGCCATGAGGGACATGGCTGGGACAGCAAGGGTCATTTCTTCAAGGCCGCCGCCGAGGCTATGCGGCGTATCCTGATCGACAATGCCCGCCGCAAGAAGAGCCTGAAGCGCGGTGCTGGCCGCCGGCCGGTGGACCTCGAGGAATTTCCGGCGGCGGACGACGCTTCCCAAGCCCAGGAGATACTGGCGTTGGACGAGGCACTGGCCAAGCTTGCCCGGCAGGACCCGCTCAAGGCCGATCTGGTGAAGCTCCGCTATTTCGCGGGCCTGACCATCGAGCAGGCGGCGCAAGCCTTGGGCATCTCGCACGCGACGGCCGAGCGGGGTTGGGACTACGCCCGCGCCTGGCTACGCGTGGAACTGGGGCAGATCGACGGTTTGTAGTGTGCTCGTAAGAGCATATAGATAGCGTCTGATGACGCCACTACAAGCGGCCGAGGTTCTTCACCACAGAGGCACAGAGGACACGGAGGGGAAGACCGTGGGAAGATGAAAACTTCAGAAAGCCGCCGTGCGTCGCGTCTTCTTCCTGCTGACTTCATGGCTCTCTACCCTCCTGCCTTCGGTTTTCTCGGTGCTCTCTGTGCCTCTGTGGTTGATTTTTTCGCATTTCCGTGAGGGGATCGGCCCCGGCTTTACGCATTGAAGAGCGAAAGGAGCAGCGGTGTCCACGGAGCACAAGACCAACGAAGAGGCGATCTACTACGAAGCTCTGGGCCAGGCCCCGGCTCAGCGGGAGGCCTACCTCCAAGCGGCCTGCGGCCAGGATGCCGGTCTGTTGGCCCGCATCCGGGTTCTGCTCAAGGCCCACGAGGTCAGGGACAACTTCCTGGAATCTGCCCCGTGGGACTCGGCCCTGGTGCTGGATATGCCCGTCCTTACGGAAGGCCCCGGCACAATCATCGGCCGCTACAAACTCCTGGAGAAGATCGGGGAAGGCGGCATGGCGGTCGTCTACCTGGCCGAGCAGACCGAGCCCCTCCGCCGCAAGGTGGCTCTCAAGATCATCAAGCTGGGCATGGATACCCGCCAGGTCATCGCCCGGTTCGAGGCGGAGCGGCAGGCTCTTGCCCTGATGGACCATCCCTGTATCGCCAAGGTCCTCGACGCCGGAGCGACCGATACCGGCCGGCCCTACTTTGTCATGGAGCTGGTCCAGGGCGTTTCGATCACCGAGTACTGCGACAAGAACAGCCTGAGCACGAAAGACCGGCTGGTATTATTCCTACAGGTCTGCAACGCCGTGCAGCACGCCCATCAGAAGGGCATCATCCATCGCGATCTCAAACCTTCCAATGTGATGGTTACGCACCATGATGGTAAGCCCGTCCCCAAGGTGATCGACTTCGGGATAGCTAAGGCCACGAACCAGAAGCTGACCGAAAAGACGCTCTTCACTCGTTACGCTCATATCATCGGCACCCCGGCCTACATGAGTCCGGAGCAGGCGGAACTGAGCGATCTGGACATCGACACCCGCTCGGACATCTACTCGCTGGGCGTGTTGCTCTATGAACTGCTGACCGGGACGACCCCCTTCAGTGAAGAGGAACTCCGCCAAGCTGGCTACATCGAGATGCAGCGGGTGATCCGAGAGCAGGAGCCGGTCAAGCCCTCGACCCGGATCCGAACCGCCACGCGGGAACGGCGACCTGTAGGGGCGGCCCCCCGTGGCCGCCCGAAGTTGGGCAGACACGGGGGCCTGCCCCTACAAGAGGTCCGCGGCGATCTGGACTGGATCGTGATGAAGTCCCTGGAGAAGGACCGTGTCCGGCGCTACGAGACCGTCAGCGGTTTGGCCGAAGACGTGCGGCGGCATTTGGAGCACGAGCCGGTTCTGGCCCGCGGCCCCGGCCCAGCCTATCGTCTGGCCAAGTTCCTCCGGCGACACCGCGCGCAGGCCATCGCTGCCCTGATGATGGTGGTTGTGGTTGGCGCCGGAAGCATCATCCTTTGGGCGTGGAATCAAGACCGTTTGAAATTAGCGGAGGCCGCGCTGTCCCAAGCTCGTGGGCAATATGACAATGGAGATCGAGAGGCGGCTTTGGAGACGATCAAATCGCTCCTTCGGAATAGGTACGCGGGACCCGAGGCCCAGCTTCTTTACGCCAGGATTCTCGCGGACGACCGCCGTTTCGCAGAGGCACTGAGCGTACTGAAGGACCTGGTGAACGAGCGCGCGGACATTGCGGGGGCAGCCCATTTGCTCTGGGGCCGCATTCTTGGGGAGAGCGGTCCACTCAACCCCGATAAGTTCAAGCAGATCGAAGAGTACCGTCAGAAGGCGGAGGCCCTGCTTCCGAAGACGGCGGAGGCATTCTACTTACGGGCGATGATGGCCATCACGGTGCACGAGCAACTGGAGGCACTGGAGGAAGCCCTGCGGCTCAACTCGAAGCACTACGAGTCTCTCCGACTGCGGGCTTATACCTGGTACGCATCGCGGAAGTATGACCGCATGAACGAGGATGCACGTGCCATGGAGATGTTGCGCGATTCTGATCCGCTCGCGCACTCCCTGCGTGCGACCGCTCTCCGAGAGCTGGACCGCTGCCAGGAGGCGATTGGCGAGTATGACAAAGCGATTGAACTGACGGCAGAGGACAGCCCCCAACACGTGGAACTGTCCGTTCAACGCTGCGACACGCTCCTGCGGATGAAGGATTACGGTCGCATCATCGCGGAGGTCCAGCCGGGGGCGGAAGATGTGTCGGTCCTACACAATCACCTGTTCGGCGCGCTGACAGCGGTGGGCGACTACGACGAAGCTGCCGCCTTGTTTCGTCGGCTCATCAGCCCCGGCCAGGAGGCACGACAGAAGTTCCGGAACTGGTGCGCCAAGTATGTCTTTGACACGTTGACGGCCGGACAGTCCTGGCATCCGGCAGGTCCCGCGCCGGCAGGGGCGGCCTTTCTGCCGATGGTGGAGGCGGAGGAGACCCATCGCCTGCTCTCCGCCAAAGGCCGGCGGCTGACTACGGACGGCTTTAGTGCCGCGTGGTCGCCGGATGGCAAGAGGCTGGCCTTTAGTCTGGGAGTGCAGGGCCGTAGCGGTATTGCCGTCTTCGATCCTAGCACGGGAAAAACGGATCTGCTGATCGTCCCCGGCAAGTACCCCCGGTGGTCGCCGGATGGGCGGCATATTGCTTTTGTGCGGGATCGACAGTTCCTGCCCGTCCCGGAATTCGTTACCGCGGACGCGAAGAACGAACCCATCGGCAGCACGGATGAAGAGGTTTGGCTCATGAATGACGATGGGACCGCGCCACGGCGTCTGGCTGTCGGGGTCTGGCCCTCCTGGGGTCGGGATTCGAACAGCGTCTACTACAAATCGCGTTCAGACAGCACGCTCTATTGCGTCTCCATCGCAGGGGAAGACCCCGAGCTGAAACGGGTCATTCCGTGTCCGCAATGGAACCCGTCGGTGTCGCCCGACAATCAACGCATGGCCTGCCTAGAGGGCACAGCCCTGAAGGTCATAGACCTGGCCTCCCAGACGTTGATCGCCAGATGGCCTCTGCCTTCGCCCTCCGATGGCTGGGGCGCATTGGCCTGGTCTCCGGGCAGTAACGAACTGTGCCTGGGCGGCAGCGGCGGTCTGGAAAACCCGACGGGACTGTGGGTATATCGCCTGGGCCAGAATCAGCCTGCCCAGACGCTGGGTGGTCCGATCACGGTAGGCTCGTGGGCCACGGAGGGGGCGAAACTCGTTTTTGAACTGGGTGCACCGTATTTCGAGATTTGGACGGCGGACCTTGCTCCCGCCGTCACAACGGTCGAGGCGCTGGGGCCCGCCCAAACGGTGGGCGAGCACCTCCGAGAACTGGTGGCCCGGCACACCCAGCGCATTGCGACCGACCCGTGGGACGCCCACGCCTACTTAGTGCGGGCGCGGTGCTACGACGCTCTGCACGAACGAGCCAGAGCCGAGGCTGATATGAAGCGGTGGTCCGCCGTCACGAGTGGCCGGTCGGCGTTCGACTCGTGGTTCGACGCAGCGGCCGGCCAGCGGCACGTCATCGACCTGCCTTTCGACTGTGAACTCGTCTTCTCTGCAGAAAGACCTGTCAATACGATTCCAACAATGTCTGTTGCCTTCGGGCAGAAGGGAAGGTGTGAGATGAAACTGTTCGAGATTCCCACGGCCGGACTATCACTACTGAGTCTTTGTTTCCTCGCGGGTCTTGATGCGCCTCCCGCGCACGCGGATTTCGTCTTCGGCACGCCTGCGAATCTGGGGCCAACCGTTAACAGTGCGTCCCGTGATTATAATGCCATTCTCTCCCCTGATGGTCTGGAGTTGTACTTCACTTCCAATCGCCCCGAAGGATATGGCGGGTTCGATATCTGGGTGACCAAGCGAGCCAGCGTACCAGACGCATGGGGTCCACCCGCCAATTTGGGAGCGCAGGTGAATTCACCAGGTTGGGACGCAACCGGGAGCATATCGGCAGATGGACTGACCTTGTATTTCCAAAGGGGCAACGATTTGTGCTCGACCACACGTGCCACCAGAGATGCTCCCTGGGGACCGGCGGCAAGTCTGGCTCCAAACATCATCATACAGGGGAAGGACGCTCAGCCAATCGTTTCGCCGGACGGCTTAGAGTTCTATTTCATATCGATTCGTCCCGGCGGATATGGTGGCTGGGACATCTGGGTGAGCAAGCGGGCAACCACCTCAGATGCCTGGGGAACGCCAGTGAATCTCGGCGCAACGGTCAACAGTTCCCTTCATGATATGTGCCAGTGGATATCGCCTGATGCCCTAACGCTCCTTATCGCGTCGAATCGCCCTGGTGGCTTTGGAGCATGGGACACGTGGATAACGACTCGCCCCTCTAAGACCAGCGTCTGGGGTCCACCAAGGAACCTTGGGCCAACTCTCAACACCAACTACTCCAATTGCATTTCGAGCATTTCGCCTGACGGGCGGTGGTGCTATTTCGATGATTTCGAAGGCCCGTGTCCCGGCGGCGTCGGCGGATGGGACCTCTGGCAGGCACCGATCATTCCCGTCATGGACTTCAACGGCGACGGCAAGGTCGATGCGAAAGACATGAGCCTTCTGGCGGACAATTGGGGGAAGAACACGTCCTTGTGTGACATCGGTCCCTTTGCCTGGGGCGATGGTATCGTGGACGAGAAAGACCTTGGGGTTCTCATGGAATCGCTGGTGACTCCCGGACCCAAAGCCTCAGATGTGCCTTGCGATGTCATCCTGAGTTGGATCTCACCTTCGTTCGCCCAAGCCTGCGATCTCTACTTCGGCACCTCTCTCGAAGTGGTCAGCACGGCCAGTCGAACGAATCCACAGGGCGTGTTGGTGAGCCAGGGGCAGACAGCGAGTACCTACGACCCCGCAGAGCCGCTGAAAGTCAGCCAGACCTACTACTGGCGGGTGGATTTCGTGATCTCGGGCGCTACTCCTATCAAGGGGCCGATCCTGAAGTTCACGACTGCCGCCTTGACGTATCCGATCAAGAGCATCACGGCCACAGCTTCCCCGTCCCAGGTTAACATGGGGCCGGAGAGGACGATCGATGGCTCCGGGCTCGACAAGAGCGATGGACATTCGACGAATGGAACCGACATGTGGCTCAGCACCACCGCGCCGCACTGGATTCAGTACCAGTTCGACAAGGTCTACACCCTGCATGAGCTATGGGTGTGGAACTCCAATCAGCCGATAGAGTCCTTCATCGGCTTTGGCGCCCAGACCGTCAAGATCGAGTACTCCACCGATGGCACGACGTGGACAGCCGTGGCTAACGTGCCGGAATTCGCCAAAGCGACCGGCAAGCCCGGTTATACAGCGAACACGATCGTCAGCTTCGGGGGGGTCTCGGCCAAATACGTTAAGCTGACCATCGACAAAGGCTGGGGCAGTACGCCGTCCGCTGGTCTGAGCGAGGTGCGGTTCTTCTGCATCCAAAGCGCTGCCGTACCCAAACCGTAGGGCGACCCCCTGTGGTCGCCCTCCCGGGACGGGCACAAAGCCAAGAGGGCAGGCACGGGGGCCTGCCCCTACAAGCACGGAAAAGGGCTGGCGGAGAACGGAGTCGCCGGCCCTTTCTGACTCTCCATCGTACGCGGAGTCCGTCAATAGTCCTTGAATTTCCGCATCCATTCGGGCCAATCGGCCGCGGTCACACCGCCGCCGGTGGTCCAGGGGCCGCGGACGTCGAACGTTTTGTGCCATTTGAGGGTCCAGAGCTCCTTGAGGCCCACGGGGCGCACCGACCAATCCAGGAACAGGTGGTTGATGAAGCCGTTGTGCCGGTCGATGCAGAAGTGCCGCATCTCAGCGCCGGCATCGACCCACTGGCCGTTGAACAGCGGCGGCTCGCCTTTGGCGCCCTTGTCGAGGGGCCCGCCCCCCCGCCACATCGTGTCGGCAAACACCGGGATCTCGGCCGCCTGCCGGACATTCATCGTCCGCCAGTGCCACTCGGAAGGACGGCCCTGGATCTTCGCGACGCCGGGCGGCGGATTGAAGAGCCAGTTGTTCTGCCCGTAGCTGGCTTCCTCCCGGAGGTTCCCTGTGCCGCCGCCTCCCATGACGTAGGTGTGGAACGGTCCACCATGACTGGCACCGTCAGGAAGCCGCTTCACCGCCATCGGGCAGCGGAGGATGTCCGATCTCGTCTCATAGGCGGAGCGAAGAACGATGACCCATTCGCCGCGGGTCCAGCCGATATCGGTGAGGTTGCCGTTGCTGAAGTAGCCGTTGTTGTCGTTGCAGTACATGTACCAGATCGGGCCCCACTGCTTGAGCAGGGCCCGGCAGGCCACGGTGCGCGCCTGGTTGCGGGCCCGCGCCAGGGCCGGCATCAGAATGGCCATCAGCAGGGCGATGATGGAGATGACGACGAGCAGCTCGATGAGGGTGAAGGCTCGGTGTTTCCGCATGATCTGTCTCCTGCAAGCAGACCTGTGGCGTACTCCTACACGACGAACTCCCTCCCGTTGAGGCGAAGGCCGGGCGGACGTAGATGAGGTGCCGGCGCCCATGGTCGTCATACCTCATATCCAGCATCTGTATTGTAACCATGATGCTGTCGCCCGGCAAGAGATTTATCGGCCGTCTCGTGCGTGATCGTCGATCTACAAGCGGGCGGCGCAACCGCGGTGCGCCCGATGTCTCCCGGTCCTCGCCTGCCTGCCGGCAGGGGCCTATGAGCCGACGGGCGCCACGCAATAAATATAGATCAGCGGCTCCCGGCCCGTGTTGCTGACATCGTGGAGCGTCTCGGGCGGGATATAGGCCACCTTGCCCACGCCGACCGCGTGGCGGGCCCCGGGCGCGCCCTCGGTTCCGAGGGCCGCGGTGCGTCCGATTTTCGGGTCGGGGCCACCGATCTGGAGCTCGCCCTGGCCGGCGAGAAACACCAACAACTCCTCGTGATTTTTCGTGCTGTGCTGGCCGCACGCCTGCCCCGGCAGCAGATGGACCCGCCCGGAGCGCATCCCCAGCGTCTGGGGCTTGCCCTCCAGGAGCCTCTGATACTCGGGCTTACTGTTCAGATCGACCGTGAACGCTCCTTGCGCCGCCATCGGATCTCCTGAAAAAGTGCTTGCCAAAATTCTTTGCCAGCGTCTTAATACGGATACGGTGCCTTTCTGTCAACTGTCCACACCCCACGCAGTTTTTGTTGACAGGTCTGGGGCGGCGTGCTACCTTTTGGTCAAAGAGTAACACGATGCCAAAGAAGCTTCTCTGTCGGTTCCGTCGGCCGGGAATTCGGGAAACAAGGCCGGCGTGAAGGAGGAGTAACGTGCACATCCCCGATGGGTTCATCGATGCCAAGACGGCAACGACGACCGGCGCCCTGGCGGCGGCGGGGCTGGGGCTCGCTCTGCTGCGGGTCCGGCGCTGTCTTCCGCCGCGGCGCGTCCCCCTGTTGGGCTTGACCGCGGCCTTCCTTTTCACGGCGCAGATGTTGAATTTCCCCGTGGCCGGCGGGACCTCCGGCCATTTGCTCGGCGGGGTCCTGGCCGCGGTTCTCCTCGGCCCGAGCGGGGCGGTCGTGGTCATGAGCGCGGTGGTGATTCTGCAATGTTTTATGTTCGCCGATGGCGGTGTGACGGCCCTGGGCGCGAACCTGCTCAATATGGCCCTGGTGGCCCCCGGGGTCGGGTACGTGGTTTACGCGGTCGTTCGGCGCAGCGCGGGGGGCGGACCGCGCGGCCAGCTTTTGGCGGTGGCCTTTGCCTCCTGGTGTTCGCCGGTGGCCGCCGCGCTGGCCTGTACCGGTGAGTTGGCGTGGTCGGGGACCGTGGCTTGGGCCGTCGGCTTTCCGGCCATGGCCGGCCTTCACATGCTCATCGGCCTCGGCGAAGCGCTCCTTACCACACTGGTGATCGCGACGATCCTTCGCGTGCGTCCGGAGCTGCTCCTGGAAGGCGCCGCCGCGGACCTTCCCTCGAACCGCCGGCGCCTGCTGGCGCAGGGCCTGCTCCTGGCCCTGGGGCTGGTCGTGTTCTTGACGCCCTTTGCTTGCAGTTGGCCGGATGGCTTGGAAACCGTTGCGGCCGTCCTGGGTTTTGCCCACCGGGCCGCCGGGACCCCGGTAGCGCCGTCGCCGTTTCCCGACTATGCGGTGCCGGGGATCGGGTCGGCCGTGCTCTCCACGATTGTCGCCGGTTGTGTGGGCACGGTGGCGGCGTTTGTCTTTGCCTATCTGCTGGCGCGTTTCCTGACGCCGACCGGCTTCGCCCGGGCGAAGTCCGCGTGAGGTCGAGAGAGGATTTCCGCCGTGGATCATCAACTGCTCAGCCTCTACCAGCATCGGGATAGCCCCATTCACCGGCTCCCGGCGACGGTCAAATTGATCGGCGCTTTGGTGTTTGTTTTTGTCGTCGTGCTGCTGCCCCTTTCGGCATGGCGCGCCTACGCGCTGGGAGCTGCGGCGCTGTTGCTGATAGCCGCTTTCGCCCGACTCCCGGCCCGTGTGCTGGCCCGCAAGCTCCTCTGGGTCGAGCCGTTCGCGCTGGGAATCGCGCTGCTGGCGCTCCTGCAACACAACGGCATCCGCGTCTTCGCCGCCATGCTGGCCCGGAGCACGCTCTGCCTCTTGTGCATGGTCCTGCTGTCCAGCACGACCCGCTTCACCGACCTCCTCCAGGCGCTGGGACGGGCCCGCGTGCCGTCCTTGCTGGTGACCACGCTGGCGCTGATGCACCGCTACGTCTTTCTGCTCCACGACGAGATGGGGCGCATGCGCCGGGCGCGCCGCAGCCGCACGTTCACCGACGGCCGGCTCTGGGTCTGGCGGTCCGGCGCCGGCGTCATCGCGCATTTGTTTCTCCGCAGTCTCGAGCACGCCGAGCGCATCTACGCCGCCATGTGCGCACGAGGATGGAAGACATGAACACGTTGGAAGTCCGGGGCCTCAGTTATCGCTACGCGGATGGCACGGCCGCCTTGCAGGACGTCAGTTTTTCTCTCGCGGAAGGCGAACGGGTGGGCCTGCTCGGCCCGAACGGCGCGGGCAAGTCCACGTTGCTCCTGCACCTCAACGGTCTGCTGCCGGAACGCCCCGCGGCGGAGCCGGCCGTGCGGGTCTTCGGGACCCCGGTGGCCGCGCCGCACCTGGAAACGATCCGCGCCCAGGTGGGCCTGCTGTTTCAAGACCCGGACGATCAGTTGTTCTGCCCCACCGTGTGGGAGGATGTCGCCTTCGGTCCGCAGCAGTGGGGCCTGCGCGGGGCCGCGTTGGCCGCTCGCGTCTCCGAGGCGTTGGCGCAGGTCGGGCTGGCCGGTTTTGAAGAACGGCTCCCTCATCACCTCAGTCGCGGCGAGAAGCGCCGCGTCTGCCTGGCGGGGCTCCTGGCGTGTGACGCGCGGGTGCTCGCGCTGGACGAGCCGACCAGCGAGCTGGACCCGCGCGGCCGACGGGAATTGATGGCCCTGCTCGCCCGGCTGCCCATCGCGCAGATCATCGCGACGCACGATCTGGAATTCGTCGTGGAAAGCTGTCCGCGCGCGTTGGTGCTGGACCACGGCCAGATCGTGGCGGACGGACCCACGGCCGACCTTCTGAACGATGAGGCGCTCATGCTGGCCCACGGCCTCGAACGCCCCCACATCCTGCGCCACCGGCATCCGCACTGAGGGACGCGGAGAGCGAAAGCGAAAGACGAAAGTCGCGGGGGACTTCGGCGGCCCGGCCCTCGAATTTCCGGGGGCATAGCCGGAGGCCGGTCTCGGCGCGGCTCAGGCGGTGTCGGTCGCCGGAAGCAGCCTCTTTGAGGGAATATCTTCATCAGACCGGGTGATTTCCCTATGTCTCCATGCTGCCGCCTTGGCTACAGTAATGGATCATAGGAGATACTCCGATGTTTGGGAAGAAGATACACCTGTTCACTCTGTTTGGCTTTAGTGTGGGCATCGACTTCACATGGTTTCTGCTCGCCATCCTGGTAGCGTGGTCGCTGGCCGTCTATTTCTTCCCCGTGTACTACCAAGGCTACGCGACGGGGATCTATTGGGCCATGGGCGTGGCGGGGGCCGTCGGCCTGTTCTTCTCGATTGTCTTCCACGAGTTCTGTCATTCGCTGGTCGCCCGGCGTTTCGGATTGCCGATGCAGGGCATCACCCTGTTTATTTTCGGCGGCGTGGCGGAGATGGGGGACGAGCCGGCCAATGCCAAGACCGAGTTCCTCATGGCGATTGCCGGTCCGTTGTCCAGCGCCGTTCTGGGCGGCATTCTGGTGGGGATCGCGCACGCCGGCATCGTCGCGCACTGGCCGATGTCCGTCTGGGGCGTCTTGCAGTACCTGGGCTGGTTGAATTTCCTGTTGGCTGTCTTCAACCTGATCCCGGCCTTTCCGCTCGATGGCGGCCGGGTCTTCCGGTCGATCCTGTGGGCGGCCACGGGGCGTTTGCGGTGGTCCACGCGGATAGCGGCCGCCTTTGGCTCCGGCTTTGGCATTCTCCTGATCCTGCTGGGGTTGGCGACCTTCCTCCTGGGAGGCTTTGTCACCGGGATCTGGTATTTCCTGATCGGCCTGTTCGTCCGGTCGGCCGCCCGGATGTCTTACCGGCAGGTGCTGATCCGCCAGGCTTTGGGCGGTGAGCCCATCATGAGGTTCATGCAGCCCAATCCCGTGGTCGTGCCGCCTTCCATCTCCGTGCACGAGCTGGTGGACAACTACTTCTATCAATATCATCACCGGATGTTTCCCGTCGCGTCCGACGGCACGCTCGTAGGCTGTGTCACCACGAAGCAGGTCCGGGATCTGTCGCGCGAGCAGTGGGACCGCTACACGGTGCAAGACGTGCTCGCCCCGTGCTCGGCCGAGAATGCCATTGGCTCCCATACCGACGCCATGCAGGCGCTGTCTATCATGAACCGCACCGGCAACAGCCGGCTCCTGGTGGTGGATGGTGACCATTTGGCAGGCATCGTGACCCTCAAGGATCTGCTCAAGTTCCTGGATCTCAAGATAGACTTGGAGGGCAAATGAGGACCAAGTGCGAAAGGCAACAGAGTATGCGCATCCGTGGATCAACACTGATATGGCTATTGGGACTGGCCGTGGGAGTCGGGGCGCTCGTTTTCGTACCGATGGTAGTTCAGCGGATTCGCTTCGACCGGGTGGCCCAGGAGGTCAAAACGGCGCGGACGGCCCTGCCGGAACTAAGAAAAGGCGACACGTTGTCGCCGCTGTTTTACGCCGTGGCCGAGATCGTCCGGCCCGCCGTGGTCATGGTCCAGGTAACGGAGCGGGTCAAGGAAACGCAGACCGTCGGCTCCGGCATGCGCGACTTCTGGCAGCACCTCTTTGGCGGCAATGGCGGCAAGGCCCTGCCGCCGACATACGAGTACATCTATGGACTGGGCAGCGGCATCATTGTGGATGCGAACAACGGCTACATCCTGACGAACTGGCACGTGGTGCATGGGGCCGACACCGTGGAAGTCATTCTGGCGGATGGACGCCATTTCAAGACACAGTGGGTACGCACCGACCGGCTGACGGACCTGGCGGTGGTCAAGATCGATGCCTCGGACCTGATTTCGGTCCCGTTGGGAGACAGCAGCAAGGTCGTCGTCGGGGATTGGGTCTTGGCGGTCGGTGCTCCGGAAGGATTGGCCCAGACAGTCACCGCCGGCATCATCTCTGCGCGAGGGCGCACCATCAGCGACGATTCGGAGAGCTACTTTCAGACGGATGCCGCGATCAACCCGGGCAATTCCGGCGGGCCCTTGACGAGCATGAAGGGCCAGGTCATCGGGATCAATACCGCGATTGTCTCGCCGGAGAAGATCAACGCCGGAATTGGCTTGGCGATCCCCTCCAACACGGCGAAGCACGTGATGACCCAATTGATCGCAAAGGGCAAAGTCGTCCGCGGCTACGTGGGGGTAGAGGTCCAGGACGTGAGTGAGAAGCTCGCCAAGAGCTTTGGCCTGCCGACGACGAAAGGGGCCCTGGTGGCGGAAGTCGTGCCGGATGGTCCCGGTGCCAAGGCAGGGATCAAGACGGGAGACTTCATCACCGCCATCGACGGCAAGCCGGTGGATAGCAGCGCCGCCCTGCGCCGCATCGTGACGGGCTTGTCCCCCGGCACGAAGGTCCCATTTGACGTGTACCGCAAAGGTGAGAAACTGACCATCGAAGTGGAGATCGCGGCGCTGCCGGAGAAGCCTTCGACTCCCGCACCGGCTCCCCAGACCGCGGCGCCCGGCGGGTTCGGGATCAGCCTGACGACTCTGACGCCGGAGTTGGCGCAGAAATACGGCTATCCATCGTCTCTTCAGGGAGTCATGATCACGGCGGTACAGCCGGGCTCGGAGGCCGCGTTCGCCGGTCTGATTCCGGGCATGGTGATCTTGCAGATTCAGAATGAAGCCGTCACCTCCAGTCAGCAGGCCGATCAGATCCTCTCCTCCGTGAAGCCATCGTCGGGCGTACGTTTGCTCATAACCGACCCCAGCGGGGCGCGGGTCTACGTCTTCGTGCAGGGCGGGGGATAATTGGGGAACGCCATGGCCCGGAACGTCAGCGCCTTGGTCTTGCTTGCGGCTGTGACCGCCGGATGCACCACGTTCCAGGATGAGCCCATCTCTCCCGAGACATCAGCCGCGGCTTTCGAAGCCCGGCGTCTGGATTCTTCGGAAGTGAGGGCTTTCCTGGAGACGGATCTTCATCGGGAAATGACGCCGTGGCCCCCCAAACAATGGAGCCTCGACCTGCTGGCGCTGGCCGCGTGCTATTACCAACCCCAGGTGAAGGTCGCCCAAGCCCAATGGCAAGTGGCCGAAGCCGGGATCCGGACAGCCGGCCAATGGCCCCATCCGGCTCTACGGTTCACACCTCAGTATGTGACCAACACGGGCGGTGGGATTTCCCCGTGGATTGTGGACTTCTCCGTTCTGGCTCCGATCGAGACGGCGGGCAAACGCGGCTACCGGATCGCGCGTGCCCGGAACCTCGCCACGGCCGCGCGGCTGAACACAGCGACGCTCGCCTGGCAGGTGCACAGCCGGGTGCGGACAAGTCTCCTGAACCTGTACACGGCCCTCCACACCGAGAGTCTTCAGCAGGAACAAGTCCGGTTGCAGCAACAGACGGTAGAGATGCAGGAGAAGCAGCTCCAGCGTGGGGAAATCTCGCAGCTCGTGCTCAGCCAGGCACGCATCGCCCTGGACCAGGCGCGCTTGTCCTTGATTGGGACGAGCAAGCAGATCGCCCAGGATCGGGCGGCCTTAGCGGCGGCTTTGGCTCTGCCGGAGGCGGCGCTGACAAGGATCGACCTGTCTTTCACGTGTCTCGAAAAGGTCCCCTCCAGCCTGCTCGCCGCGGAGGTACGGAAGGCAGCTCTCTGGAGTCGCCCCGATGTGCTCTCGTCCCTGGCGGATTATCAGGCGGCCCAATCGGACCTGCAACTGGAGATTGCCAGGCAGTACCCCGACATCAGCCTGGGACCGGCCTACGAGTTCGACCAGGGACAAAATGAGTGGGGCATTGGCTTGGCCGTAACCCTGCCGATCTTCAATCAGAACCAAGGACCGATCGCGGCAGCCGAGGCGAAACGCCGGGAAGCGGCAGAGCGCTTCTACGCTCTGCAAATCAGCGTGATCAGCCAGGTGGAGCAGGCCGCGGTCGGTTACAGCAAAGCTTTGGATGTGCTGAAGGTGGCCGAGTCGATTCTCGCGCAGCGCACCGACCAGGAGAAGATCGCCCAGAGACAATTCGAAGTGGGGGATATCAGCCGCCTGGAGCTTCTCACCGTGGAACAGGACCGTAACGCGGCCTCTCTCTCCCGACTCCAATCGTTCGTCGGCGTACAGCAGGCGTTAGGTGCGTTGGAGGATGCGGTGATGCGTCCGCTGGTGTGCGAGGATTCGGTCCCCAATCCCAAAGAGTAAGGGAGATGATAACGCCGTGTCCGAACAGATCAGGAATAGAGTGTTTCTCTGGACGGCTGTCGTGACCCTCGCGGGAGGCGGCGCCCTGTTGGCGACATGGATTCTGGGACACGGGAAGGGCACCGGAAGGCCGCTGGATCCCAATCAACCTGCCGGAAAGATGGCGCCCAAGCCGGTGGACCACAATGAGGTGACGTTGAGCCCGGCCCAGCAGACGAAAGGGGGAATCGCGGTGGCCCCGCTGAACTTGATGTCCTTTCAGGAGAAGGTCACGGCCTACGGGACTGTTTCCGACACGCAGCAGTTGTCCGATTCCAGGAGCCGCTTCGCCGATGCCCAGGCGAAGCAGGAAAGTGCCCAGGCCGAACTGGTGGCCGCGCGGGAGGAGTACACCCGCGCCCAGTCGCTCTATAAAGACAATCGTAGCACCTCCGAAAAGGCTGTCCAGAAGGCGCAGGCCACTTGGCTGTCGGACCAGGCCCAGGCACGGGCGGCGGAAGTGGCGCTTCATTCTCAGACGGCGCTCCTCCGGCAGCAGTGGGGGCCTGTAATCGCCCAATGGATCGAGGAAAACTCCGCCCCGCTCGTCCGATTGATGGACCAGGAGGAGGTGCTGATCCAGATCACGGTGCCGGTAGGGACGAAGTTGTTGTCTCCCCCTCCAAGCGCGACCATCGAGACACCCGTTGGAAAGACGGAAACGGCCACCTGCGTTTCGGCGTCTCCCCGGACGGACCCGCGCATCCAGGGATTCAGCTTCTTCTATCGGGCGCCGGCCAAGGCCACGGGTCTTCTGCCCGGCATGAACATTGTGGCATCTCTCCCGACCGGTCAGGAGATACGCGGGATCGATGTTCCCGCGTCCGCCGTCGTCTGGCTGCAAGGCCGAGCCTGGATCTACGTGCAGACGAGCCCGGACACCTTTGTCCGTCGGGAAATTCCCACGAATACCCCTGTCTCCGGCGGCTGGTTCGTGCGGGAAGGTTTCTCGGCCGGCCAGTGGTGCGTCGTCCGAGGGGCACAGCTTCTTCTGTCCCAGGAAGCGCACCGGCAGGCACAGAAAGGCAAGAAGGCCAGGAAATGAACTTGGAGACTACAGGCATTCTCGCCGCCATCGTTCGCTTCTCTCTACGCTTTCGCGGCGTCATCATCGCGCTGGCGGCTCTGTGGGCGGCCTACGCCATCTACTCTCTCACGAAGACCGAGTACGACGTCTTTCCCGAGTTCACCTCGCCGCAAGTCAGTATCCGGCTGGAAGCGCCGGGGCTTTCCTCCGAGCAGGTGGAAATGCTGGTCACACGGCCCGTGGAGAACACCATCGGTGGAGTGGCAGGCATCGAGTCCTTTCGTTCATCTTCCCTGCACGGCCTGTCTGCCATCACCATTGTTTTTCATACGGGCATCGATATCTATCGGGCCCGGCAGATGGTGGCCGAACGGCTGGCCTCGATGACCGAGCCTTTGCCGACAGGCGTGACGCCTTTTCTCTCGCCCCTGACTTCCTCGACCGGGACGGTCTTGCAGTTGGGACTGACCTCGAAGACCCGCAGTCTCATGGACCTTAGGACGATTGCGGATTGGACGATCAAGCCCCGGCTGCTGGCCGCGCCCGGAGTGGCTCAAGTGCAGGTCTACGGCGGGCAGGTCAAACAGCTACAAATCCAGGTCCGGCCCTCGCAACTCATCAAATACAACCTGTCGATGGACGATGTGCTGCGCGTCGGGGCCAAGGCCACCGCCATCCGGGGGGCGGGCTTCATCGAAACCCCCAACCAGCGTCTTACGCTCCGGATGCAAGGCCAGTCGCTGACGCCGGAGGGGTTGGCCCAGACAGTTCTGGTGCACCACGAGGGAGCCAACGTGACCCTGGGCGTTGTGGCACAGGTGGTCGAGGCGGAGGCGCCGCCGATTGGGGCCGCCTCCGTGAATGGACAGCCTGGGGTGGTCCTGTTGATTACGGGGCAATACCAGGCCAACACACTCGATATCACCTCGCAATTGGATCAGGCCGTGGCGGACCTGCGCCCGATGCTGCAGAAGGAGAACATCGTTCTCTACTCGGAACTCTTCCGCCCGGCGACCTACATTCACACGGCCCTGCGCAACGTGGAGCAGGCGCTGGGAATAGGAGCAATTCTGGTCGCGATCGTGCTGTTTCTATTTCTGTTCAACTGGCGCACGGCGGTCATCTCCATCATCGCCATTCCCTTATCGCTCCTGGGGGCCGTGACGGTTTTGCGGTACTTCGGTCAGAGTCTCAACACGATGACGATGGGCGGCTTGGCCGTGGCCATCGGGGAGGTGGTGGACGACGCCGTGATCGACGTGGAGAACATCCTGCGGCGTCTGCGCGAGAATCGCCATCGGCAAAATCCACGCCCGGTGCTGCGGGTGATCCTGGATGCTTCCATCGAGGTTCGCAGTGCCGTGGTATTCGCCACATTCGCTGTGGTGCTGGTATTCGTCCCGGTGCTGACCTTGTCCGGCGTGGCGGGCCGGCTCTTTGCGCCCCTCGGCATTGCGTACATCGCGGCCGTCCTCACGTCGCTGGTGGTCGCCCTTACCGTCACGCCGGCCCTATCTTCCCTGCTGCTCGGCGCGTTGGGGAGCCCAGTACCGCGTTTACGCGGATCAGAAGAGTCTTACCCGCCTAAAGGCGGTACTCCGAACGTGGAAAAGGAGCCGCCTGTGGTACGCTGGCTCAAAAGAGGGTATGGCAGGATTCTCAGGCATGTCGACAGACATCCCTGGGCAGCGATCGGCGTTGTGGTCCTCCTGATCGTCATCGGTGTAATCGTATTCTTCTTTCTGCACACGGAGTTTCTGCCTTCCCTGCGGGAAGGCAATGCCATCGTCCACGTCAACACGATCCCGGGGACTTCGCTCGAAGAGTCCTTGCGCCTGGGAGACCTCGTCTCACGTGAGTTGTTGAAGCTGCCGGATGCCCGGTACGTGTCCCAGAAGACGGGCCGGGCCGAAGAGGGCTCATCCACGCGGGGGATCGGCTCCAGCGAGATCGATATCAGCTTCGCCTCGGCCGGCGGAACGCCGGTCGGGTATTCCCCCGGGCAGGTGCGGCAGATGCTGGCCCAGTTCCCCGGGATCACCTACCAGGTCAACTCCTTTTTGACGGAACGCATCGGCGAGACACTTTCCGGCTATGGCGCCGCCGTTGTCATCGACATCTTCAGCCAGGACTTCGAGGTGCTCCAAGACCTGGGGCAGGAAGTCATGCATCTACTGCAGCAGATTCCGGGGGCCGCCGACGTTACGATGGCGGCCCTGCCCACCAGCCCGGAAATCGAGATTGTGGTCCGCAAAGGCGACCTGCTGCGCTGGGGCTTCGATCCGGTGACCGTTCTGGATGCGGTTCGTTCCGCCTACCAGGGCGCTGTGGTGGGGCAAATCTACCAGGGGGACCAGGTGTTCAACGTGGCGGTCTTCCTCGACCCGCAAGACCGCCGCTCCATCAATGAAATCCAGGCCCTGCCGCTGCGTAGTCCCGGCGGCACGTACCTGCCGCTGCAGCAACTGGCCGATATCTACGAGGCCCCCGGGCGCTATACGATCCTGCACAATACCGGCCGGCGGGTCCAGACTATCACGTGCAATGTCCAGGGACGCAGCGTCAACTCCTTCGTCGCCCAGGCCCGCCGGGACATTCTCTCTTCCGTGGTCCTGCCCGCGGGGACCTATGTGCAATTTGCCGGCGCGGCCCAAGCCCAGGCGCGGGCCACGGAAGACCTGGAGATCCATTCCGCCCTGGCCGGCATCGGGATCATTCTCCTGCTGTCCATCGTGCTGCGAAACCATCGCAACGTGTTGCTGGTCCTGCTGAACCTACCCTTCGCCCTGGTCGGCGGCGTGCTGATTCTGCTGCTGTCGGGAACCCTGCTTTCGCTTGGCGCCATGGTGGGTTTCATCACCGTGTTCGGCATCACGCTGCGAAATTCCATCATGCTGATTTCCCACTATGAGCACCTGGTGGTGGTGGAGGGCATGAGCTGGGGCCCGGAGGCGGCCACGCGGGGCGCTTCCGAGCGATTGGCTCCGATCCTGATGACGGCTCTGGTCACGGGGCTGGGCCTGCTGCCCCTGGTCGTCGGTACAGGGACAGCGGGCCGCGAGATCGAGGGCCCCATGGCGATCGTGATCCTCGGCGGTTTGGTGACGTCCACCATCCTCAATCTCCTCGTGCTGCCGGCCCTGACGCTTCGGTACGGGCGGTTCCCCGGGCGATCAGGTGGCCTCGGTGGTCAAGAGGTTGATGCGGCTGAGCTTGACGCCCTTTAGGCTGATCAGGTTCTCGGCGGTCTTCTTGATCTCGCCCGCCGGCCCCCGCAGCACGATCACCTCCAGGCAGTCGTGCTCATCCAGATGAATGTGCATCGAAGAAATCGTCTGAAGCAGGTGCGAGTGCTGCAAGCCGGCCAACTCTTCCATCAGCTTCGTCGCATGATGGTTGTAGACCAGGAAGACCGCCGCCACCGCGGTCGCTTTCGGATTGCTCAAGCGCTCCTCGCTGATTTGCTGGCGGATCAGATCGCGGATCGCCTCCGACCGGCTCGGATAGCCCCGCCGGGCGATCAACCCATCGAACGTGGCGAGCAGATCCTTTTCCAGCGACACCCCTATGCGTTCCACCTGGCTCATCGTGATCCTCTGCCAAAGACGCCGCACGGCACAGTTTTTTCCTCGAACACAACCTGGACCATCTTACCCCAGGCGAATTTTTCCTGCAAATGCCGGAATGGGGCTTGATGCGGTAGCACGAATTCTGTACTGTTATGCGTTAGCACGAGTGTGGAATTGTTATGCGCAACTGTTTGGGTGTTCGGAGGTGTGAGTATGAGAGGGTGCTTGGCATCGTGCCTGCTGATCGGCCTGGTGCTCGGGGGCTTATCCCGGGGCGACCCCACCGTGGCCCGGGTCACCCACAGCCGGTTCCAGGCGGTCAACGGCAGCGGCGAACAGACGTACACGGCCGCGCAGAAGGTGATTCTGGAGGGGATCGTGCTCCACCACCCGGCCGATATGCTGGACCCGACCCCGGATGATACGATCCTCGAACCGTTCAATCTGGGTGGGCAGTGGCAACTATTCTTCCAGGGGGAAGGAGAGGATCACGCCGGGACGGCGGTCTACCTGGCCCAACTCTACGACAATCTGCCGTGGATCATGCCGGGCGGCGGCTACTCCAACGCCCAGTTCCTCGCGGAGCTCGCCCGCCTCAACGCGGCCCAGTTCAGCGTCGGCGACCGCATCCGCGTCACGGGCTACTTCCTTTCCTACAAGGGCAAGAACAACATCAACGAGCAGCACAAGAATCAGCCCGATCACGATTTCACGATCGAGATTCTGGAACGGGGCGTTGGCCTGCCGAAACCTGAAGTCGTATCTCTGGATGAGCTCAAGGACGATCAGGGCCGGTTCGTGTTCGACCCGGCGCGACTGACCGGCGGCGAGTACTATCAGGGCCGGCTGATCAAGATCGAGGAGGTCAACGTCGTCGACGCCCATGGCTGGGGGCCGAATGGTACTCTGACCGTCACGAAGGGAACGAAGACATTTCCCATCAAGCTCGGGCGCGGCAATGGAATCTACCCCGGCTCCTTCAACCTGAGCCGGCCGTTCGACGTGATTGGAATTCTCGACCAGGAGAGCACCGACCTACGCAGCGGCTACCGGCTCTACGTCATGAACTACGATGGCAATGGGCGCGTTCTGGCATCCTACGAGCATCGGATGGCGGATCAGCCGCGACAGGCGCCCGCGCAGGAGGAATCCCCGTGATGGGCAAGACATGGAGGGAGTCGTGAAACGGGCATTCACGCTGGTAGAACTGTTGGTCGTCATCGCTATCATCGCGGTGCTTTTGGGCCTTCTGCTGCCTGCGGCAGGGCGCGCCCGGCTCCAGACGAAGATCCTCGCGGTCCAGGCCGAACTGCGGGACATCGGGTTGGCCCTCGAAGCGTATGGCCTCGATCACGAGGGCCGGTATCCGCCGGTGCGGGTCGATTGCATGCTCGGTGGGCACTTCTACCTGCTTCCGTATGAGCTGACGAACGAGGGGTACCTGCCGAAGCCCCCGCCGAACACGTTCCTGTCGGCAGGTATCGAGGACCCGTTCAATCCCGGCTATACGTACAAGTACCGCTCGGTCGGCACGCTCATCTACAACCGGACGACCGTCATGGCGGACAGTGCCTACCTGTGGGTTCCGAATGGTTTCCCCGACCACGAACAGAAGGAAGGGCAAACCTACAGCACCCTGAAGGAATCGCCCGTGAGTTGGGTCCTCTACAGCCAGGGCCCCAACTACGACGACCGGCGGATGAAGGAAATGCAGTACCCCGTGCCGCGCGGCACCTGGTATGACCCGCAGACGAAAGAAGGCGTCATCGTCCGCATGCGGTTGCGGAACGGACGCCAGATCGGCTCATTTGACGGTTGGAGAGGATGAAATATGAGACATGTGTCAATCGCGTTCGTGGTCCCGGGACTCGTTATCGGCATGCTGATCGCTGCTGGATGTGCCACCAGTCGCCAAACCGCCGGGATGCACACCTCCCCCGTACCCTTTGTCCGTAGCCTGGAAGACCCGGCCGATTACCACCTCCTGCTGACGGGCGTGCCGCAGACCTGCGGGATGCGCTCCGGCCGGGTCCGACTCGCGCCGGGCAAGTCGATCGGCCGGCACAACACCAAGGGCAACGAGGAGATCCTGGTCTTCCTTTCCGGCCGCGGGACTGCTGTGATTGGCGAAGACAACCGCCTGCAGGTGGGTGTGGGCCGAGTGGCCTACATCCCGCCGCAGACCGCTCATGACATCGTGAACACCGGGACCGAGCCGCTCGTCTATGTCTTCTGCGTGGCCCCGGCAGGAGCCGTCAAGATGCCCTGAAATCCCTTGTAGACCCAGCCGGCAGGTCGTAGAATCTCCGCGTGGCCCTGTCTATGGTTCCGGAGATGAGAATATGCTGGCGCGGTTGCACAGTGTGACCCTGGAGGGCATCGAGGGCATCATCTGTGAGGTCGAGGTGGATGTCGCCCGCGGCGGGCTGGAGAAATCCATGATCGTCGGCCTGCCCGATGCGGCGGTCAAAGAGAGCATCGAGCGCGTTCACAGCGCCATCGTCAACTGCGGCTACCGGTACCCGAAGACGCAGTCGCTCATCAACCTCGCTCCGGCGGACGTCAAGAAAGCCGGTCCGGCGTTCGACCTGCCCATCGCCCTGGGCACGCTCATCGGCGAGGGGGTCTTGGCGGGCCCCTCGTTCAAGGAGTACGTCATCGTCGGCGAGCTGGCCCTGGATGGGCGGGTGCGGCCGGTCAACGGTGTCCTGAGCATGGCCATGACCGCGGCGGCCAGCGGCTTTACCCGGATGCTCGTGCCGCTGGAGAACGCCAAGGAGGCCGCCGTCGTGCAGGAGATCGAGGTCTTCGGCGTCGGCTCACTCTCCCAGGCGGTCGGTTTCCTCGCCGGCCAGCTTCCGCTCGAAACCACTGTCACCGACATCGACGATCTGTTCACCGTCGCGTCCCACTATGACGTCGATTTCGCCGACGTGAAAGGCCAGGAGAGCGTCAAACGGGCTCTGACCATCGCGGCGGCCGGCGCGCATAACATCATGATGATCGGACCGCCGGGCGCCGGCAAGACCATGCTCGCGCAAAGGTTGGCGACGATCCTGCCGGCCTTGAGCCTGGAAGAGTCGCTGGAGACCACCCGGATCTACTCCGCTGTCGGGCTGCTGACGAAGGACCAGGCGCTGCTGGCCACCCGGCCGGTGCGGGCCCCGCACCACTCGGCCAGCGGCCCCGCGCTCATCGGCGGCAGCTCCTCACCGCGGCCCGGCGAGCTGTCCCTGGCCCACCATGGCATTCTCTTCCTCGACGAGTTCACGGAATTCCCGCGTCACGTGCTGGAAATGATCCGCCAGCCGCTGGAGGACGGCTTCGTCATCGTCTCGCGGGCCAAGCGGACGATCCAGTTTCCAGCGCAGTTCATGCTCGTGGCCGCGATGAACCCGTGCCCGTGTGGGTATTTCGGCAGCAATCTGCGGTCCTGCAAGTGCACGCCCGGCCTTATTTCTGCAA
>JAMCWO010000289.1 GCA_023481165.1 Planctomycetota bacterium | reverse complement strand
GAAGTGAGCGCGATCGTTCCGGCTTGGGACTCTTCGATGGAGATGCCTTGTCCCTCCTCTCTGCCGCGTTAGCGATCCGGAGCTTGCTCGACTGGCCGCGGATCAGTTGAGATGAGGTCGTCGAGCGTCTCGATCAGCTCGCTGGTATCCTTGTCTCCGGCGAGAGCGTGAAGGTTGAGCAGAGATTCTCCATCGTAAGTCACCTTAAGCTCCACCTCACCCAAATCGTCAAATACGGTCGTGACCGTGAATTTCAGTCGGTCGCCCCTATCCTGTATAATCACAACCGGTTGCTCCGATTCCTCCCGAGAGTCGTCAAACTGGACGGCCTCCTCTTCGCTCTTGTAGACAATTGCGCCTGGAGGCGAGGAAAGAAGATCGAAATAACCGCCAAGGTCCTGACTCGCTGTTCTGTTTTTCAAGAAGAAGCCAGCTCTCATAGTTCCTTCGGGAAACCGTATCACCGCCTGGTAGAGCCGGTCCTTTGACTCCACCTTGATTTCGGGCACCATTGACGCGTACGGAGCCGAAACAAAGAGCATTCCAACGCACATGAGCCCGAAACAAGGGGTTCTCCCACGCAGTCTCATCTGTCTCGCCTCCAATCGGGAGAGGAGCCTCCTCGCGGCTCCCCCCTCCACGCTACCTCCGTGAGATCGGACACCGTCCCCGGCTCCGAACGCTCCGTTTCTGGAACTGCCCGCGGGTTCGCACGGATAGCCAGCACGGTTCCCACCCTCCGGTAGTCTATGAGCGTTCCGATTCCGAACGCGTTTCCGGCGCGGAGGGGCCGGGCTTCTTCAGAAGGGCGGAAAGATCCACCCCGGGCAAGAGCTTCGTCACCACTCCCATCAGGCCGTCCGCCGCATGGCCGCCGCCCGAAACGAGAACATCCGGAACGATCTTGATGTTGCCCTTTTCGACGGCGGCGGAAATCAGCTCCACGATCTTGATCTGCTTGATGGCCTCTTCTCCGATCGCCGCCTGCTGCTTGCTGTACGCCTGGGCGGTCGCTTCACCGATCGCAGCGATCTTGGAGGCCTCGCCGTCGCCGATGGCTTTGAGCCTCTTGCCCTCGCCGGAACCCTCGAGCGCCTTGGCCTCGGCGTTCCCCTCGGCCAGCGTGATCATCTCGGTCTTCTTCTGGGTCGCCACCTTCACGGCGATCTCGGAGGCAACCAGGGTCGGCTGCTGGTCGGCGGTGGCGCGCATCTTCTCCATCTCGGTGCGCTCCGCCTGGGACCTCTGCTCCATCTTGTACATCTCCTGCTGCTGCTCGGCGATGATCCGCTTGGTCTGGGTCTGCATCAGATCCTCGGGAAGGCGGATCTGGCAGATCAGGACCGACACGCACTCCACGTGGTACCTCTCCAGATCGGCTCGGGCTCGGGACTCCGCCTTTGCCTGCTCTTCCGAGCGGCTCTGGAGGAAATTCATTGCCGAGGCGGTGGAGGCCTGATTCCGGAAGGAGGAGTCGATCATGGGGTGGATGACGTGCTGGATCAGGTTGTCGATCGAGCCGACCTTGGCCACCATATACGGTGCCTGATCCGGCCGAACTCGGATCACGACCTTGACGGAGACCTGGATCGGGAAGCCGTCCTTGGAGATGACGGTCAACTGGTCGAAGCGGGTGTCCGCCTGATCGTCCCAGTCGATCGTGATGTTGGTCGTGTCGATGATATACACCATGAACGCCCGCCGGTTGAGGTAGTAGCGGCCCGGCCCGGCCACCTCCTCCTGAATCCCGCGGTAGCCCTTCGGCACGACGTACTTCTCCTTGCCCTCCTCCTCGGAAGCCCCGACCTGGGTCGAGCCGAGGCGTTTCTTCATCTCTTCGGTCGGGTCGTCGCCGACGTTCGAAACCACGACCCCGACCTGGCCGCGCTCGATGACGGCCACGTCGTCGACCTCCACGCTGAACATGAACGGGTTGATGTAGTAGGTTCCCGGCCGCAGCACGTCGAGTTGCGGGCCGCGCTGTCCCTGTTTGGTCAGAAAGGCGGAGCCGTCCTGATAGTCGTTGTGGCCGGTGATGGGGCTGGCGACGTATTCCCGCTCCGGGAGCGGGATGCCATCCAGGGCGGTCACGAGGCCGACCTTGTTGGCGTCGATGACGACCGCGGGTGCGACCTGTACCCGGAACAGGTTCAGGTTGATGCGGTAGGTGCCCGGGAGCAGGACGTCGATCTGCGGCCCCTTCTGCCCGCCGTTCTTCAGGAAGGCCTCGCCATTCTCATAGTTCGAGTGCTCCGGGACGCTCTGGGCCAGGAGCCGCCCCATCGGGATCGGGGCGCCGTCCTGTGCGGTGACCATCCCGACCTCGCCCTTGGCGATCACCACGGCCGCGGCCTTCGTGATCTTGAAGAGGTTCGGGTGGATACGGTACACGCCCGGCGGCAGGATCTCGATCTGCGGCCCCTTCTGACCGCCGTTCGTGATGAAGTCCTGGCCCGACTGGAAGGAGTTGTGGCCGGTCACCACCTTGGCGAAGATACGCCCGGCCGGGATCGCCGAGCCGTCGGCAGACTCGACCAGACCGATCTCGCCTTCGCTGATCTTGGTGGCCGCGCCCTTGGTGACCTTGAACAGGTAGGGGTTGATGCGGTAGCTGCCGGGCGGGATGATCTCGATCTGCGGCCCCTTTTGACCGCCGTTCTTGATGAAGGCATCGCCATTCTGGAACGAAGAGTGCCCTTCGACGGCCCGCGCAAAGATCTTGCCCTCCGAGATGGCGGCGCCATCCACCGACTCGACGATGCCAATCTCAAAATCCTTGATTTCGGTGACTTCTCCCTTGGTCAGCTTGAACAGATAGGGGTTGATCCGGTACTTGCCAGGAGGAAGCACCTCGATCTGCGGCCCCTTCTCGCCGCCGTTCCGGATGAAGGCCTCGCCGTCCTGAAAGGAGTTATGGCCGGGCGCGACGGCCGCGAAGATGTTGCCGGCCGGGATAGAGGACCCGTCTACCGATTCGACGAGCCCAATCTCGTTTTCCAGGATTTCGGTAAAGACGCTCTTCTTTGCTTTGTAGATGAACGGGATCAGGAAGTGCAGGCCAGGGCCGAGCGTCCGCGCCTGAATCCCGACCTCATTGCCGAGAGCCACGACCCGCCCCTGGGGCATCTTACGGCCGAACCACCTGCGCTCGATCAAGGCAATCTCATTGCCTCCCACGACGACGGCAGACGCGTACAACAGGATGCCGGCAGGAATCAATACAGCAACGTACAGCAAATTCCTTACTACGAGACCCAGCAGCAGATCGACCAAGATATGCACTCCTTTCGATGACCGCACAAAGAGCAACAGATACGAAGGCTATTCGAGAAGCCTCACACAGGTGTGATCACTTGCCCCGCTCTTTACCATGCCTCAGGTTTTGCGCCATCATCATCGGCCTGTCCCCCAAGTCTCCCCCTGCGATTGCGAAGAAGCGCTACGCCAAGAACAGAAAGACCAAGCGCGGGCACCACAAGACCTCTCGCCCAGACGTGCCTAGGATGGCAGGTCTCTCTTCCATCCGGGGAGTCGCCAGTTGCGGCAACTAGAAAGCAACCCCCGTTGCTGCCGCCGCCAGAGCTATCATTCTTCTGTTCTTCCACGCGAGGGCCAATAGCTACGATTCCATCGCCGCCAGGCATATAGATGTATCCGCCAGAGGAGATGACGGCGGTCCTGTAAAACCGATCGGGCGGCGTGGCATCGAGCCTCCATTTCACGGTACCGTCTGGACTTAATGCATATACGGAGCCGCTTCCATCGTTTGCCAACACCATTCCAGCGCCGTCAATCGCACACGATGACCCATTCATGCTATCAGTCAATAAAAAACGCCATTTCAGAGAGCCATCTGGTCTAATGGCGTACAGGAAATAGTCATCGCAGCCTACATAGACAGTTCCATCTGGACCAATAGTCGGGTTCGCCATGTACGGCATATCCTGCAAAGAATAGGACCAGGCTACCGTGCCATTTGGATTGACGGCATACAAACCGTAAGGTCCACCGCCGGCCATGTGCCCCGCCGCACAATAGATCACTCCATTGTCGCCGATCGCTGGCGCGGACGTGCCCACCTGATCGATAGAGACCGACCATTTCAAAGTTCCGTCCGAGTCGAAAGCTCGTAGGCTGTCTGGGCCCCCAATAATGCTCGACCCACACGAATAAACGGTGCCATCACTGCCGACCGCTGGCGAGGAGATACTTCCATACGGGAGTCCTGCACCGAGCCAGTCATTCCAGAGCGATATCCCGCTCGGAGATATAGCATAAAACCTTGATGTAGTTGTCAGTAGTATTGCATTGAATGGAGATATGATTGGCGAACTGCTTATGGGGTATTGCGCATTATACTTCCACCTTAGCGTTCCGTTTGCATTTATACAATATAGATAGCCGTCCTTGGCTCCGACGTAAATGTTGCCGTCACTGTCAATCGCGGGCGACCCTACAATTGAGTGCCCCGCCTGAAAACTCCACTTCTCAGAACCATCGGATGAGTCTAGCGCGTACAATGAGTGATCGGCATTCCCAACATATATCGTCCCGTCTCCACCTATGGCGATTCCAGTGACGTCGGATTGCCCAATGGCACGATTCCAAATGATACTTGCCTTGTCTGGCAACACATCCGCGGCGCGCCCCGAATTTCGAGCATCGTGCAGAAACATGGGCCATGGCGATTCTGCTGCAAAGACGTGGGTAGCGTGAACCGACCATAGACTACCTAACGAGACTCCCAACAGCCACAGTCTGCGCCACATAGCAACGAACCTCCCTTCCGCCACGATCAAGTTCTTCATCAGGGGCCTTGAGGGACAAGGCCGATTATGCACCTCACCCCGATCGTGCAGCTCGTCTCGC
>JAMCWO010000326.1 GCA_023481165.1 Planctomycetota bacterium | reverse complement strand
CAACTATGATCTCTGGTGCGGCCCGGCCGACAAGCGGCCCCTGATGCGCCAGTATCTGCACTATGATTGGCATTGGGATTGGAACACCGGCAATGGCGATCTTGGCAACATGGGCATCCACTACATGGACGGTTGCCGCTGGGGCCTCGGTCAGAACACGTTGCCCAGGCACGTCATGAGCCTGGGCGGCCGGTTCGGCTACGAGGATGACGGCGAAACGCCCAACACGCAGATCATCTTCCTGGATTACGACCCGGCCCCGATCCTCTTCGAGGTCCGCGGCCTGCCCAAGAGCAAGGACAGACTCAAGGCGACCTGGCGCGCCGCCGATATGGACGAGTATCACGGCATGCAGATCGCGACGGTCATCCGCTGCGAGAACGGCTACGTTGCCAACCGCTCCGGCGGGGGCACCGCCGCCTACGACAATAACGACAAGCTGATCCAGAAGTTCGAGCCGGCCACGCCGGACCTGCGCACGAACTTCCTCGCCGCCGTCCGCAGCCGCCGGGCTGAGGACCTCGTGTGTCCCGTACTCCAGGGCCATTACTCCGCCTCCTGCGTCCACTTGGCCAACATCTCGTACCGCTTGGGCAAGGAGATGCCGCGCGAGGAGGTTCGCGAGACAATCAAGGACGAAAAGACTGTGGCCGAGGCGTTCGACCGCTTCCTCGCCCATCTCGATGCGAACGAGATCGACCTCCGGAAGACGCCGATCCGCATGGGTCCGATGCTCACGATGGATCCGCAGACCGAGCGCTTCACCGGCCCATTCCGTGATGTCGCCAACATGTTCCTCTCGCGCAACTATCGCGAACCTTACGTGGTGCCCGAAACAGTCTGAGGCATCCGTAATGTCCGCCCCTCGAAAGAGTCGGATTTTGTCGGGTGGGTTCTTAACCCGTGCGTCCCTCTCTCCCTCCCTCAAAAGAGTCTCTTGCTGTCCAGTAGAAATGTCACGGGACCATCGTTGATGCTGGTGACCTGCATATGGGCGCCGAAGGAGCCTTGGGCGACGGGGATCTCCGAGCGGGCGATCAGCTCCGCGACTTTCTCATAGAGCGGCTCCGCCATCTGCGGGTCGGCGGCGGCATCGAAGCCGGGCCGGCGTCCCTTG
Source organism: Planctomycetota bacterium (assembly GCA_023481165.1). Classification (GTDB taxonomy): domain Bacteria; phylum Planctomycetota; class Phycisphaerae; order Sedimentisphaerales; family Anaerobacaceae; genus PLanc-01. Next base: position 3,875 of record JAMCWO010000326.1, on the reverse strand, counting down.
CGGCAATCCCCCTGCAACGTGAAGTTGCTGATGAGCAACACGCCCCCGCCGATCTCGATCACGCTGCGGTTCATCTTGCCCGCTTCATCCGCGAAGATGCGGAGATTCACGAGCTTGTCCGCCATGAATTCGGCATCGACCGGCACGTCCTCTTTGCCCACACCCAGATAGACGAGCAGCCCGCGCCCGACCTGCCCAATGACCTTGCCCTCGACTTCGACCTTCGCCTCGGAAACCCGTTGAATCACCGCCCGCATGCCATGCTCCTTCAATCCCCAAAATGGAACCAGACGATCCCTCGGTACGTGCCGGACGCTTGGTTCTTCCGGCTCTGCGGCCCGAGGACCTCGGGCTTGTCGAACTTCGTCCCGATGGCTGGGATGCCGTGCAAAAGCGCGATTCCCGTCTCCGGCACGTTCAGCTTTGTGTTCGCCGGCAACGGCCCATCGTTCGGGCGGTACACGCCGAGATACAGTTCCGGCGTGCCGTTGACGATCGTGATGTCCCCCTGCTCCGTCGAGAAGACGACCCAGCGCCAATCCCGGTAATAGCCCTTGAACTCCGGGAAATCCCACGTCATGCCGGGGACATCGTTCTTGTACCTGTTGCTCCAAATGCCGAACATCCCGCCTTTGAGGCGGTTCTTCCAGACGCGGTACGGCCCTTGGCCCAGGAACCGCATGGATTTCATCCTGCTTTCAGGATAGTCGAAATCGATGCCGAAAAGCGCGAGGTCGCCCTGCAGTTCGCACTCATATGCCAAGCGAATCCAGCCGGTGGGATACACTGTCCAGCGCGCGTGCTTCAGACCACCCTCATACACGGCGTTGAGGACGATATTGCCCTTCTCCTCGTGCGCCGTGAGGCGCAAGCTGCGTGCGGTCCCACCCACCAGTCTCGGCCCGCCGAAGGCGACAGGCCGACCGCCCACGGCGACCTCCGCCAGCTCGGCGCTGTCCACGGCGAAGGCCAGCGTCACGTTACCCGCCTCGATTCGAATTCGCCCCTCTTTCACAAGGGCCCGAACTGCCGTGCGCTCGGCTACGCTCGTCGCAACCGAGCGGTGCACATAGTGATCGCAGGTCTGGATGGGCCAGGACCAAGTCCAGAGCTCCTGCTTGCGGGAATCGCAGACCGTGAGATAGAGCACCTCCGCTTGGCGCCAGTTCGGCGGCAGTTCCAGCCGCAGAGTTCCCTGCCCCTGCGGCGGGATGTCCGGGGCTCGGACCACACCTCGGAAAACATCGGTGAGGCCGCCGATCTTGCCGGCCGGGGTAGGGAAGCTTGCCAACTTCATCTCGAACCGGCAGTCCCGCAAGTTCGTGAAGTCGTAGCGGTTGTCGACCTTGATCGTGCCGTCGAAGTCTTCCGGCAGCTTCTCCAAGTCAATGTAGACCGGCGACCAAATTTCCTGGATCGTGTAGAAACTCGCCTCTTTCTGGCGGTAAGGTCCGACGATGCCATCCGGAGCCTGGTTGCCGGCGACGTCCAGTTGACCTTCTCTGTCCGTCCGCACGATCCCTTCATCGACCAGCGCCCATAGGAATCCGCCCGCCCCCAGCGGCGAGGCGTGCATCGCCTTCCAGTAGTCATCCAAACCGGCGCCGAGGCCGCCGTCGTACAGGCCGTGCAGGAACTCCGTCGGCATGCAGAGAGTGGAACTACTGAGCTTCTTCTGAGTGACTTCGTAATTGCGGTAGTGGGCGGTGTCTACACCGTTGAAGCTCTCCTGGGGGTGGAGCACCGTGCGACTCTGCGGGTCGTAGACAGCGAACTGATTGTCCAACTCGCGGTTCCAGCCGCCTTCGTTGCCGTTGTCCCAGAAGAGAATGCACGGGTGGCACACATCCCGTGTGACCATCTCCTTGACCAGCTTCTTGCCAATCTCCGTATCGTAGGGGGGCCTCTGCCAGCCGGCCAGCTCATCCAGCACGTACAGGCCCAACTCATCGCAGGCGTCCAGGAAGTGCTCATCGGGCGGGTAGTGCGATATCCGCACGGCGTTCATGTTCATCTCCTGGATCAGCCGGACATCGGCATAGCTGATCTCCTTGCTCAGGCACCTGCCCGAGTCCGGCCAGAAGCTGTGCCGGCAAATGCCCCTGAGCCGGATCTTCTGCCCGTTGAGGTACAACCCTTCGCCCGGCCGGACCTCGAACGTGCGGAAGCCGAATCGTTTCGAGATGGTGTGGACTGCCTGGATCCCCTGCCACAGACCGACTCGCACCGTGTAGAGGTTCGGCGTCTCGGCCGTCCAAAGCTTGTGTTCGCGTGCCTGCGTTCGAAGTGTCGCCTTCTCTGCGCCCGGGGCCAACTTCGCCTGGAATGCTTCACCCAACACGGTGCCGTCCGGCCCGATAATCGCCGCCGTAACGGCATCCGCACTGCCGGTTCCGTTGAGGTGAACATCCAGGCGGAAGGTCCCATCCGCACGGGCGTCTACGGCGATCCACTCGATGAACTGCTGCGGCACCGCCTCCAGATAGACCGGCCGGTAGATGCCACCGAAGACCCAATAGTCGGCCTGCCGCTCGGCCGCCTCGACGCTCGCATCGGAGGAAACCTTGCTGACGTCGACTTCCAAGAGGTTCGCGCCGGTCTTCACCAGATCGGTGATCTCGTACTTGAACCGGTAGAACCCGCCTTGATGTTTGGGTCCGGCCGGTTTGCCGTTGATCGAGACCTCGGTGTCGGTCATCACACCTTCGAAGACGATGAAGATACGCTGGTCGCTCCACCGGGCCGGGATGCTGAAGGTGCGACGGTACTTGCCTTGCTCATCCGCCTTCTTCTTGTCGTTGCCGTAGTTATAGCTGCCGAATCCCTGCAGCTCCCAGTTGGAGGGTACACCTATGGTGGTCCATTTGCCGCTGTTGCGCCCGCCGGTGCAGAAAAACTCCCACGACACGGGATCGTCCTTGCCCTGACCCGAAAGGGAGAGAACCTGCGTCTCATCAGCTAACGCGGCGGCGTATCCCATCAACACCATCAGGCAAGTGATCCCGGCTCTGGACAATGCGTGCAAACGGGTGGCAGCCTCAAGCGCAGCTTGGGGATGGCTTACCTTATGCACGGAGACCTGCCGGCAAACAGAGCCTGACCATCCCCAAGGCCTTCGGCCTTGAGGCTGCCACCCGGAGGATGTCAGCTCTTCATGGAGTATCTTGCGGCTTCGCATCATCTGCTCCTATCCGAACCACGGGGCGGCGGCCGCCCGCCGGAGGTGCAATTCATCCACAACCGCATTGCCCCGGTGCGTCACCAGGTACAGGACCAACTCCGCGACTTCCTCGGGTCGGATAAGGTCCTCCTTCCTGATGTCAGGCCGGACGTTGCCGACCATGCCGGTATCGACCGCGCCCGGACAAATCACGTGGACCCGGATGTTCGTGCCGCGTAATTCCTCCGCCAGCGAGATGGTCATCCCGCGCAGCGCGTGCTTCGAGGCGGTGTACGCGCTCTGAAGCGGATAGCCCTTCACGCCGACAACCGACGATATGTTGATGATACACCCGGCCTCCGACTGTCGCAGCAATGGCAGCGCCTCCCGGCACAGAAGGAACGGCGCCCGGGCATTGACCGCCCAGCAGCGGTCCAGGTCTTCGGTCCGCGTTTCTTCGAGCCGGGCCGAATGGGTGATCCCGGCGTTGTTGATCAGGATGTCCAATCGGCCGAGTCTGTCCTTCGTCGCCCGGACGAGATTGCGAATGGACTCCTCCTCGGTCAATTCCGTCACGACCGGCTCCGCGCGGCCGCCCGCCCGACGGATGAGAGCCGCCGCCTCCGCGAGGGTTTCCTCCGCGCGGGCCGCGAGCACGACGGCCGCGCCCTGCCCCGCCAGCGCCAGAGAGATCGCCGGCAGCACCCTGGCGGCG
>JAMCWO010000341.1 GCA_023481165.1 Planctomycetota bacterium | reverse complement strand
CGAGGTGATCTGCTCGCTGATCAACTACTACGCCGAGCACGACAAGATGCTTTTTCGGTCCCTGGCGGAGATCTATGAGAATCTCCAGACGTTCCTGGTGGCCGAGGAGGAGAACAAGACCATCGGCTGCTGTGCTTTGGAGGTTATCTGGTCGGACCTGGCCGAGATCAAATCCCTGGCCATCGAAGCCTCGAACCGGGGCCAGGGCGTAGGAACCGCCCTGGTGACGGCGGCCCTGGAGCAGGCGCGCTACCTGGGGGTCGCTCGGGTATTCGCCCTAACCCTGGAGCCGGGGTTCTTTGAGCGGGTCGGATTCACGGTGATCCGAAAAGAAGACCTGCCGATGAAGGTCTGGAGCGACTGTGCCAAGTGTCCCAAGCAGACGGAATGTGACGAAACCGCCGTGGTTCGGACGCTCGGCGAAGGCGGGCCACAGCCCGGAGAGCCAATTTTGCAGCGGTCTCTGTGGGGATAATGGGAGTCGCGGTGCGGGAACACGGGTTTCGCCACAGTTGTAACAGACTGGCGGTGAAATGCCTGACGCCACAAGTCTCAACGCCGTTGTGGGATCGGCAGACCGGGGAAACCTTGGACGTTGGGTGCCATGCTTACGCTTGCGTGAGCATGTCCTACCCATCGACTTGAGCATGTCTACGCGAGCGTAGACATGGCACCCAGCGCTGGGGATTGTCTGTTTCTTGGGGAAAAACGCGGCAATCAGCCCACTTGCCGGCGCTGGAACAGGGCGACCGCGAGGGCGAGAATGCCGGCGGCATAGCATACGGCGTAGGAGGCGGTGATAAGGATGTACTTGAGCGGGACGGTGCTGCCTTCATAGATCGCATCACTGATCCAGAACACCTGCAGGTTGGGCACCAGGAAGCGGCCGATGCGGGCCCACAGGTACGTCCCGGCAAACCGGCCGAACACGTAATCGCTGACGAGGCCCAGCAGGAACACCCCGATACAGGCGGAGAGGGTCACGACCATATTGAACCGCGCCGAGATGGTCACGGCCAGGGCGGCGATGATGACTGCCGCAAAAAACAGCAGGATCGCGCCGTAGACGTCGAGGCGATTGATGCTGTTCTTGGCGGGGTTGAACTGCCAGTCGCGGTCGATCAGGGCCAGGAAGACCAGGACAAACGTCGCCAGGATGGCGCTGATGACGATGGCCGTGGACGTGAACTTCCAGTCGTAAGCATAATTGAAAAAGGCGCTCAGGAGGACCGTCACGGCCAGCGCCGTTATGGCGGAGCCGAGGACCGTCCAGTCGTGCGTGTCCGACGCCGTGGACAGCACACCGTGCCGGATCGTCATCAGCAGGGCGACCGTGCCGAGATAGTGACCCAACGCCACCGCCCCGACCACGCCAATGAACTTGGCGAGAAGGAATATCGGACGTTGGACCGGCTTCGTGAGCACCGTCAGGATGGTCTTGTTCTCCATCTCGACCGAAACTGCCCCCGAGGCCGAGAAGATCGCCACGAACAAGCTCGTCAAGAACAGCGTAGAGAGCCCGATTTCGCGCAGCAGTTTATTGTCATCGTCCATCGTGTACATGGACAGGGATGGACTGATGACAAACAGCAGCAGGGCAGTGGCAACTATTACGGCGTAAACGGGTTGGCGCAGGGTCTCGACGAAGGTGTTTTTCGCGATGGTGATCAGCTTATTCATTCGTCACCCGAACAGACGAGTCGGCCGCATCAAGCCGCGGGAGTGAAAATGAAAGACTCCGAACTCGACACCTGGAACTCATGGCTGCGTATTTTTTCCCGATTGTCGCTACACGCGCATCGGTTTTGTGTTATAGTACCGAACTTTCAATCTGTAAAGGGCCGAATCGGTACCGACATAATACTGCGTACGCCGATGTTGGGTTCGTAGGAGCAAGTTTGAAGTTGGAAGTGTTAAGTTTAAAGTCGGAAGCGGTGACGCCTCTTCCTTCCTGCTTGAAACTTCAAACTTCACACTTAAAACTTCTCTTCCAGGAGCTTGATCGCCAATGACCGTGTCGTCCAAACGTCCCGAACAGGTCGCCTGGGCCTCCCTGGTTCTGAGCCTCGTGTTCTTTGGAATCGCGTTCTTCCTCGGCCGCTGGGGCGGCTTTTTCGCCGTCTCCGCCCTCGGGTGGCAGATTCTGGCGGCGGCCCTGATCTGGCTGGTCCTAGCGGTGCAGTTCCACCAGCGCAGTCTCGCCGAGCAGGAAAAGCTCGACATGAGCCAATTGGCCAAGGAGCGCAGCTCCGCCACGATCTTTCAGAAGGGCGAGCAAGGGGCGCTGTTCGCCGCGGCCCAGCGGCGGCTGGAGGTCCTGGAGAAGTGGTTCATTCCCCTGTTTGCCACTTTGATCGCCGCCTATGAGATCGGTATCGGGCTTTACCTGCTCAAGGTTCTGGGGGCCGCGCGGGAAGCCCACACGCAGCAGCCGCTGGTCTGTGCCGTCGTCGCGACCGCCATCGCCTTCGTCAGCTTTCTCCTGTCGCGGTATGCGACCGGCATGTCGGCGGAGCTGCGGTGGAAACCGCTGCGGGCGGGGGGCAGTTTCTTCCTCGGGGTCGCGTTGCTGGCCTTTGTCCTGGCAATCGGCCTGGCTCTGGCACACTTCCAGATCTCCCCCTTGTTGACGGTTGTCGGCTACGTCGTGCCCCTTCTGCTGATCGTTCTGGGCGCCGAGACGGCGTTGAACCTGGTCCTCGATGTCTATCGCCCGCGGCTGAGAGGCCAGTACAGTCGGGCGGCGTTCGACAGCCGGCTGCTCGGCATCATCAATGAGCCGGGCGGGATCTTCCGCAGCGTCGCCGCCGCGATTGACTACCAGTTCGGCTTCAAGGTCTCCCAGACCTGGTTCTACAAGCTGCTCGAAAAGGCCATCGTGCCCCTGATCCTCTTTTCGGCGGGGACGCTCTATCTGGCCAGTTGCATCGTAGTCATCTCGCCTGCGGAAGAAGCGATTGTCGAGCGGTTCGGCAGTCCGGTGGCCGGGAGCGGACAGGTCCGTCGGATCGGTCCGGGTTTCCATCTCAAGCTGCCCTGGCCCATCGATATCGCTTATCGGCATTCGACGCAGGAGGTGATGGACCTCTATATCGGCTACGTGCCCAAGACCGACCCGAAGACCGGCGCGATCATTCCCGAAACGCGGCTGCTGTGGGGCCAGACGCACTACGAGACCGAACATGATCTCCTGGTGCCGACCGAATACACGGCGGATCAGGCCGGGCAGGGATTGGCCGACCGTGCCGTGCCGGTCAGCCTCGTCAAGGCGAATATCCCGGTCCAGTACCGCATCAAGGATCTCTACGCCTACGTCTACAACCACAGCGACCCCCGCAAGCTTTTGGAGGACATCTGCTACCGTGAGCTGGCTCACTTCGCGGCCAGTGCGCGGGTGGAGGTCGACGAAAGGACGGTCGCATCCGGCGAGGTCTCGATGAGCTTGCTCGGCGCCGGCCGGACCGAGGCCAAGGACGTCCTCACCAAGCGAATCCAGCAGGCGGCCAACGAGCAGAATCTGGGCGTCGAGGTTGTCTTTGTCGGCTTGCAGGGCGTCCATCCGCCGCCGGAGGTTGCGCCGAACTACCAGGCGGTGATCGGGGCCGTCCAGAAGAAGCAGGCCAAGGTGCTCGAAGCCGAGGCCGCGCGGAACAGAGCCTTGAGCACGCTGGTGGGCTCCGTCGCGCGGGCCGACAAGCTGGCCGAGCTGGCCACCCAGTATCAGGAGGCCTGCCGGCAGGGGCGTGCCGAAGACATCCAGCGCCTCGGCGCGCAGTTCGATGCCGCGTTCAGCGAGGCCCGGGGTGAGGTCTACCGGATTCTCAGCGAGGCCCAGAGCTACAAGTACACCAAGGCGACGCTGGCCAAGGCCACGGGCGAACAGTTTGCGGGGCAGCTCCAGGCCTATCGCGCTGCGCCGGACATCTATAAATGTGAGCAGCGCTCGACCGCCCTGGAAGAGGGGCTGGCAAATACCCGTAAGTACGTCGTGGGGGCGGATCCGAACGACAAGGAAGTCATCATCATGGATCTGCAGGAAAAGCTCCCGACGAACCTCCTGGACATCGGCGCCTTACCGGAGAGCAAAAGATAATGAAGAACATAGCGATTCCTATCCTGATTGCCGTCATCTTTCTCGTGATGGTCATCTATCTCGTCACCTTCCAGGTGCGCGAGACCGAATCGGCGTTCGTGACGCGCTTCGGCAAGCCGGTCCGGGAAATCACGGCGCCCGGCCTGTACGCGAAGTGGCCGACGCCGATCGAGCAGGTGCACAAGTTCGACTCCCGGATGCGGGTGCTGGAGGCCGAGCTGGGCGAGACGACCACCAGCGGCACGGTGCCCATCATCGTCAATACCTACGTGGTCTGGCGGGTAGCCGAGCCGCTGAAGTTTCTCAACGCCGTTAAGACGATCGAGAACGCCGAGAGCAAGCTCCGCAACCAGATCAATGATACGCAGAACCGGGTGATCGGGCAGCACGCCTTCGGTGAGTTTGTCAACAGCGACCCGGAGAAGATCCAGTTCGACCGGATCCAGGCTCAGATGCTGGCGGACCTCAAGGAACCCGTGCGGAAAGACTACGGGATCGACATCAAGACGCTCGGTATCAAGCAATTGAAGATCAGTGCGGAGGTCACGAAACAGGTCTTCGAGCGGATGAAGGCGGAACGGCAGCGCCGCACGGATGCGACCATCTCCGAGGGCGACGCCGAGGCCGGTAGAATCCGGGCCGAGGCCAACATGAAGAGCGGCGTGCTCCTGGCGGCGGCGGAAGCCCGCGCCAAGACGGTTCGCGGGGAGGGCGACGCGGCGGCGGCCCAGTACTACAAGATGCTCGAAGAAGAGCCGCAATTGGCCATTTTCCTGAGGAACATCGAGGCCTTTGTGGCATCTACGAAGGAGAACACGACGCTGATCATTCCGGCGGATGCCGATCCGTTCCGGCTCCTGATGGGGATGCCGTCGTTGCAGCCGAGTAAGCCGGCCCAGAAGC
>JAMCWO010000283.1 GCA_023481165.1 Planctomycetota bacterium | reverse complement strand
CGTCCAGAACCCAGCCGGTGGGGCAGGCCTGGCCGTACTTTCGGCGGACCAGCTCGGTCGCGGGCTTGAGGCCGGCGGTGCCGCCATAATAGAACATGCTGTAATCGCTCTCTTGATTGATGTCGCACAACGCGGCGATGCGGACATCGGGCTCCTCGAAAAGTTGTTTCATATTGACGATGCCTTGGCCGCCCGTGCCGATGATCGCAACATTGACCTTCTCGCTGGGCGCGGGTCTGCCTTGTCCGCCCAGTACCTGGCGCGGCACAACGCTGAACGCCGCGGCCGCCGCGGCACTGCCCAGCAGCCCCCTCCGTGTGATCGTGGTTTCCTGATGCTTCGAATCGCTTTTCTGTTCGCTCATGGCTGCTCTCCTATCGGTCTCGAGCTTCGATGCTCAAATCGTAAATCGTGAATCATAAATCAACTGAGGATCGCTTCTTCCCGGTAATCGGGGACGACCACCTCCCAGCCGGTCTTCTCGTGGACGTACCGGCCGAAGCTCTGGGCGCTTTCGGCCTCGCCGTGGATTACGAAGAGTTTCCGCGGCGGCTTGGGCAGCGTGCTGAGCCAGTGCAGCAGCTCCTCGCGGTCGGCGTGGGCCGAGAAGCCCTGGATCTGGACGATGCGGGCCTTGATGGGGTAATTCTCGCCGAGGATGCGGACCTCCGGGTCGCCGTCGACAATGCGCCGGCCGAGCGTGCCGACGGCCTGGTAGCCGACGAACATGATCGTGCTTTCCGGCCGGGTGACATTGTTGACCAGGTGGTGCTTGATCCGCCCGGCGGTGCACATGCCGGAGCCGGCGATGACGATGATCGTTCCTTTGATCGCATTGATCGCCTTCGATTCTTTCGTCGTCTCGGTGTACTTGACGCCCGGGAAGTCGAACGGCGATTCACGGTTCTGGAGCGTGCGGCGCATCTGCGGGTCGTACAGTTCGGGATGGCGTTTGAAGACCTTCGTAATGGCGCTGGCCATCGGACTGTCGAGAAAGACCATCAGGTGCGGGATCGTGCCTTCCCGCAGGAGCTCGCTGATGAAATACAGAAGCTCCTGGGACCGTTCGAGCGCGAAGCTGGGCACGATGATATTGCCGCCGGCCTCCTGGGCGGTGTTGATGACCTTGGCGATCGCGGCCTTGATATCCGTCCGGTCATCATGCCGGCGGTCGCCGTAGGTGGATTCGACCAGCACGTAATCCCCCTCTTTCACCGCGTCGGGGTCGCGGATGATGGGCCGGTGCGTGCGGCCGACATCCCCGGAGAACAGGACATCCCGCGTCTCGCCGTTCTGTCGGACGTTGACGTTGATAAAGGAGGAGCCGAGGACGTGCCCCGCCTCGCTGAACGTGGCGTGCAGGCCCGGCGCAACCTGGACCTCCTGTCCGTAAGGCACCGGCGCGAACAGCGGCGCACACACTTCGGCGTCCTTCACCGTATAGAGCGGGGCGTCGTCGTACGGGCCGGTGCGGCCTTCCTTCTTGTGCCTCTTTTTCTTGTAGGCCGCGTCTTCTTCCTGGATTTTGGCGGCGTCGAGCAGGATGATTCGGGCGATCTCGGCCGTGGCGGCGGTGCAATAGATGCGCCCCTGGAAGCCCTCTTTGACGAGCTTGGGGAGCAGGCCGCAGTGGTCCAGGTGGGCGTGGGTCAGCAGCACGGCGTGGATCTTCGCCGGCGGCACATCGAACGGGTCCCAGTTCCGCGACGCGAACTGCCGCTCCTGGTAGAGACCACAATCGACCAGAATTTGCGTGCCATCCGCCTCCAGCAAATGTCGGGAACCGGTCACGTTGCGGGCCGCCCCCAGGAATCGCAGTCTTGCCTGCATGCCGTGCTCCTGCATAGTCTGTCATCTGCCCTAAATCTTCAGTCTACCGGTATTTCTTGGCCGCGTCAAGAGTGTGCGTGGGTGAGGCGATTGCCCGCTGTCCTGCGCGGTCAGGGACGGTTCCACGAGGACATCCGGGCAGAGGGGATGAATTCCTGGACGCGGCCGAGAAGCCGGTGGCACGCGGTCAGTCCACCACCGTGGTGCACAGGATACTTACCGTGCAACCATCACGGCAACGTGATTACATCAAGCCGTTTGGATGGTCGATCAAAGCTTGGGTTTACCTCCTGGGCCCCAACCGCTGCCGCCGTCGCTGCCACCACCGCCGGCATCAACAGTGTATTCACCGTAGGTGATGGTAACGTCTTCGATGTTAAGGTACTGGATCAGGCTGCGGGAGCCGTTGTCGTATTGGAGGTCAACGATGCCGGAATCAGGATCCTGAGTTTCGGTGTTGTGGGTGATGTTGGGCCGAGCCCGCTCGTAGTACACATTCAAGTCGTCGGTCTTGTCTGCCGGTCGCTGACGTGTCTTCCCTGCGGGCAGGCCGGCGTCAATGAAGATCTGTCGGCTCATGTCGAAGCCGGTCCAGACGTTAAACACATCGCCGCCTTCGCGGCCCTCAAGATTCAGCGTCGGAAGATTAATGTAATTGGCCAGCGTCATCAGCAGGCCGCCGTTGCGGTTGGAAACTTCGAGTACGGGTTCGGAGGCATCGCCGGCGGCATCCATATTCACATCGAAGATGTCATCGTTGTTGGTCCCGATGACAGTGAGCGTATCCGTATCGCCGAGCATACCGTCATTTCCGTACACCTCGAAGCGGCCGATGCCCACGTAGGAGTAGAGCGCGACACCGGCCACGTCGAGCACGCCGGCATTAGGCGTGCCGCTGATTCGGATGGCGACATAGTCGTCGACGCCATCCATGCCGGTGTAGGTCAGGTCGTCCGCGCCGCCATTGCCATCGAGCTGGATGGCTTCGAGTCCGTCACCAACAATAGAGACGCCGCCGAGCACGATCGTCTGCCCGGTCACAGCGAAGGAATCGTCACCAGCGGTCCCGCGCAGCTTGGCACGATCGCCCTGCGCCGATGCCTGCGCGCCGCCGTTGAGCAGGATCTGGCCGAACGGCAGGTCCGAAATCGAATTCAGAAGATCGAACAAGTCGTCGCCGCTCAGGCCCTCCAGTCGCAGGTTTTGCGTGTTTTCGGTGTGGATAACCAGGCGCGAGTTGAGGCCGACCTCTCCGGTCGCATCGAGGCAGAAGATGTCGTTAACGGCGGTCCCGTAGGCGGTGAGGCTGTTCGTGCCGCCGGCCCCGTCGCTGGTCAGGGTTGCACCGCTGCCCAGGTTCTGGTAATCCAACGCGAGCAGAGTGTTGACTTGGAATTGGCCGGACTCGTCGTCGGCGCCGGGCAGGTGCAGGGTGATGTCGTTGCCGCCGGTGCCCACGACAGTCAGAACATCGTCATCGGCCTCGCCGTCATAGGCGAGTTCCTCAATTCCAATAATCGTAACGCCGGTAGCCAGGGCCGTGTCCGACTCCACAATGGTCATGGCGCCGCCGTCGTCGGCGCCAGGCAGATACGTGACGGTCTCGGCGCCGTTCCCGGGTGTTTCGACGACCAGCCGGTCGCTGGCCGAAGGGGGTCCGCCCTCAATGGTCACGTCCACGTCCCAATCGGCGTTGTTGGGCGCGGGGGTGCGCAAGACAACCTCGTCACTGCCGCCCAAGGCACTGACCGTGAGCGTCGCGGTGTTGAGCCACAGCAGCTCCGGCCCGTCATTGACCGCGCTGGTGAAGTCCTGCACGCCGTCGGCGCCCGCGTGGGTCGAATCGTCACGCGCCACGATGGTGATCGCATCCGGGCCGTTCGTGCCGTCGATCACGGCCACGCCGGCGCCGTCAATTATCAGTGATTCAATATGATCGAAACTGACCGGTTCGTTGGCGGCAATGGTCACAGCCCCTTCGTCGTTTTCGGGCCCCGTATCCACCGTAGCCGTGCCGCCTCCGGCCTGGACCGTCAGCACATCGCCGGGCTGGACGCCGATGGGATTCCCGCCGTCAACAAAGATGGGGATCGAAGCGGGCGTTACCTCAAACGTGTCACTGCCTGCCAGACCGTTGACGATCAACGCCTCGGCATTGCTATAGTCCAGCGTCTGCTTGCCGGTGATGGCGACCGAGGAGCCGGTGATCGCGAGGGCATCGTTGCCCTCCGAGGCATTGATGACCAGGGTATCGTCACCGCCGAGGAGATCGATACTCAGAACCGCCACGTTGGCGAAGCTCGTTACCGGCGCCAGAATGTTTGCCTGCACGGTACCGCTGTCGATCCCCAGCGCGGAGACCTCAACCCGGTCACTGCCTCCGGTACTGCGGACCGTCAGGTTGGCGTTGGCGGCGTCGACGTCCAACCACTCGACGCCTGTGAGGTCAACGGTGCCCAGTCCGCCGCCAGTGACCGACGGTGTCGCAGCGCCGAGGTTCACGATCACGGCCGAACCATCGCCCGTCAGGTAGGCCACGTCGGAGGCCGATGGATCGCCCCCCGCCAGATGGATCGCCGCGTACGGCTGCGCGCCGGTGACATGGAACTCGTCGTCGCCGTCGAGCCCGTTGAGGAACAGGTCCGTCAGCGAGCCGGACCGCTCCACCGTGGCGCGACCGCTGCTGACCACAGCGCCGCTGGTGGCGGACACGGTGAACGTGTCATTAGCGTTGGTCCCGTTGATGACCAGGACACCCGTGCCGGCGAGGTCCAGCACGTCGCCAGCGCCGAATCCGAAGAAGTTGATCGGCATCGCGCCGGTGATAACCGTGCCGTCATCGACCGCAGCGCCGGGGTTGACGGTGTAATCGCTGGAGCCGCTGACGGCCAGTGTGTCGCTGGCGCCGGCCACCACGTCCAGTTGTTCGATCGTGGCAAAGCGGATGCTCACGCCCGTGCCGCTGGCACCGGTTATCGTGCCGGTGGAGATATCCAGGCTGGTCGTGGCCGACACGCCATTGACGATCAGGGTGTCGCCCACGGTGTCGTCATCGCCATAGGCAAATAGGGTGGCCAGCGCGGCTGGAGTGGTGTTGTTATGGAGATGGATCGAATCATCACCGGCGCCGGCGTGGATCATGAGTTCTTCAAAGTTGGAAAACTCGACCGTCTCGAAGGTGTCGATGGAGACGTAGCCGGTGCTGTCGCCCAGGAAGACCGGGTGGCTCGCGTCCAGGCTGTTGGGGCCTTCGATATAGTTGATGGCATTGACCGAATCGGTCGCATTGACGGTCAGGCTGCTGCCGGTGCCGGCACCGCGGATCTCGACCGGCTCGAGATTGTAGAACTGCAACGTGGAAACGGTGGAGCCATCATCGAGTGTGACCACCCCCGCGCCGAGCGCCGGGCCGACATCGTAGGTCGCGTCTGCGCCGTCGGGCGCGATCTCCTGAAGCAGGTCAGAGCCGCTGCCGCCGTCGTAGCGAATACCGTTGCGCACCATGACCAGGCCGTTAGTATTGTCCACGATCAACGTGTCGTTGCCGCCGAGCCCGTTGACGTTGATCTGTTCGAGGATATTGATCGCAAACGGCCCCTGTTCGACACCGTTGAGAACGACGTGCAGCAGCGACGGTATCGTATCATCGAGGAACAATTTGATTACATCGTCCTGGCCCGCGAAATCTGTATCACCGTTGATGATGAGCACGGCCGGGGCGTTGGCGAAATCACTGGCGTTGGCAACAGTCCAGGCGCCGCGTCCCAACGTGCCGACGGCAAAGACGTTGTCCAGTTCGTCGTAATCCATGTCCAGGGCCAAGGCGTTGGGCAACCCAGTGCCGAACTTCGTCCACCGGCCGGGATCGGAAAGACGCATCCGATACACGCCGTTGTTGCCGCCCGCGAAGAGCACGCCCTCGCCGACGTCCACAAACTCCAACGAGCGCAACTGCGGATCGGACAGATTGCCCGTCCATTCCGTCCAATTGGTTCCGGCGTCGGTGCTCTCAAAGACCCGGTTTCCGCGCATCACGAATACGTGTTGCCAGTTTTCGGGGTCCATGACGATATCGACGATATCGCCGCCGCCCGCGGGAGTGGCCACCGCCACGAGGTTGCCGCCGGCAGCCGAACGCAGGTACACACGGCCGTTGTTGTCGCCGACGTAGAGCACATCCTGGTTATCGACGCCGCCGCGCCGTCCGCCCAGTGCCATGGTCGTGACGGCGCCGAGACCGGGACTACCGCCATCGACCAGGATCTGCGTCCAGTCCACCGCCCCGGCATCTGCCGCGGTAGCGGCGTTGGTTGCCAGGTAGACGGCACCGTTGGGGGTAGTGGCATCTGTGCCGCCGCCGATGACGATTCGTTTCGATTCGCCCGCAGCAGGATCCAACGCGCTGATCTGCACGGGGTTGACGAATTGTCCGACGAATCCGGCCAACCCGCCGGCGGGGATCAGCTCGACGCTCTCGACGATGTGGGTCGCACTGTCGAAGACGACGCGTCGAAAGCCGCCGAGGTTCTGGCTGCTGACGTAGCGCACGGACTGGCCGGCGCGCGTCACCGTGTCGATGTTCACATCGCCGCCATCGCCGCCGCTGAAGTGGTCATAAACCAGATTGCCGCTGCCGTTCTGAACGGCGGTGCCGTTGTCCTGCATGCCGACCACGGCGACGTCAAACAGGCTGTCCCAACCGATGTTGTGCACCTCCACGTCCCCCAGGGCGGTGCCATCGACGCCGTTCCCGATGAAGTCCTGCCACGGGTTGTTGGCCGCATCGAGCGGGTTCTTGATGAAGTAGAAGCCGCCGTCGTTCGCGTCCAGCAGAACGTCCGTGCCCAGGAACGCCAGGTCGCGGCCGTCGGCGTGCGGCAGGGTGTTGTCCTTAGCCCCTGAACCACAGATGGAAACCCAACTGCCCGAGCCGGAAGGGTCGTACCGGAAAATATTCTCTCCGCCGGAGTAGGTGGTAATGTAGACGACGCCATCGTTGGTTGGATCCGCCTCCATGGTATTGGCGGCGCGCGACACGATATCGCGCGAGAACATGTCCGGCGGCTTGGCCAGTGCGTTCCAGTTAGCTCCGCCGTCGGTGGAGCGGTAGGCGCTGGGATTGGGGGTGTCACCGACGACGCCGGACACGAGTGAGAACAGCACGGTGTCCAGTCCACTGGCATGCGCCGCCAACTGAATGTTCCCGGCCGCCGCCAGACCGGTCATCCCTGTATTCACCGCCGTCCAGTCCAAGCTTCCATCGGACGTGTCGAAGTTGCCGCAGTACACGCCGTTGTTGGACACCGCCGCATAGAATTGCAGCGGGTCATTGGGATCGACGATCAGGTCGGAGATATTGCCGTTGGGCAGACCGTTCAGGCCGCCTATGAACGCCCAGTTCTCACCACTGTCG
Organism: Planctomycetota bacterium; assembly: GCA_023481165.1. Classification (GTDB taxonomy): domain Bacteria; phylum Planctomycetota; class Phycisphaerae; order Sedimentisphaerales; family Anaerobacaceae; genus PLanc-01. The sequence continues at coordinate 15,717 of JAMCWO010000283.1, read as the reverse complement.
TCACTGCGGAACATCCCCGTGCCGTCAATCGCGCCGGCCAGGACGACCTGGTCTATCTCGGACCCAGGGTTCAAATCGATCGCTGTGGGCAAGATCGTGCGGATCCGAGGTTCATTACCCGGATTGACCGCAAACACGTCCCAGGTCGTACCGCCGTCCGTCGTGCGATAGACGCCCGCCGCCAATCCGCCGCTCGAGGACAAGCTGGAAAACGACCCGGTACCGGCAAACAGCGTCAACCCCAGCGGGTCCAGCGGACTGAATGCCAACGAACCGATGGCCAACGAGGGAAGCATGTCGGTCAGCGCTGTCCACACGATGTCATCCGGGTTGTCAGGATCGACGTTGTTCCCGCGCCAGACGCCACCATTGACGGTACCAAGATAGATCTGCGTCGGATCGTAGGGGTCTACGGCAATGCTTTCGACGGCGCCCGCCGCCGCGTAGTCAGGCGGTATTTCCACCTGGGCACCAATCAGTGGTCGCGGCCCTGCCTCAATCCAATCTGGTACACCCGCCAGATCTGCCGACAAGAGCAGCCGCGGCTCCAGCATTTCGAGTCGAGGCAAGCGTTCCATCCGCAGGTGTTTCGATCCGTCGTCTCGGCCCGGCCTCGGCTGAATAATCCGCCCTCTGAGTGTTTTCAGCATTCTTCTCGCGCGGCTTGACATGACTTCCTCCATCGGTTGTTTTGCACGAAGCTAAGTCACACTAACGCAGTGCCCTCCGGGGAGTTCGTCCGCGTCTGACGCTTGACGAGTGGGACAACCGCCTGGCGCAAACGCCCAACGATCTTAATTGATACGGAGGGAAGAAAGCGACAACAGGAGCGGCGATAGCTTCGGTTGCCGTCCTGCAGGATGTGACGCCTCTCTCCACTACTCCGGCTCCCCTAACCAACCCTGTCGTAGAACAGCCAAGATAGACCCCTGTTCGTACAACGAGCTATGCTAGTACGACGGCGTTGCTGTGTCAAGAAAAAACTATCGAGGGGGAGCAAAAAAATCGTGTGCGAGAAGTATTTCGGCAGATGGTCAACTCTGCCGGCCCTCGCGTCGTTTGGCGGCGTTTAGCTCGATCTCCCCAAACTGCTGCTCGTACCGGCGTACCATCTGGCCCAAAGCCACGGCCAGACGCTTGGCTGAGAAGTAACTCATGATCAGACGGTTATTGGCCTGGAACACCAGTTCCACCGGATTCTCCTGGTTGCCCGTCGGTCGAGCCAGGTTCAGACCGAAATCCAAAATGAGTTCCTCGGCGGTCATCGTCGGGCGAAAGCCACTGACATAACTCGTCTGCAAATTCCGCTCATCAATCCGCACGCGGATCTGTTTGTGTCCGGTCTGGTCCCGGCCCTGTTCCTCAATGGTCTTCTCGGCGGAAATGTCCTCGCCAAGTTCCTCTGCCTTCTCTTCTGCCTCTTTCATTGCTTTCTCCTGAACCCACAAGAAATAGAGAATGCCGACAACAGCCAAATGCCGCCAACGGGGAAGGGGAACATCCCCGGTCTGACTGTCCGGCACAATGCACTCCTGCCTGGGCAAAGCCAGGGGTCCCCAAGTACTTGTCTGTTTCCCGTCTATTGCTCCAGTCGCTATGATAGCAGCAAGCGTCCTGCATCGCAAGCGCCTTCTCGGACGGGGTGTGCCGGTGGATCGCCTGCGGGTCCAAGGGAGATCTTACCGCCGCAGGAGATTTGAGCAGTACTGCCCCGTGCAAAACCGGTCATAGCATCGCTGAAGTAGCCCGCCGCAACTTCACGGACGATCCGCAGTGGGACTCTGTCGCCAGCGTCGCCGGCACCGCGGACGCGGCCCAAGCCCGGACGAGCATCGACATCTCCGACGACGTTGGTCTTCTGCGACCCGGCACGAACCTGCTGGCGATTCATGGCCTCAACGCTTCGCCGGAGAGCCCGGATTTCCTCATCTCGGTCGAGTTGATTGGGAGCGAGTTGGGCCAGGGATCGGTCGCGCCGACCGCCACCCTCTATACCGGTCCCGTATCTCTGAGGCAAGGCACCCACCTCAAAGCCCGGGCCTTCGATGGCAAGGGGAGCGTCCGCAATGAGGCGGTGTTTACGACGGCGTCGGTGGCCCGGAGCCTGCGGATCAGTGAGATCATGTACCACATGAGCTTCCGCGAATCTGCGGTCCACCGTCATATTCTGATAGTGCTTGGGTTTGGCGCGGCGGGAGGATATAATGGAGTGGGAGAACCTCCGGGAACGGCCCTGTCGCCCAACCGATGTAGGAGGATGGCACACGCGATGAAACGACCATCGATTCTGCTGGCCCTTCTGTGGCCTCTGGCCCTCGGAACGGCGTTGGAGGCCGGCGAGCCGGCGACGCCGATGATCAGTGAGTTCATGGCCGGCAACGGCAGCCGGCCGCCGCTGGGAGTGGGCGATCTCCTCGATGCCGACGGTGACTCCTCGGACTGGATCGAGTTGTACAACCCGGCCGCCGAGTCCTTCGATCTGGGCGGATGGTATCTGACGGACGATCTGAACGATTTGTCGAAATGGCGGTTTCCGAGTCCGACGATCCTCCCCGCCGGAGGCTATCTCCTGGTCTTCGCCTCCGGGAAGGATCGTACCAAAGGCCAACTGCACACGAATTTCAAACTGGACGCCGAGGGAGGATATCTGGCCCTCGTGCTGTCCGACGGCCGGACTGTGATCCACGAGTACGCGCCGAGTTACCCGCCGCAGTTGACCGACGTCTCGTACGGGGTGGTTCAGCATGGCGCCCAAGCCACAGGGCCGGACTATCTCGCGGTCCCCACGCCGGGGTACGCCAATGTCTCCGGACCTATGCCCGTAGTCGCCAACCCACGCTTCAGTCACGAGCATGGACTGTATGAGGCACCGTTTACCCTGACCTTGTCTTGTGACACGCCCGGTGCCATCATCCGGTATACGACGGACGGCCGAACTCCCGTGGAAACCAGCCGGCAGGCATATACTGCTCCCATCGCCCTCCAGAAAACCACCTGTGTGCGTGCGGCGGCTTTCAAGCCGGGCTACCGGCCGAGCCGCGTGGAGACGCGGACCTTCATCTTCACCAATGACGTCCAGCGCCAGTCGAACAGCCCCTCCGGCTTCCCGGCCACGTGGGGCTCGACTCCGGCGGACTACGAGATGGACCCCGAGATTGTGAACAGCCTGGTCCGCCAGGAGCTTAACCAGGCCCTCAGGTCCCTGCCCACGATGTCCCTCGTGATGGATGTGGAGGACCTGTTCGGCGTCAAGGGCATTTACCCGAACTGGGGCAGCAGCGGCGATGCCTGGGAGCAGCCCGCCTCGGTGGAGCTGATCCAGCCGGATGGAAGCGAAGGGTTCCAGGTGAACTGCGGCATCCGGATCTACGGCGGCGTCGGCCGGCGCGAAGCGAAGAAGTCCTTCCGGCTCCAGTTCACGCGGATCTATGGACCGACCGAGCTGCACTACCCGCTCTTCGGAGAAGGGGCGACGGATCGTTTCGACCAGCTTGTCCTGCGCGCCAATTTCAACGATGCCTACACGTGGGGCGGCAATCGGTCCCAGTACATCCGCGATGAGTTTGTTCGTCAGTTGCAGTTGGCTCTCGGGCAGCCCGCGCCGCACGGGACCTTCGTTCACCTGTACCTCAACGGGCTGTATTGGGGCTTGTACAATCCCACGGAGCGGCCCGAGTCGTCCTTTGCCGCGACGTACTGCGGGGGCGACAAGGAGGATTGGGACGCCCTGAACTCCGGCCGGCCGCTGGGCACCAGCACGGCGAACAACTACAACGCCATGCTCACTCTCGCGCGCCAAGGCATGGAGTCTAATGTCAACTATCAGAAGATTCAGGGCAACAATCCTGACGGCACACGCAACCCGAAGTACGTGGACTACCTCGATCTCGACAACTACATCGACTACATGCTCCTGAACATCTTCGTCGGCAACAAGGACTGGCCGGTCCACAATTGGTACGCGGCCATGAACCGCATCGAGACCTCGGGCTGGAAATGGTTCACCTGGGACGCCGAATGGGTCATGGGCATGAACTCCGCCGTGACGGACAATATCACGAACGTCAATACCTACCTGTGCGAACCCTACTCTAAGCTGCGGGCCAATCCGGAATTCTGCCTGCGCTTCGCGGACCGGGCCTACAACGCCTTTTTTGATGGCGGCCCTCTCTATGTGGACCCGGCGAACCCGCTATGGGACCGCAGCCATCCCGAGCGCAATCGGCCGGCGGCCCTGTACACCCAGTTGGCCGACCTGATCGAGAAGGCCATGGCCGCCGAATCCGCGCGGTGGGGCGATGCCCAGAGCGCAGCGCCCTACCGGATCGACCAGTGGCGCAGCCAGCGGGACTGGGTCTTGAACACATACCTGACCCAGCGCTCCACCATTGTGCTGGACCAACTGCGCAGCGCCGGCCTGTATCCGGTGGTGGACGCCCCCATCTTCCAAGTCAACGGTATCCCACAGCAGGGGGGTGTTGTCCCGGCAAAGGGCCAGTTGACAATGGCGGCGCCCGCCCGGGCAACGATCTACTACACCACCGATGGCACCGACCCCAGGCAGCCCGGATTCCTGTCGGGGGACAACAAAATCGTCACGCTGGTCCCCGAAGAGGCGCCGAAGCGCGTGCTTGTTCCGAGCGTTGCCAACGGTGGGAACCTTCTGGCCAATATCTCCAGCGGTTTTGATGTCATCTTCTATAAAGCGCGAGGCATGGTGGATAGTCTCACCGCAGCCGAGGCGGTCATTGCCAATGCGGCCCTGCGGACGACGACCGCCCATGAACAGGCCCGCGTCATCAACTACTTCAATACCGCCAGCCTCGGTAACTTCGACGCCGACCGCGCGTTCCCCGGCACGACGATCAATATGGACGTGGAGGACTTCGTGGTCCTGGTCACCGGCAAGGTCATGATCCCCCAGGCGGGCAACTGGACGTTCGGTGTCAGCAGCGACGATGGTTTTGGTCTGACCCTATCGAGAAGGGGCAAAACCTACACGGCCTCCTATCCCAGCCCACGGTCGCCGGGCGATACGCTCGCCGTCTTCAACATCGCCGAGTCGGGCCTGCACGATCTGCGCCTGGTGTTCTATGAACGCGGCGGGGGCTCGGAGCTGGAGCTGTTCGCGGCGCGGGGCAGTTTCACCGCATTCTCGGCAACAAGTTTCCGTCTGGTCGGCGACGTCGCCAAAGGCGGTTTGCAGGTGGGCGAGGGCAGTATCTGGTTCACGAACTCCTTCGACGACTCGTCCTGGCGGCTCGGCGCCGGCGGCGTTGGCTATGAGCGCGGCACCGGTTATGAGCCGCTGTTCAAGATCGACGTCGGCGCAGAAATGTACACGATCACCGGAACCTGCTATATCCGGGTTCCTTTCACCATGCCGGACGTGGCCTACTCGAACCTGATGCTGAAAGTGCGGTATGATGACGGGTTCATCGCCTATCTCAACGGCGCGGAGGTAGCCCGCCGGAATTTCACGGGCGATCCGCAGTGGAACTCCGTAGGCAGTGCGGATAACCCGGATGCGTCGGCCGTTGGGCAGACGACCATTGATATCTCCGACTATGCAGGTCTCCTGGGACCCGGCGCCAATCTGCTGGCCATTCACGGACTCAACGGGACCATCGACAGCTCCGATTTCCTGATCTCGGTCGAGTTAGACGGGGGCGAGCTCAGCCAGGGGTCGGTCGCGCCGAAGGCTATCCCCTATGCCGGGCCCATATCCGTGAACCAAGGCACGCACCTCAAAGCCCGGGCGTTCAACGGCAGGTGGAGCGCCCTGAACGAAGCGGTCTTCACGTCGGCGTCGGTGGCCCAGAGTGTGCGGGTCAGCGAGATCATGTACCATCCGGCGGATACCGGTAATCCCAATGATCCCAACACCGAGTTCATCGAGTTGACCAATATCGCCAATCAGAGCATCAACCTCAATCTGGTCCGCTTCACCGATGGGATCGACTTCACTTTCCCCAGCTTCGATCTGCCCGCCGGCGGTTATTGCCTGGTGGTCAAAAACCTCGCCGCCTTCCAAGCCAGGTACGGCACCAAGCTCCCGGTAGTCGGGCAATACGCGGGCAGTCTGGATAATGGCGGGGAGCACATCGAGCTGGCCGATGCGGTCGGGCAGGTGATCCAGAGCTTCACGTACAACGACAGTTGGTTCAAGAGCACCGATGGCTCAGGCTATTCGCTGGTGGTTCGGGACCCCAGCGCTTCCGATCCCAACAGTCTGAACGATGAGGAGGCCTGGCGGCCCGGCACGATGGTGGGCGGCTCCCCCGGCAGGGGTGAGTGATCGCCCCAGTGCCATTCGCTGTCACGGACTTGATTCCGAGGGACCCGGTAGGTATAATCGACAACAACTGGTTTGAGGCCACGGGATCGCTTTCGATGGGCGAAGGATCAACGTGAACGCGATAGCACAGCCGAGAGTGTCGGTTATCCGCAAAGTGGTTGTTCTGCTATTCCTGGTGTCTGGCGCCACCGGTCTGATCTACGAGGTCGTCTGGATGCGGTCCCTCGGGACGGTCTTCGGGAACACGGTGCTTGCCGCCAGCACGGTGCTCACCGCGTTCATGCTGGGCTTGGCCCTGGGGAGTTGGCTGCTGGGACGAGCGGCCGACCGCCTGCGCCGGCCCCTGCGCGTGTATTCGTATCTGGAGTTGAGCCTCGGGGTTTACGCCTTCGCGTTTCCAACCATTCTGCTGCACGTGGATCGGTTCTACCTGTGGTTCTACCAGGCGTGTGAGCCGGGCCTCTGTCTGCTGAACCTCGTGCGCTTCCTCGTCTCGATGGGTATCCTGCTGTTGCCGACCCTCCTGATGGGCGGGACGCTGCCGGTGCTCAGCGCGTTATGGACGATCCCGGTCGACCAGCGCGATCGCGGGCTGCGGACCGGCCAGAGCGTCGGCCTGCTGTATGCCGTCAACACGTTCGGCGCGGTGGCCGGCAGCTTTCTGGCGGGCTATTTTCTCATCCGAGTTTTCGGTGTAAGTCGATCCATTTACTGGACCGCTGCCGCCAACGTGCTGATTGGCGGCCTCGCGCTGCTGCTGTCGCTCGGCATCAAGCCGCGGCGTATCACCGCCGATCCTCAGCCGGACAAGAGTCGGAAGCCGTTACCGGCTGTCCAAAGCAATTTGCAGACGGACGCCCGCGTCCAGACGGTGGTCCTCCTCAGCATTTTCGTCGCGGGATTTTGCGCGTTGGCATTGGAAGTCTTGTGGACGCGCTTGCTGGTCTTCGTTCTGGAGACCTCCGCGTATGCGTTTGCCTGCATGCTCACGTCCTTTATCTTTGGCCTGGCCGTAGGCAGCCTGATTTCCAGCCGGTTCCTGGTGCCGCGATTGAAGAATCCGATCTTCAGCCTTGGGGTGGTCGAGTTCCTGCTGGCGCTTTCCGTCGCCGGCTCGATTCCCTTGCTGGGCCTGCTGTGGCATATCGATCTGTTCGTGATCGAGCACTGGATCGGCCCGCGCGTCTCCTTCTTCGCCGACATGGCGACCCATTTCCTCGATGCCCTGGCGGTGACCTTCGTGCCGACGCTGCTGATGGGTATGGTCTTTCCGATTGCGGTGCAGGTCTGCGCCCCCGCGTGGGACACAGTCAGCCGGCGCGTCGGCCAGGTCTACGCGTGGAACACGATGGGCTGCGTCAGCGGCTCGTTCGTGGCAGGTTTCCTCATGATCCCGCTGCTGGGCCTGCGGTACAGCTTCTTCGTCGTCGTGGCGGTCCTGTTCGTCCTCGCGGCATCCTTGATCCTGTGGTCGAGCAGACGTCGAAGGCTTTGGGGCCTGTCCCTCTCGGCCAGTGTCGTTATTATGATCGTCGCCGGCCTGGTATACATCGACGCCGATGTCTTCCTGCGCACGATGAACACGTACCACTACCCGAGCAAAATCGTCTTCATCGACGATGGGGTCACGGGGACTGTAACGGTTCACGACCTGCCGGACGGGGACCGCCTGATCGCCGTGGACGGCGTCGATGTCGCCGGTATGGATCTGATGTTGCGGACGACCCAGAAGCTGCAAGCCTATGCGCCGCTGCTGGTGCACCCGAATCCGCAGGATGTGGTGCAGATCGGCTACGGCAGCGGCGAAACGTGCGGCATCGGACTGGCGTCCGGGGCCGCCCACTACAGCATCGTCGATATCTGCCCCGGCGTCTTTACGGCGGGGACGTTCTTTCAGGACATCAACCGCCGCTCGTACGAGAACCCCAGGCTCCGCAAGATCATCATGGACGGCAAGAACTTCATCAAGCTCACGAAAGAGAAGTTCGACGTCATCATGAATGATTCGACCTATCCCGGGACGACCGGCAGCTCAGCGCTGTACACCTACGATCATTTCCGGGCGTGCCGCGACCATCTCAAGCCGGGCGGCGTGCTCTCGTGCTGGGTGCCTATCGACCTGCGGCCCGAGGATATTCAGATCATCGTCCGCAGTTTCCAGGCCGCCATGCCGCACAGCTCACTATGGATGGTCAACAACTGCCTGAACAAGCACGCGGTCCTGCTCGGAACACTGGAACCCATGCAGCTCGATCTGAAGCGTATCGGCGAACGGATGAGCCGCAGCGATCTCGCGGCGGACCTGCGCGGGATCAGTATCTACTCTCCCTACGACTTCGTGGATTGTGCTGTAGTCACGGAAGAGGGTCTCCGGAAGCTCGGGGGTGAAGGGCCGCTGCATACAGACGACCGGCCGCATTTGGAGTTCGGCGTCACGATCAAACGGGATTCGGAAGCCTGCTGGCTGGCCGTGCTCGATGCCATCTGCACGCACCATACCTCCATCGCGCCTTACGTGACGAACGCCGTCACCGCGCCGGGACCGGCCGAGTCGCCGCAGGCGATCCTGCAGCAGTATTGCGAAGGGACGGAGTATACGCTGCGGGGGATGGTCGGCCTGCTTCAGGGGGACCCGGAAGTCGTCGGCCGGGCGTTCGAGTTGGCCAAGAAGGCGAACCCCCGCGACCGGGATGTAGACAGTATCCTGGCTGAGTTGGACGGTGAGATCCACGCCCTGGAAAAGGCTGTCGCGGACAGACCCAATGCGGAGGATCTGCGCTCACGCCTCGCGCAGAAGTACATGGTTCTGCGTCGTTTCGCCCAAGCGGCCCAGCAGTACGAGTCTTTTCTGAAAGTCGAGCCGCGCAATGCCGCGGCCTGGAACAATCTGGGTGTATGCCGGCGGAGCCTGGGTCAGAATGATCAGGCGGCGGAGGCCTTCGAGCAGGCCACACAATGGAATCCCGGTCTCCTTGTCCCTTACGAAAACCTGGCAGACATGTATGAGAAACGGGGCGACATGCCGGAGGCGGAGAAAGTGCTGCGAAGAGCGCTGCCGATGCAGACGCGCACCGGCCAGGCGCGCGTCCATGACAAGTTGGCACGGCTGCAGTTTCTGCAGCAGCGCTACGATCTTGCGATCCAGTATCTGGATACAGCGCTCGAACTGGCCAGGGACGATCCGGCCCTGCTGCAGTACTTGTTGACGAAGAGGCAGCAGGTGGCCGCGAAGGCTGCCGGCGCGAAGTGATAGCGAAAGCCGTTCGGGGAAGAGTCGTTCTGGTCTGTCGCCGGCTTGTTGAGGTGGAGTCAGGCAACTGTGCGAAAGCCCGTGCGAAACCTGCTGTTGGGAGTAGCTGCCGCGGTCGTCATCGCCGCCGCGTGTCTGGTGGTTCTTTGGGTTCATGGAACCGGGCCGGACCCACGAGAGGTGCTGAAGTCCTTATCTCAGGCGACACCCCCAAGCCGAGTCCTGATTAGTTATCCGCTGGATGGAACTCTGTTCCCGCCCGAGATCAGCGCTCCGGCCTTTCGCTGGCAGGATGAGAACGCTCGCGCCGACCTGTGGCTGATCACGATTGAGTTTGCCGATGGCGGAGGACGCCTCAACTGTTTTGCCCCGCAATCCGAATGGCGGCCGGAGCCGGCCGCTTGGGAGAAGATCAAGAGCCGCTCGCGCCAGACGCCGGCAGTCGTGACCGTGATCGGGATCCAACGCCAGACACCGGCGGAGGCTCTGTCCGTCGGACGAGTCGCGATCCGGACTTCCTCAGATGAGGTGGGAGCACCGCTGTTCTACCGGGAGGTGAATCTGCCCTTTGCCGATGCCGTCAAGGACCCCACCACCATTCGCTGGCGCTTCGGGGCCGTCTCTTCTACGCAACCTCCGCCGGTGGTGCTGGAGAAGCTGCCGGTATGTGGCAATTGCCATTCGTTCTCCGCCGACGGCGCGGTGCTCGGGATGGACATCGACTACGCCAATGACAAGGGTTCCTATGCCATCGCTGCGGTCCACGAGTCCATGACCCTTGACAAGGATACGATCATCACTTGGAGCGATTACAGGAAGGACGAACAGGAGCCAACCTTCGGGTTGCTCTCGCAGGTCTCTCCCGATGGGAGATTCGTGGTCAGTACCGTCAAAGACGAGTCGGTCTTTGTCCCCAAGCCGGGCCTGGATTTCTCGCAACTGTTCTTTCCGGTCAAGGGGATTCTGTGCGTGTATGACCGTCAGACCCGCACCTTCCAGTCGTTGCCGGGAGCTGATGATCCCAAGCTGGTCCAGAGCAATCCGACTTGGAGCCCGGATGGGAAATATATCGTCTTTGCCGCGACGGAGGCGCATAAAGTACGACAGCCGGGCGACAAGCGCAAGATACTGCTGAGCCCGGAGGACTGCCGGGAATTCCTGGTGGACGGAAAGCCTTTCAAATTCAATCTCTATCGCATCCCGTTCAACGAGGGCAAGGGCGGCAAGGCGGAACCGCTCGCTGGCGCCTCCTTCAACGGCAAGAGCAACTTCTTCCCCAAGTACTCCCCGGACGGCAAATGGATTGTCTTCTGCCAAGCTCAGAACTACATGCTGCTTCAGCCGGACAGTGAACTGTACATCATCCCCGCCGCAGGAGGCGAAGCCCGGAGATTGCTCGCCAACACCCAACGGATGAATTCCTGGCACAGCTTCTCTCCGAATGGCAAATGGCTGGTCTTCTCGGGCAAACCGGATTCTGCCTACACACGGCTCTATCTGACTCACATCGATGAGCAGGGTGAGAGCACACCGCCGGTTGTTCTGGATCGCCTGACCGCTCCCGAGCGCGCGGCCAATATCCCGGAGTTTGTCAATGCCGCTCCCACGGCCATGCGGCAGATTCGCGAGCAGTTCATCGACGATGTCTCCTATGCCCGGGCCGCTTGGGAGTACTACAAATCGCAGGATTTTGACGGTGCCGAGCGCCAGGCCCGAAAGGCCTTGGAGCTCAATCGGAAGAACGGTGACGCCCTCCAATATCTGGGACTGGCCCTGTTTGGGCGCGAGCAATATGAAGAAGCGATCCGGTATCTGTCGGAGGCGGCCCAAGTCAAACCGAGCGACGGCAGAGTGCAGGTGGACTTGGGGGCGGTCTACATCGCCGAGAACCGGCTGGAGGAGGGCATCCGTCATCTGCATCGGGCCCTGGAACTGGCCCCGGATATGCACGAGGCGCACTTCAACCTCGGTGTGGCGGAATTCCGCCGGGGCAATAAACCGGAGGCTCTGAGATGCTGGTTGCGAACGGCCCAGCTCCAGCCCCAGAACTACGAAGCCCACTACAATGCCGCTCTCTTGCTGGACGAACTGGGCCGGCGGGGCGAGGCCCTCGAGCACTATCGCCAAGCCGCACAACTCAAGCCCCAGGACGCTCTGACTCAGGCCCAGTTGGGCGTGGCCTTGTGTGCCCAGGGGGCGGTCCAGGAGGGCTTGGAGCAGTTGTCCCAGGCGGTGAATCGCGACCCTGCCAACAAGACCGTCCGCCACCAGCTGGCCACGACTCTGGCCCGGCTGAAACAGCACGACCAGGCCATCGCCCATTTTCAGAGGATTCTGCGGCTTGAGCCGCGCGACACCGATGCGCTGGTAGGTCTGGCCGGCAGCTACGCCGCGACACGGCAGATGGAGAAGGCCCTCGGTTGCCTGGAGGAAGCGCTGCGGATCGCGCAGACCGCCGGCGACCAGCGGCTGGCCGCAGAGATCGCCAAACGGATCGACTACTGCCGGCAACGCCTGCCGGCCGGCAGGAACCCCCATACGGGCGAATGATTATTCGCCCCTACCTGTGGATGGTGTGGACGGCGTAAACAGTCCAGCCCCGCGTCCACCTTGTCCACGAAGTCCACCACGTCCACAGTGTCCCCAAGTGCCCGCACGGGCGAATAATCATTCGCCCCTACTGGCATGCTGCGACCCGGATGCTACAATCAAGGAGTTTGGAGCATCAGCAGGATGTCTGAAGAGAGCACGGACTTGCGGCACGACCCTCATGGTCGTGCCTGGCCGCTCTATGGGGCGGCGTTCATGATGGCGATCAGCCTGAGCGTGGCGTGGACGGCCATGCCCTTCGTGCTGAGCTACATGGGCGGCACGCCCGCTCACGTGGGCTATGCCCCGGCCGTCAACAACCTGGCCTATATGATCGCTCTGCTGGTCACCGGCTCGCGGTTTGGTCACCTGCGGGTCCGAAGGACAACCCTGTCGGCGGCGACGGTGGCCCTGACGGCCACTGCCGTGATGAGTCTCTGTGTTCTCTGGACCGAGTTTCACGCCGAGGCCCGGGGTCTAGTCTGGATTTGGGCGCTGATCGTGGCCGGCGGTGTCGGGGGAAGCGCCATGGCCCTGTACTGGCCCTTCCTGATGAGTTGGGTTTCGGCCGACTACGAGGGCATGCGGCTGAACCGGCGGTTCGGCCGCTACAACGGCGCATGGTCCGGCGGGGCAACCATCGGTCCGTTGATCGGGGGCTGGCTGTTTGAGATCAACGCCGTGCTGCCGCTGGCGGCCGCCGCCGTTTCCGTCCTGCTATCGCTGCTGCTGCTGAGCTTCGGTCGGGACGGCACGGCGGGCAGAGCCGGCCAGTCGCAGGCCGCCGGCGTCAAGGAGATCTCCTACGACATGCATCTGCTGGCCGATTGCCGCTGGATGTCCCGCGTGGCCCTGTTCAGCGTGTGCGCCTCGTATGCCATCCTGCGCTCGCAGTTTGCCCTGGTCTTCCGGGACCTGGGGTACGCGGAATCCCAATTTGGCATGTACCTGACGGTCTATGCCCTGTGCAACTGCGCCGCCCTGATGGCGGCGGGCCGGTGGGCCCAGTGGCATTTCAAACCCGCTCTCTTGCCGGTGGGTCAGGTGCTGCTGCTGGTGGTGCTGTTGTTGACCATCTATGGCAGGACGTTGAGTGTCTTTCTCGTCTCGTCGGTGCTCCTGGGGGCTGCCTACGGCTTCGCCTATAGCTCCCACCTGTACTACGGCGCCTCGGCGAGCCGCCGGCGCTCCGCCCGCATGGCCATTCACGAGATTGCGATCTCGCTGGGACTGACGATCGGCTCATTTGCCGGCGGCTACCTGGCCCAGCACGTGGGCCTGTACGCCCCATACTGGTTCGCCGTCGGTCTCGTGGGCCTGGGCGGGGGGGCCCAGATCGTGATCTACCGGGCGGCGCGTGCCCGGGTCGGCCCGGTGTCTGTCCCGGCGGCCGGCCACACGCAGATCGTAGAGCCGTGACTGGCGACCGGGAGGTCGCAAAAAATCTCGTCGCCGCCGCGGTTTTTTGTTGACACCGCGATACCTGAATTGGTCACTTCAGGAAAAATGAGATACGAAGGCGGGCAAGCAACACCATCATAACTTGTTTCGCTATCATATTTCATCATTCGGTCCATTTCATACCCGCCCACCTTCGATCGCGGTAATGCTCTGTACAACCTGATCATGCTGCGCTTGCGGCGTAGCGACCGGTAAGGGTACGGACTGCGCGGACGGTCCCTCCTCACCGTCGCCCTCGTTGCCTGACGGCGCCGCAAGCGCATGCTTTGCGCGCAATCCGGCGGGATGCGTAGCTATGTCCGGCCGGAAGATCGGCGAGGTCGTCCTGACCGGTGTGCACGAGTGAGAGAAAGATAAGTGGGGCATCATACATTCATAGTCTCATCACAGCGGATGGCAGCGGCAAGGCCAAAAGACTTGTCGCTGCCACTTCATTATTCCATCATCTCATATCGAAAGGAGCGGACCATGGAAACGAGAGGAAAACTCAGAACTGTGTCAACCGTCTGTATCCTTGCGGTGTGCCTGGCGGCGAGTGCAACGGCGAAGGTCATCTATGTTGACGATGACGCCGCTGGTGCGAACGACGGCTCGTCTTGGGCCAATGCCTTCGTCCATCTGCAGAACGCGTTGGCTGTAGCCCGGTTAGGGGACGAGGTCCGGGTGGTGCAAGGGCGGTACAGACCCGACCAAGATGCCCGCGTAGCGGCAGCGCATGGGCACGGCGTCGAGATCAGCCCATCAGGCTTGCCAAACGTGGCGTTCCGGCTCACAAATGGCGTGGCGATCAGAGGCGGTTTCGCCGGCGTCCCGGCGCGGGATCCCAATGTGCGAAGTCTGAGACAGTATGAGACCATCCTGAGTGGCGATTTGAAGGAGAACGACAGCAGCGATTGGCAACCGGGCAGTCCCGCATCCGAGTTTCTACGCGACGACAACAGTCTGTACGTGGTGGAGAGCCGCCATACCGATGCCACGGCGGTGCTGGACGGATTCACCATTCAATCAGCGATCCAAAGCGGCATGCACAACGCGCGTGGCAGCCCGCGCGTGATGAACTGCACTTTCAAGCAGAACTCCGCCCGGAGGCTCAGCGGGGGTGCGCTGCTTTGTGAAGGAGGGGAACCGAGCCTTTCGAGCTGCGTGTTCCGCGAAAACTCCGCCACGGTTGCCGGAGGAGCAATCCATGTCTCCGCGGCGCATCTCACGCTGGCCGATTGTCGTTTCATCACGAATCAAGCCTCCAGTCTGGGCGGCGCGATCTGTAGTGTCGACAGCGTCGTTTCGCTCACTGGCTGCACGTTCGAGCGGAACACGGCCCCGCGAGGTGGGGCTGTCTATCACCAGCAAGGCTCGCTCGCCGCGACAAAGTGCCGGTGGGCCGGGAACGTGGTGAGTGCGGAAGGTGGGGCCATAAGCAGCGCAGGGGGGCCCCTGACGCTGGAGATGTACGCCTTGAGCGGCAATCTGGCCCGGTCCGGCGGCGCGATACATCTATCCCGGGAGCCTTCCCCCGGTGCCGATGCCGACGCACCCGACGTCACAATGATCCATTGCGTATTCACCGGCAACCGCTGCTCTTTCGCGGGAGGCGCTGTCTTCAGCGATCGTGTCGCGCTGCGGGTCATCAACTGCACGTTCGCGGACAACTACGTGTATACAGGGGGGAAGAGTCTGGCTTGGTCCTATGGGGCACCGGAAGACGCCGGGTACCGGCAGCACAGAGCATCAGGATTCTGAAGCTCTACCGTCTCGGCCTCGTTGAAGTCGATCAGACGGAGGCCCTCCCGTTTGGCGAAGTCGGCATAGCCGAGGGCGCCGTAAACATCACACGTGCGTCCGCTGCCGGCGCTTTCGCCGATGACGCTCTCGGCACCCGTGTGGGCGCGACAGTATCGGTACACGGCCTCCACAGCCTTCACGCTCGTTGTCACCGGCGGCGACGACGGATTTGTCAAGTTGGGCTTGAGGATTATCAGACCCTTCCGGGGCAGCCGCAGACCGGCCCCGACCAGGTCGAGGGCCTTTGAAATGCTCTGCTCATAGCCGGCGAATGGCGTCTGAGCGACTTGGCTCATGTCTTTTGGCGAGGAAGACCCGCAATTTCAGAAACAAGTTA